>JBILVV010000079.1:0-14451 GCA_044370255.1 Pirellula sp.
TGATCTTTTCGCTGACCAGCCCGAACAATGCAGCTCCCGACAATGGGCCCCTGGGATTGATCGGGTTGGTTGGGGCTTTGGGGATGCTGTGGGTGCTGATGTATCTCCCCTTTCTGCCCATTCATATGGCGAGTGAGGGTCGCTTGCTCGCGGCTTTTGACCGCAAAGGCATACGAACCGCGTTTCGTCGCGCACCCTTCGCCTTTCTCATCTCGGTGGTGGCATTGGTGGTCCTGTCGATTCCCCTGTATCCGCTTCGCATCGAAGTCATTCCGCCTGAATTGTGGTGGGTTTTGTCGCTGTTTTTTGTGACGCTGATTTTCCCTGTAAAGCTTTTGGCAGGATGGGCCCTGCGGCGCAGTCGCATGCGATCAAAGGATCGTCATTGGTCACTTCGCTGGATCGCGTGGATTCCTCTCGTCATGGCACTCGGTTTCTACATCGGCTTCCTCTATCTCGCGAAGTTTGCCGTGTGGGAAGGGACCGCGAGCATCCTGCTGCAACACGCCTTTCTCCCTCCCGTACCGTTCTACGTCCGATAACGACTCGACAAGGACAGCATGTAAAGCGATCGATAGGAACTCCGCATCAAGGTCCGCCTGAACGAAAAACAAGGCCGGTTGAGAGTTCCCCCAGGATTTAAACTCCTGTGCATCCCAACACGGATGTGATACGATCCACGATAGTTCGAGTGGATTGCTAAAATGGCTCTGACGTTTTCTTAAACAAGGGATTTCTTAAACAAGTCGGTGCGCCGAAGTTATGTACATTCGAACCTCATATATATTCGATCCCGACGTGTGCCTGTTTGGTTCGACAAGCTTTTTCCCGTTCATCTTTTGCGAAAGTTCCGATCATGACACCATCCCGTCGACGATTTTTGCTGCAGGCCCTGATCGGAAGCGGTCTGGGGGCTACGATCCCGAAACTGGCGTTCGCTAACCCTTGCTGGATCGAGGAACTGCTCCCAACTCCTTCTCAGACCAAGGGTCCTTTCTATCCGATTCCCGAGATTGATAAGCAGAAGTACTACGATGCGGATCTGACTCGTTTAGACGACAAATCTCCTGTTGCGGATGGAGAGCAGATCATTGTTCGCGGTTCGGTCGTGGATCTGGAAGACCGTCCTCTGAACAAGGTCATCGTAGAGGTATGGCAGGCCTGCGCGACGGGTCGATACAATCACCCGCAGGATCGCAACGACCGACCGATGGATCCGAATTTTCAATACTGGGCCCGGATAGTGACCGGGGAAGACGGGCTGTTTTCTTTCAGAACGATTCAGCCTGGCAAGTATCCGGCTCGAACACCGCACATTCACTATCGAATCGCCCCCCCGAATCAATCGGAGTTGGTAACGCAGATGTACTTCGAGAATCAAGCCGAACACAATCGGCGAGACGGTCTCTACATGGAGTTGAAGGCCGAACAACGCAAAGCCGTTACGATTGGTTTGGAGTCACAGTTGCTGGACACTGCGGATCCCCAGTCGGAATCGCTCCCAACCGGAAACTTCAAGATCGTCCTAGGTCCGTTAAGTGATTCCAAGTCCACACGTCCTAGGTAGCTTCGCGACACTAGGTCTGGTCAGTTGCTGTCTCGACAACGGGACTTGTCGAGCGGCTGTAACGGCAAAACAGTTGGTGGGTAGCGCGCAATCTCGGTAGCCTTTCGATCTAAAATGTCTTTAGGATTGGGGACGATTTACGGAAGAGAGCGACTCGCAAGTCACAAACGTTTGTGTTGGTCGGCCCAGTTATCAGAAGATTGCCGCTCTCTTCGAAAAGAGGGTAGGCATCGCATCGTTGCAGATGATCCTCCACGCGATCGGTTTGACCTCGAAATCGATCGATCCACTCGCGATCAATCCATGCCCCGGCCGCAGTCGTCGGACCATCTTCCCCGTCGGTTCCGCCGGAGAGCAACGCAAAATCGGATCGCCAGTCGCTCTGATCAATCATCCAACGCCCCGCCGATAGCACCAATTGCTGGTTGCGTCCCCCGCGCCCTCTAATCGAGTCGTGCGGCAAAACAACTGTCGGTTCCCCGCCCGTGATGATGCAATCGACCAAACCACCGCGCTGCGAGTCAACCAGTTGCTGCGCTAGCTGCTCACCAGCGTTTTGGGCAGCCCCCTCGGATCGCTTCGCCGAACTCATCCAATATCGATATCCTAACGAAACCGCGCAGGTACCGGCTGCATCTACGGCGGTTGCGTTGTTGGCCAGTATATGATGAGCCGGTTCGATCCCATGAACAGTATCGCGCTTGGTGAGTTTCTTGAGATGGGTTATCACCGCATCAAATTCCCCGGGACAGTAGTGTGTCAGTAGTTCGACTGCTCGTTCTGGATCAGGCGATGGTTCGAGGACCGTCGGCCCTGAGGCAATGATCGGTAATGGATCCCCAAGGACGTCCGAGATGATCAGGCCAATCATGAGTCGCGCCCGACAGGACTGGGCAAGCCGTCCACCTTTCACTTGGCTCAAACAGCGTCGCACTTCGTTGAGAGCCTGGATGTCCGCGCCCGACGCGCTCAATCGTCGGGTGATTTCAATTTTCTTTTCAAGCGTGATCCATGGCTGCGGAAGGCAAAACAAAGCCGAACCACCACCGCTCCACAGTGCGACCACACAGGTCGAACGATCTGCACGCTCCACCCATTCAAGAATCCGGCGCGAGCCTTCGACGACCTGTTCCGTCGGTTCGTTGACACCCTGCGGACGGGCTTCGCATACTTCGACTGTCCCCGCGTCTCCGAACGATACCGTGTGCTTTTCCGCGACTCCCTCAGGAACATTGATCCATCCAGCGACACGCAGTGATGGATGCGATCCTCGCAAAAAACTATTGGCCAAGCCAACCAACATGCCGTAGGTTGCTTTGCCCGCTCCGACAATGACCAGATTCTCGATGCCACTCAGATCGTAAGGGTTCTCATCGATCACCAGCCACGATCGGTCCCAATGAACTTGCTGAGCCACAACGCGATCGGCTCTCACAGCGTCGACTCCCGCACGCCATATCGCCAACGCATCGTCGATCAAACGAGGGCTGGCCATCAAGTGTCCGCGAATAGCGATGAAACGATGGATCCCTGACTGCGAGCCAGCGGCCGACCGATTGGGGTCAACATCTCCTCTGAGAAATCGATACCGAATCCGTGCAACAATGTCGCGTGCAAATCCTCTACCCGCACAGGATCCTTGACTCCGTCGAGCGGATCTTTCCCATCGTCTATTTTTTCTGAGGTGGTCTCTCCATGCACATAGCCTCGACGAAATGGTCCGCCAAAAAGGATGGTGCTAAAACCCGTTGGCCAATGATCCCGCCCGTCAGCAACATTGATCTTCGGAGTTCGCCCAAACTCGCCACCACACATGATCGCGGTCGAATCGAACAATTCGCGTTCGATCAACAGATTGACCAATCCGTGCAAAGCGGCATCGAGAATGCCGCAACGACCGGCTTGAAGTGCGTGGTTCTCGACGTGCGAATCCCAACCGCTCAACTCCACTTCCACGCAGGTAACTCCTTGCTCGATCAGTCGCACCGCAGCCAAGCATCCACGACCAAAAGGAGTGTCTCCGAACAAATCTTGCACCCCTTGCGATTCGCGATCGATTTCAAAGGCTTGAATCTGCTCGCTGGCCATCATCGTCCTTGCACGCTGCGTAGAAATCGCTTGCAGCGTCTTGTTGTCGTCCAAGTCCTTGATGCGACCGCGACGGAACTTGGCTTCGATCTGCTCCAAATCCGAGACTCGCTGATGGAAGACCTCCTGCGCGACATAGCTCTTCAGGTTCGGCAACGGATCCTTGGGATCTCCGAGACGAAAGGCATCGAATGTGCTTCCCAGATAACCCCCTCGGCTCGACCATTGACCCGCAAGGATCGATATGTGTCGCGGGATCTCAATATTGGATTGGGTTTGATGGCACAGGACCGCGCCGATGGCAGGATGAACTAGCGTGGGATCGGGACGCCATCCGGTCTTCATATTGTAGGTGGCGCGTTCATGATCCCCCTCTTTCGAGACCATCGAACGAACCAGGGTCGCCCGATGCATGATCTCCGCTGTGCGGGGAAGTGTATCGGCAATCGAAACTCCCGCCAAAGACGTCTCAATAGCCTTGGTATCTCCACCTATAAGCGTGCCGGGATGCGGGTCGAATGTCTCCAACTGGCTCGGGCCACCCTGCATCCACAACAGAATCATCGACCGTGGTTTGCTCGATGACGACTTGACCTCTGCACCTCGAGCAATCGACTCAGCGACTCGAGTCAACAACGTCGTCTGTAGCAATGCACCGCCAACAAGGCCACCCGACATCGCACCGTGCAACCAACGACGACGAAGCATCCGAGTATAGGATTCGCATCCAGACGCGTCGCAGGAATCAAAATCGCTACTCATGTCCGTTTCCCCACCAACCACTGCACCAATCCCCTCGAGTATACCAACAGTGTCCATGAATTTCGCTGAATCCCGAGTTTTCTTGGCTCATCCGTCATCCTCAGCAATGTTTTTCTAGATGCACCAAGCGAATGCTAGCATTTGATGAACTTTAGCAGAATTGGAAACGGACTCACAAAAAATACCAGCTTGAGCAGATGAACAGAATGACTGCATGGCGGGCAATGGATTGCTTGCGAGAATGCGGGCAAGATGGGTAGGAATCGCGAGACGGAGACGGAAGCGATGAGACACGCAGGCATGATGCTGGCTGTGGGATTTTTTGGAATGCTGGGGTTTGCTCCAAGTGAGGCGTTCGGCCAGGGGCATAAAACCCAGCAAAGCCAATTGTTTTCCGGAACCTACCTCGACCCTGCGATTCAGCGTCCGGACATTATCCCGGGCTTCCTGGCGAAGAACCTGCCGGAGTATCGTCAAACGTACAATCGTCCGAGATACTTGCCGGGGGAATTTCTGCACCACTTTGAGCCAACCAGCCAAGAAGCGATCGCTTGGGAATCCAATGTTCGGAATGGCAACTACCGCAATCATCGCGGCGGGACTATTCCCGTCTACAACTATCCCAAGCCATGGGAGGTGCTGAACACTCGAGCCCGGCCAGATTTCCCGCGTAAGAGTGGGGTTTTGGATCGACCGAAGGATAGTGGGACTCTGATGGAACTGGTCGAGCCCGCACCGACTGCCAAGTAACGCGCAGCGCCGACTGGATGGATGCGGTACAATCGAAACGGTACTCATCTGTTCATTCTATTAGGGTTTCAATATGTGGCGATGCGTTTCGAATGCTCCGGGGGCCGCATGGGGCATGTGTCTGTTGACGTTGTTTGTTTACGGTTTATGGGCTAATCCCCAGCTTCATGCGGACTGGCCTGGGTTGCTCGGACCGCGTCGTGATGGTCATGCGGTCCCTGGGACAATGCTCGCTGACAAGGTCCCTAAAGAACTCAAACCCACGTGGCAAATTCCCGCTGGGCAAGGTTATGCCGGTGCAGCGATTCGCGATAGGCAAGCCGTATTATACCAGCGGGATGGCAATGAAGACGTTTTGCGACTGGTCGACCTGAACGGTGGCAAAGTGCGATGGCGCACAGCCTTCCCCGCGACCTATCGTCAAGGAATCGATGAGGACAAGGGTCCGCGTTCGGTGCCGCAGATCGTTGGTGATTGGGTCGTGGTTCATTCCGCCTCGGGAAGTGTTCATTGTGTAGCCTTGGCTGACGGCAAGATTCGTTGGAGCCGAGATCTGCGAAAGGAATACGGAGCGGACGATGGCTATTTCGGGGCTGGCAATACTCCTTTGGTCGCGGGGGTCGTGGTCATTGTCAACGTTGGTGCAAAGAAGAAGAACGCTGGGATCGTCGCGATATCACTACTCGACGGCAGTACGTTTTGGACCGCAACCGATGCCGATGCGGGCTATGCTTCGCCGATCTTGTATCCTTCCTCGGGCTCTGCAGGGGATGATTCGCAAACGGCCATCGTTCCAACTCGTTTGACCACCTACGGTATCGACCCGAAAACCGGACAAGTGCGATGGGAGTTTCCGTTTGGACAACGAGGTCCAACAGTCAACGCAGCAACCCCGATTATTCTAAAGCAAGGTCGGATTCTCCAAACGGCGAGTTACGGCATCGGCTACGTAAATGTGGCGGTCGGCAAGGATGGCATGGAGATCGTTCGCAAAGGGGACGAGATCGCCAGTCAGTACGCCACCCCCGTTGCAGTCGATACCCTGGTTTTTGCATCGGACGGACGAGAAGACGGCGGATTCTCAACCTACAAGTGTTTACAACCGGACACCGGAAAAATCGTGTGGGAACAGATAGGGATGCCGATTTGTCATACCATTGCGATTGAAGCCCAAGGGTCAGAGGGCAAGGCATCCCTCCTCGTGGTCGGGATTGATGGACGAGTCTGGTTGACCCCTGCGAATGACCAGGGGTTTAAGCCTTTTTGGCAAACTCAACTGCCGATAGGTAAGTATCGAGCCCTCCCCGCACTCTCGGGAAACAAGCTTCTGGTGCGCACCAGCCTCAGCCCCGACGCCCAATGGATGTGCTTTGATTTGTGATCTCGTCGACAAATCGATTACAATCAAAGTGTTGCTGCAATCGCCAGCCAAGCCAAAGGACCCGATCGAATGAGCGAAGTGGATGACGCAGACTCAGCTTCCAAAAGCAACCTCTCCCCTTTGGAGCCGAGCCTCGATGCAGGCTCGGCGTCGGCATCGTCCCCCACGGCTTCATTTGCATCTTCATCGACTCCCACTGTGTGGAGTCTCATGGTGTCGACGACATTCAGCCTACTCGGTGTGCTGATTTTGCTGGTCTGTTTGAGATACTTGCTGCCACCGATGTTGGAGTCCTCCCGTTACTCGTGGCACCGCGGTCAATTGCGTGCCGAGTATGAGTTGGCCGGAGCGCAGCTTGAAAATGTCTCATGGGAGGGATTAAGTCAGGTATCGCAGACCGTCGCGCGACGCGTCCATCCGAGCGTTGTTCACATTCAGTTGACGATGAAGAACGAAGATTCAGAGACGATGAGCCGATGGAATCCCGACATGAAGTCATTTCGCACGACATCGGGTCAGGGAAGCGGCATCATTGTCTCGGAAGACGGATACATTCTGACCAATCAACACGTTCTGGAAAGCGATGCAGAAATTCAAGTCTACCTCGCTGATAATCGAGTCTTGCCTGCGAAGGTGGTAGGCTTGGATCGCACAACTGACTTGGCTCTGCTGAAAGTCGACGCACAGGATCTGCTGCCCATCACATGGGGTGATAGCGACGATCTGGATGTCGGTTCGCCGGTATGGGCGGTGGGAAGTCCGTTTGGGCTAGCCGGATCGGTTTCGTTTGGAATTCTAAGTGGCAAGCATCGACTCGACTTGAATGCCAATCCGCAGTATCGCGGTTCGCGTGAGAGAATCACCTCTCGTTATAGCGACTTGATGCAAAGCGACGTCGCTGTCAATCCTGGTAACAGCGGTGGCCCTTTGGTTAATGGCAAAGGTGAATTGATCGGAATCAATACCGCGATCGTGGGTGAATCTTATCGCGGTGTAAGCTTCTCCATTCCGAGCCGCATCGCGCGCGAGGTGCTCGATCAGTTCTTAGCGCATGGTCGCGTTCGACGCGGTTGGGTCGGAGTGGAGTTGGCCATGGAAATTATCCCCGAAAGAGAAGATACCAAGCCACGGGTGGTCGTGCGCGTAGTCGCACCCAATTCGCCAGCGGAGCGGGCTGGGATCTACCCAGGCGATCGAATCACCGAATTCAATGGTCAACCCGTTGTAGATGTTCAGCAATTGATCGAATCGATTCGCACCACCCCCGCCGATTCGGTTATTCAACTGAAAATCGATCGAGATGGCGAAGAACTCGCTATCGACTTGACGCTAGGCGAATTGAGCTTTGCCCCGTAAAGATTTTGCACATCAAAGATATCGCAAAGATCGGGAGTAGCACTTTCGGATCCTACTCGCGAAATGGGCTAGAATCCCAGCAACGGCAATCTTGGTGGAGTGACATTGGAAACTCGACCGAGAATCTCGCGGAGGATTTGCTGTTCTAACTCGGTGTCATTTTCCAAGCGGATCCAACCCAAAGTGATCGGCTGGCCGACAAGCATAGGATCGCTGCGCACGATCGCTCCGTCATAACGTGCTATCGCAGAACCCTCCGAAGAGTACTGGGATCGATCGACATCTTCGATTTCCTTCATGACTTCGACCGCAAGGGTGAAGCCTTGCTCGGTAGGGATCACCCGCACGAAACACGTGCGGCGCATGGTTTGAAAGGTGCTCTGCAGTCGTTGGAAACCATGCACAGCGTCTTTTCGCCACGGTTCCAAGAGTGTTGCTCCCACTTCGGGATATGTTTCCAATCTTCCCTCGACCCATTGCGTGGAATCTCGAACCGTGCGCTGCTCGCTCTTGATGCGAAAGTAATCCTCGACGGTATCGACGATTTGATTCCAGAGAAACTCGCTGTCGCCAACTGCAACATTCATCGGGTTGGTCAACTGCGTCCGTTTGTTGAGCGGAATCCCAGGCAATGCCAACGTGCTTTTCGACAAGGCGGAACAACCTGATCCCAGCAAGGCAAACATGCATGCCAAGATGGCGCAATAATGAAGACGTTTCGTTTTCATTGGCTCAAGAATCACGAGAGATCACGTTGCGTTCGGCCCTGATCCGGATCCTGATCCCGAAGAACTCGATTTCGAGGCGCCAGGATTGGGGGACAAGTCCTTGAGCGAACGGCCGAGCCGCTTGCGCTGCGGTGCCCGTTCATTCACGACGCGTGCAGCGCTCGCATCGATCGATTGCTCGGTGGCTGCAATGCGCTGCAGCGTGTTGGAAGCCATCGTCTGAAGCGCCGGATGCATTTGCTCAGGGTCCTTGGGGGTCCCCAACACTTCCATCGCATCGCTCACACCCATCAACACAGACTGCCGAACACCATCTCGAATCCAACCAAATAGTCCTGGCTGACTCATCGAATCCTCGCTTGATAGGGACGGAAAATTTCTCGCGCCCCAGGACGGTATCAAAAGCGAGTCGGTTTTCGCTAGGCCAGATCCTCGCCAATGCTAGCGTTAGAATCCGAAGAACGAGTTTCCGCTGGTTGGCGGTGCAATGCCGGTCATGCGATAAGCTTCTTCGCTGAGACCGAAGTAAGTCGACGCTTGGTTCAGTTCCAGGAAGATGTGGTAGTTGCCACTGGGGGATTGGGCAGTCATCACATCGGCGGGACGAACCTGCAACAGGCTGGTGATGCGATTATTCCAGCGTGTCGTGAACAGTTGCCCGCCGAGACTCGCTTCCGGTCTCAATCCATAGAAATGAACCATCATGCCGGAGATCATGGATGGATCCCCTGTTGTTCCCAGGAACTGAATGCGTTGCACAGTTTTGTTGGCATCAAAGCAATAGGTCAGCGTCCCTACCAGATCGGTCGGTCCCGTTCCGGTAGTGAGCGGGACGCGGTAGGCTTCGAACTGAGGATAGCCCGTGAGGGTTGTCACCTGCCCGAATCGTTGTGGCAACGCCATCGGGTGCATGTCGAATCGGATCACCTCGCGCAGATCATAAACGGGTGGAGGTGTCCAGGGAGGGACTGCTCCGCTGGAAATCGTGCCCGAGTTGTTCCCCGCGACCGGGGGCGCGGAAGATTGTGGAGAACTCGCCGATACAAACTGTGGATTCTGTGGTATCAGCATCCCGTGAGGCAGGGGAGGAACGCCTCCCGGAACGGAACCACCGGAAGCAGGAATCTCAGTTTGACCGGCAGGAGCTGACGTCAGAATGCCTTGGATCGCACTTCGCGCGGCCGTCCCGAGTTCGGTTTCGAACAAAGCGTACGGGCCACCGATGGCAGTTCCGAGTACTGTGATGGCGCCCAGTGGCTTCTGAAATAGGGAGGAGAGCATGGAAGTTCTTTCGGATGAATGATCCGCACTTCCATGTGCTTGTTGCGGGCTCCAGTCCTGATGCATGACCCGGTGTACCCGCCACCATCGGGGTCTTATACCATCGTGGTCTACTCGGACAAAGAAGAAGCCGACTTGACATCGAACCGGTTCGATTCCGAAACATCTTCCTCTCAGAACGGATTAACCGTCCCGTGAGTCACTACCGGAGTATGTGACCGTGGCAGGAAAAGAATGAACCCGAGGTATCGGACTTTTGGCATTGAAATTGCATTGTCAACAAGTAGCTCGTGTTTGCGGGTGTCAAATTGGACGCGAGGTCCCTACTCCAATTCAACCTAAGGCTATGAAACGCATTCCTTCTGGCAAAAACGCTTCATCCTCTGGGAATGAGGAATCGCAAAGCGAGCGAGTATCGCTCGCCGGTTGCCTACTTGCTGCGCGTGTCGATGTAGACAACCCGATGTTCAGCAAGGGGGTTTGCCTGATTGTTGAGCATACCGAAAAGGGGACCGTGGGAATCATGCTCAATCGCCCGTTGGCGATCGATCCTACTCCGGTTTGGAAAACACTTTTCCAGGGCGAGGTGTCTAAGGCGAACGATTGTGTGGGACACTTCAATTTCGGAGGTCCCGAGAACGGACCGATTGTGGCGATCCACAACGATTCACAATTGGCAGATGGCGGCAATAGTCAAGGAGTATATGTTTCAGCCCAAGCCGAGTCATTGCAGAAGCTGGCCACGACTGCTCCAGAACATCTTCGTTGGTTTATCGGTCACGCCGAGTGGGGCAAGTCCGAGTTGGAGCAGGAAATCGTTGACGGCAAGTGGTATGTGGTTCCTGCGATTCCGCAAATCGTATTTGCTGAAGAATCCCAAATGTGGCCGACGGCGATCCGGTTCGAGGCCAACTCGGTGATTTCCACATTCCCAGGGGTTGACCATTTCCCCTCCAATCCGTCGATGAACTAGCAACGATGAACTAGCAACTCAGTGGCAACCGCGACGCGAGACCGGTCAATTCCTTTTCGGGTCGCTCTTGTCCTTGTCGGTCAAGTGCTGATGGAGATAGTTGGCCCGCTCGGTATTCCGGGCGTTGACATCTAATTTGTGCCCGCACAGTTTCTGCAGATGTGCGGGTTGAGTTTGAATGAAGAGTTTATTGACGGTGGGAATAGGGATCGACTCGAGCAGTCCCATGTTTACTCCCATGCGGACCTTGCTTAGGTAATGCATGGTCTCTTCGCTGCTGATCTTTTTGGCCGTACACAGAATACCGAGGGCTCGACTGACATGATCGTGCAGATCGTCGCGGCTTTCCTCCACGAGAAATTCACGAGCTTTTCGTTCGTATTCGATCAATCGCGAGATGACTTCGCTGACTCGTTCGAGGATTTGTTCTTCGCTCTTGCCGAGAGTCATTTGGTTGCTGACTTGATACAGATCACCCATGAACTGGGACCCCTCGCCGAACAGTCCTCGCACAGCCACATTGATCTTGGTGAATGCGCGGAACACTTTATCGATTTGCTTGGTAGCTACGAGTGCAGGCAGATGGAGCATCACGCTGATGCGCAGGCCGGTCCCGACATTGGTGGGGCAAGCGGTGAGGTAGCCTAGTTGTCTTGTGAAGGCGTAGGTAAGTTTGCTCTCGAGGATATCGTCGAGATCATTCATTCGCTTCCAAGCGGCCTTCAAGTCGAGACCACTTTGCATGACTTGCAGCCGAAGATGGTCCTCTTCGTTAACCATGACACTGAATCGTTCCTGGGGGTCGAGGACCACGGCGCGCGCACCTTCGGCTTCGCTGAGTTCGTGGCTGATCAATTGCCGTTCCATCAGAAACTGGCGATCGAGGTCGCCGAGTTTTGCAACATCGACGTATTCGGTCTCTTCTCCGAGCGGAAGGGCTTCGAATGCTTTTCGGACGTTAGCTGCGATGGCGGAGCGGTCTTGGGGCGTGCATTTACGGATGAACGGAAAGTCCGCAAGGTTTCTGGCCAAGCGAACTCGACTGCTCATGACGATGTCCGATTCGGGGCCGTTGCCTCGCATCCATTCGCCGGTTTGTTGGGCTAGCTGTTCAAACTTCACGATCTTTAGGGAAACTCTAGGGCGTCAGTGAGATGGTGGTTGGGTAGGATTTGATTGGAAGTCGTCGTCCGGCGGTTCAGTCTCTCCGTCGAGATCGTCGAGCTCCCCTTGCTCGATGGAGGCGATGCGGTCTCGCAGTTTTCCTGCCGCTTCGTATTGTTCTTTTTCAATCGCTTCTTTCATTTCGTCCTTGAGCTGCTTGATCCGGAATTGTCGCTGGGGAGTGCCAGTTTGGTTGGAGGGGAGTTTCCCGGTGTGGCTGATGCCACCATGGATATTGATCAGAAGCGGTTCGAGGTCTTCCTCGAAGGCAACATAATCGTAGGGGCATCCGAGGCGTCCCCCTTTTCGGAATTCCGCGAACGTAATCCCGCACATTGGGCATTCTTTTTTGTCGACCGCGGACAGTTCCTCGGACATTTTGTCGAGTTTAAGCTGTTTGCTGAGCATCTTGTTCAGTGCGGTCGCAGGGTGGGTCGAGCCATCCTGGTTGAAAAAATCCCGCGCGTGCTCTTCGCACAGGTGCATCACCGCCGGCCCATCGGGGCCCGTCAATTCGGTGATGTGGAAGGTGGCTGTCTTTTCGCAGTGCTGGCACTTCATAATTGAAAAGTTGTTTAGCGATTCGCGGTTCCCTTGAGGCCTGTTAGTATAAGCAGGTCTCGTCCATCGGGCGATGCGGTGGAAAAAATCGTTCAATACGCAGTGAAACAGCCCAATGAGTGCATTTCCTGACTACCCAACCTTTGAAGCCTTGGCCCAATCTTACGATTGGGTACCAGTTTATCGACGCTTGCTGAGCGACCAACTGACGCCGGTCAGCGCGTTTCGTCTACTCGACGATGGCCAAGGTTCCGCCGGCCTCTTCGAAAGCGTGATCGGGGGCGAAAAGATCGGTCGATACAGCTTTATCGCCGTTGGACCGCGAGCCCGCGTGGTCGCGCGTGGGAATCATGTGCAGTGGCATCAGGATAACTCGGTCACCGAAATAGAACACGACGATCCCTTGGCGTTCCTGTCCGAGAAGATCAGCGGCTACAGGGTCGCCCAACTTCCGGAGTTGCCGCCGTTTGTCGGAGGAGCCATCGGTTATGCGTCCTACGACGTTGTACGTTACGTCGAGAGATTACCCAACGCCCCGAAAGACGATCGAGGTTTGCCCGACCTCGATTTCGGTTTTTACGAATCGCTCGTCGTGTTCGATCACGTCAACAAGACCGTGATGGTGCTGAACCTCGTACGGACCGGGCCGGAGATCGACTCCAAGGCTGCATACGCGGCTTCCATTGAGCGAATCCGAGCGATTGTCGAGCGATTGGACTGCCCTCTTGAGAATCATCGACTGTCTGATATCCCGCTAAAGATGACCCCAACACTGCAGACGAAATCCAATTTCTCGCGTGAGACTTTCGAACGAGCGGTAGCTCGATGCCGAGAGTACATCCAAGCAGGAGATATTTTTCAGGTCGTGCTCAGCCAACGATTTGAGGTCGAGTGCGATTGCGAACCGATCGAAATCTATCGATCGCTTCGCGTGATCAATCCGAGCCCCTTCATGTTCCTTCTTCGCACCCCAGACTGCACACTTGTCGGGAGCAGTCCGGAGGTGATGGCTCGTGTGGTTGACCGAGAGGTTACCGTTCGACCATTGGCAGGGACACGTCCCCGAGGAAAAACGCCTGCGGACGATGAGCGGCTAGCAGCGGAGCTTCTGGCCGACCCCAAGGAACGTGCCGAGCATGTCATGCTGGTCGATTTGGGGCGAAACGATGTTGGGAGGGTCGCCCAGTTCGGATCGGTCCGATTGACCGACCTGATGGTGGTCGAACACTACTCGCACGTCATGCATCTCTCGTCGAATGTCCAGGGAACCCTCCGATCGGATCTGCAGGCGATGGACGCTTTCCGAGCCTGCCTGCCAGCAGGAACCGTAAGCGGAGCGCCAAAAGTCCGGGCCATGGAAATCATTGATGAGCTCGAACCCACCCGCCGTGGTCCCTACGCAGGGGCTGTCGGTTATTTCGATTATCGGGGAAATATGGATACCTGCATCACCCTCCGGACCATGGTGATCTGCGGCGGAAAAGTCTACGTCCAAGCTGGCGCGGGGTTGGTGGCCGATAGCGACCCGGCGAGCGAATACGCCGAAACGGTGAACAAGGCCAAAGCTCTTGTGGCCGCCATCGAAATTACCATGCTTCGCCAAGCTGAAAACGGCTGATATCAGTCCGATACGGGGATGTAGTCGGTTTGACATCAGGTCGAAGGGGCGGCGGCAGATTTCGTTGGCTCTGAGTTCTCGATTTTCATTGGAAAAGGAGAACCTGCCGACATTACAATCACTTGGTACGAAATTCGCCGATTGGTCAGGCTGGGTATCGACCGGTGTGGGGCCTACTCGTCGCTAGATGGTGCTAGCATTTCGCCCCTTGATTGGCTGCTA
>JBILVV010000080.1:0-14438 GCA_044370255.1 Pirellula sp.
CAAGGAACGTGTCGCTATCGTCGGCGCGGGGATCGTGGGTCTGGCCCATGCGTGGTCTGCGGCCGAACGGGGACATTCGGTCACTCTCTTCGAACGATCTCCAAAGGCTTCGGGAGCTTCGATCCGCAATTTCGGAATGATCTGGGTCATCGGCCAGCGCGATGACGCGCAAGACATTGCGTTGACCGCGCGCGAGCGGTGGCTGAGAGCCAGTCAAGAAGCTGGCATTTGGGTTCAGCCTTGCGGGTCCATCCACCTAGCCCATCGCCCGGACGAGTGGGAGGTCATTCAGGAATTCCATGAATCACACCGATCTTCCCATCGCGGAACGACGTTGGGTTTGTTGACTCGCGACGAAGTCTTGCATCGCACCGCCGCCGCGAACCCTTCAGGCTTGCTCGGCGGACTTTGGAGCAGCACCGAATGCTGTGTCGATCCGACTTCGGCCATTCGCGCGATGCCGACTTGGTTGCAATCCAAGTACGGGGTTGATGTTCGATACTCGACGGCTGTGGTCCATGTTGAGCCGGGAAAACTTGTCGCGGGATGTGGAGCAGTTCATTCTTTTGATCGGATGGTCATTTGCTCCGGCGATGATTTGGCTACTTTGAAGCCGGATGTGTATCGAGAGCAAAGTATCCGGCGGTGCAAGCTCCATATGATGCGAACCATCACTCAGCCCGATGGCTGGCGGATTGGACCGCATCTTGCCAGTGGACTGACGTTGCGGCACTACCCCAATTTTCAACATTGCCAATCCCTTGGGCCTTTAGCGCACCGCATCGCGGCGGAGACTCCGGAACTGGATCGATTCGGGATCCATGTCATGGCTTCGCAAAACCATCTCGGCCAGGTCGTGCTGGGAGATTCCCATCAGTACGATGATGAAGTAGAACCCTTCGATGAATCGGAAATCGATCGACTGATCGAACGCGAACTGCGAAAGATTTTGGTCCTGCCGACTTGGGAAATGCAGTCTCGATGGCATGGGATCTACGCCAAATACACTCGGGATATTGCCTTTGAAAGAGAAACCGAGCCAAGAGTGCATGTATGTACCGGCTTGGGGGGCAACGGTATGACCCTATCGTTGGGAGTTGCTGAGCGAGCATGGAATCGATGGGAGACGAATAGCGCATGATCTACTTTCAACCCGACAAACAGATCTTCGTGGGTGAGATTCGCGGGATTCTTTTCGACTGGGCAGGAACCATCGTTGACTTCGGTTGTATGGCCCCTGCGCAGGTGTTCGCAGAGATCTTTCGCTCGGTGGGTATCGACGTGAGCGAAGCGGAAGCTCGCGGGCCGATGGGCCAAGCCAAGATCGATCATATTCGTTCGATGCTTTCCTATCCACGCATTCAGGAACTTTGGGTCGCTCGATTCGGTCGCGCATCGACGGAACTGGATGTCGAAGACCTCTACGAAACATTCCTGCCGTTACAAAAGAAAATTCTCGGCGAACATTCCGATGTGATCCCGGGGGTGATCGCCGCGATTCAATGGTGCCGATCTCGAGGGATCGCAATCGGATCGACAACCGGCTATACCCGGGCGTTGATGGATGTCGTGCAGCCGATCGTCGAACAAGAGGGCCTTGTGACCGATTGCATTGTTTGTTCCGACGAGGTTGCGGCTGGCCGTCCGGCTCCCTGGCAGATTTTTCGTGCGGCGGAATCTTTAGGGATCTATCCCATGCAGGAGTTGCTCGTGATCGATGACTCGATCGCAGGGATCCAAGCGGGACAACATGCTGGTTGTTGGACGGCTGCTGTGGCTGCCACGGGCAATGCGATGGGCTTATCGCGGAAGGATTTCCATGCCTTGCCGGAAGCACAAAAGCGATCGGACTGCGAACGGATCGCGAAGAGTTTTCTCGAGGCGGGTGCCGATATCGTGTTGGACTCGGTCGCGGATCTCCCCGAATTATTCTCGCGATCTTGATCGACTTTCTTTATCTCCTTCACGCAGCGGCCAATTCGAACCGGTATCCTCGTATCCCCTTGCAAATGACCGTCTGAGAGAGCTAGTGTGAATGCTGAAACAGTGAACCGCGATTCCCCGCACCAAACTCCATGGTGGATCCACCTGTGGGCGGTGATCGCGGCCTTCGGCACCTACTTCTGCATGTACATGTATCGCAAGCCGTTCACTGCTTCTGCATACACGGAGGATGGCTGGCAGGATTGGGATCAGAAGGCGGTGTTGGTGGCATCGCAAGTGATCGGATACTTGATTTCGAAGATTATCGGAATTCGGGTGGTATCGGAAGTGAAACGCGAGCAGCGTGCCGGGCTGCTATTCGGGTTGATTCTCTTGGCGCACGGTTCGTTGTTGCTATTCGCGATCGTACCTGCCCCTTGGCATGTCTTTTGTATCTTCTTGAATGGGCTACCGCTGGGGATCGTCTTTGGCTTGGTACTGGGGTTTCTCGAGGGGCGGCGTATGACCGAGGCGCTCACCGCAGGTTTGTGCGCAAGTTTCATTCTTGCGGGTGGCGTATCCAAAACGGTCGGACAGACTTTGTTGGATTACACCCAGAAATCATGGCAGTGGAGCATACCGCAATCGGAACGCTGGATGCCCTTTCTGGCAGGTTGTCTGTTTCTGGTTCCGATCGCATGCTTTATCTGGATGTTGAGCCGCATTCCTCCGCCTGATCAGCATGATGAATCGGCGCGAAGCAAGCGGCAGCCGATGAGTCGCGAGGATCGGATGCGTATCCTGCGCACCTATGCGGGAGGCTTGGCCGCGATTTCCTGCATGTATCTGCTGGTAACGATTTTGCGAAGCCTTCGCGATGACTTCGCACCCGAGATCCTCGCCGGCTTGGGTGCAACGGTCAAACCAAGCGCCTATGCGTCGATCGATATGTGGGTGGCCTTGATCGCGATGATTGCCAACGGTTCGTCGGTGTTGATCGCGAACAATCGCGCCGCGCTGCAAACCTCGCTCGGCATTTGCGGTTTGGGATTCGTAGTCACTTTGGCCGCTGTCTTTTTGCAACGAACAACTCCTCTGTCCCCAGAGTGGATGATGGTCATGGTGGGGGCCGGTCTTTATCTTCCCTATGTAGCGGTGCATACCACGATCTTCGAACGGGTGATCGCTCTCACCCGGGATCGCGCCAATGTCGGTTTCCTGATGTATCTAGCGGATGCATTGGGATACTGCGGCTATGTAGCGCTGATACTCGGAAAGAGTTTCATCCCCAAGTCATCCGATGGTTCCAACGATATCGTGACATGGTTCCTCGCCGCCTGTGCGTTCGCATCCGTAGCGAGCCTGATCCTGATCGTGATTGCGATGTTTCAATTCATCCGATTCGGTACACGGAATTCCGTTGACTCTTCTGAGTCCGAGGCATGACGCCGATAACTTAAGAAGCTATTGTCACTGCCGTCTCGGTCTTGTTTTACAAAGTAGACCGATTTCTCCGTTATACTGTAAGCTTTGTTGATTCATTGCTTGGGAGCCCTAGCTATGTCGATCCATTCATCACCCTGGTTGCGAAAATCATTCCCGACGTTGTTCGCTTTGAGCATGTTTGTTCTCGCGATCGAGGCTGGGGGCAGAATCGTTGCGACCGAACCGAAGATGGTGTCCGAACTGGTCTTTCCGTTGAATTCGGAGCATAACCATGCTCCCGGTATCGTGGAACTCGAGGATGGTTCGTTGCTGGTTTCATGGTATCGAGGATCGGGCGAACGCAAGGCGGACGACGTGCGCGTCCTAGGCGCTAGAAAGAAGCCGGGAGACACAGATTGGAGCGAACCGTTTTTGATGGTGGACACTCCGGGCTTTCCCGATGGTAACACCTGCATGCATGTCGATCGCAAGGGGCGATTGAGTCTCTTTTGGCCGCTGGTTTTGGCCAATACATGGGAGTCCTGCATCACGCAGCAACTCGTATCGGACTCGCCATTAGGTACTGGATGCCCAAAATGGGTTCGTCGCGAAAGTCTATGGCTCAAACCAGACGATTTCAGCCCAAAGGCTCTTGCGACGCTCGATGAACTCGTTCAGAAAACACAGCAACCGATCCCTGAGAAACTGCTACAAGAAATCGCGGAGGTAAAGGAGCGGTTGCCCGACAAGCTCTATCAGCGATTGGGTTGGCAACCGCGATGCAAGCCAACGACTCTTTCTTCGGGCCGTATCCTGTTGCCTCTCTACACCGATACCTTCTCGATCTCGATCATGGCGATCAGCGATGATGAGGGTGCGACATGGCGTGCCAGCCAACCGCTCATTGGGTTTGGGAATATCCAACCGAGTGTTCTCGAGCGCACGGACGGCACTATTGTCGCCTACATGCGCGAAAACGGATTCACACAGCGGGTGCGAGTCTGCGAATCGCGGGATGGAGGAGAGTCATGGGGTGAAGTGACTTCTTCGGATTTACCTAATCCCGGCTCCGGACTCGATGCGATTCGATTGGCACAGGGCCCGTGGGTCCTCATCTACAACGACACGACACGGGGCCGCAATCGATTGGCAGTGTCGCTTTCGAATGATGAAGGACGGACTTGGCCGGTGACTCGCCATCTCGAAGACCAATCGACCGGTTCCTATCACTATCCTGCGATCATTCAATCGCGTGACGGAAAACTGCACGCGATTTACAGCTACTTCGTCGAGGGTGGCAAGAGCATGAAGCACGCACAGTTCGATTTGGAATGGATGGACTAACCTAAAAGCGGCCAGGCACTTATCCCCTTGCTCCCAATCGGTGCCAAACGTGAAGCCTGTGGGCGATATGATTCGAGGACTTGCTGTAGATTTAAGGGATAGTTGCGAACCAAACTTTTGGTCAGCGTGTCCTTTCCTGCATCGACAACACGATTCAGATAGTGGGAGAGTTGGTACTCCGCGTGCTTCGGGAGCACGAGTGCGTCGGTTCGAATCCGATCTATCTGACTGCGACCGCCGGACGAATCCAAGAGTAACCCTTTGAGTTCGCTTCATGTTTGAAACACCAAGCGTCTATAGTTCAATACTTTGTTGGTTGCCTTATTGTCCGAGGTTGAACTTTGACATAATTGCCTCCATGATCGCGATTAGCTACGATTGCCAAAGTGTTCTTGATCTCGAGGCGATGACCGTTTCACCTGGGTTAACTGCAGCAACCAATGGATAATCCTAAGCTACCCGATGATCTGTTTCTCACTTCGCTTTATGATAATGCTGAAGCGATTCCGCTGCGTTTCGAGAGCCAATTGCGAGAGCACTTGCCGGACATTTCCTTTTTGGCAACGCAGAGTTTGGCGATTGGGGAATATGTTGAATTGGGCTATGCGACCGCTTCGGTTTGCCAACTTCCGTTTCCGAATCGGATCGCTTCATGGGGCGGATTGGACCATGATCAACTATTCATTCAACCTGTGCAGGCGGTGTGGCGAATCCAATGGCAGTCGCAGGTGCTGCACGTTATGTTGGTCAGTTGGACGACAAGTTGCGGGGGAGAACGCCGGTACTGGGTGCTCGCTGAGACCGAGTCGGTGGCTCATGAGTTCATTCTCGACGTTGCACGAAAGACAAACGACCCCGGCAAAACGGTGTTGGTGTTCCGAGATGGCTACTGGGATCGGTCGAGCGATATGTTCGAGATGGTACAAAGCACGAGCATGGATGAACTCATCCTACCGGGCAATCAGCGTCAGAGCATGATCGATGACTTTCAAAGGTTTCTGAAGTCGCGAGCCCAATACGAATCGTTAGGGTTGGCCTGGCGACGCGGTGCGATTCTTCTTGGCCCTCCTGGAAATGGCAAGACCCACTTTCTGCGAGCATTGGTCCACGAGTTGGATGTTCCGTGCCTTTACGTGCAGAGCCTCGCGCACCCGTATTTGGAATCCGAGCAATTGCTCGACAAAGTATTCGATCGCGCTCGCCAACTGCGTCCTTGCGTGTTGATCTTCGAAGACTTGGATTCGCTGATCGACGAAGACAACCGCGCATATTTTTTGAACCAACTGGATGGATTTGAGAAAAACCAGGGGGTGATCATCGTCGCTACAACCAATCATGCCGAGCGGATCGATCCAGCGATTTTGGACCGTCCCAGTCGGTTTGACCGCAAGTACGAATTCCGCGTGCCATGCGTCGAAGATCGGCATCGTTTTCTGGAGTTATGGCGAGACAAGCTCCTCGGAACGATTCGGTGGGATGGTGGGAGCATGGGTGAAGCCGCCGAGGCTACCGAGGGTTTTTCGTTCGCTTATATGAAGGAGTTGATCATCAGTTCGCTGCTGGAGTGGCTTCATGGCGACAATCGATCGGATGTCTCGCGCAGGTTCGAGGAGATTTTGCTCGATCAGTGCCGCGTCTTGCAGGCTCAGCGTCGGACAACACACGCGGTCGCGGAAAATGGCGGGGACTTAGAATCCAATTCCAAATCCGATCGCCGTCACCGCGTGAGATCACGTCGACGCGGAACGCGCAAGGCTTGACTGCTCTAGGTCACGCAGTGGTGCGGTTGCTCGCATGGTCTCCCCGAGACATCCCAAGGAACCACTCAAACAAAAATCCCTGCGAAATCGACACCGGAGGGTGTCGGATTCCCAGGGATTTGCTGCTCAGTGCCCCCGCAAGGACTCGAACCTTGGACCCGCTGATTAAGAGTCAGCTGCTCTACCGACTGAGCTACAAGGGCTGCGTCGGACTGTAATGTAACGCTCCCAAGATGGCTTGCAAGGGCCAAAAGGAGCGGGCAAGTTGCGAAAAATAGGCTAGCCCAGGTTGACCGGAAGGGCTGTCTTTGCCGATACTTGCGGATAGTCCGGCCCTCGAACCGTTTTTCAACACAGGGGAAGGGAGAATTTGTTACTACTAAACAAGGAGTAAAGCGATCGAACGCATTCAGACTCGGGTCAATAATCAAATCCGCATCTCACCTCTACGCGTGATTGGCCCTGATGGAACTCAGCTAGGAGTCATTACTGTCGAAGACGCGCTCGGCCGCGCGCGGGAAGCTGGCTTAGATTTGGTGGAGGTCGCACCCAATGAACGCCCCCCTGTCTGCCGAATTATGGATTTCGGTAAGTACAAGTACGAGAAGAACAAGAAGTCGGGTCACAAGACTCATCAAACCAAAACTAAAGAGATTCGGCTCCGGCCCAAGACCGGAGACCATGACGTAGAAACCAAAGTGAGGCAGGCGATCGGCTTCCTCAAGCACAAGGACAAAGTCCAAGTAACCGTCATGTTTCGCGGTCGCGAGATGGCTCACGTCGATGAAGGCAAACGAGTCATGGAGCATGTGCTCAACGATTTGGCTGAGTTTTCAAAGATCGAGCAACCACCGCTTCAGCAAGGCAAGAAGATCATTGCCATGCTCGCTCCGAAGTAGGCATCGTTTCCATGAAATTGGTTCGCTTCAGCAGATCCGATCAGACCGTTGGTTGGGGATTGCAAACCGAGCACGGAGTGCAGGATATCTCAGCCTCGGATCCTTCGTTGCCCGGATCGATGGTGGAATTGATTGCAAAGTGGTCCATGTATGAATCGCGAGTAGCGAGCCTTGGCAAGAAGCTTGGTTCGGTTCAAGAGCCCTTGCAATTGCTCTGTCCGATCGATCGTCCGGGAAAGATTCTCTGCATCGGTCTCAACTATCGCGATCACGCGATCGAAACCAAGGCTACGATTCCGACTGAACCGGTGGTGTTCTGCAAGATGCCTACTGCGATGATCGGACCCTTGGACGTGATTCGCCTGCCGACTGTTAGCAACCAAGTCGACTACGAGGCAGAATTGGTGGTCGTAATCGGGCAACGGATCAAGCATGCGACTTCTGCTCAAGCAGCGCAGGCGATCTTTGGCTACACCGTGGGGCATGATGTATCGGCTCGCGACTGGCAGAAAGGAAAGCCCGGGAACCAATGGTTTCTAGGCAAGTCATTTGACACCTTCGCTCCGCTAGGCCCTGCGATCACCGTTGCCAGTTCCATTCCAGATCCCAGTCGACTCCGCATTCAATGCTGGATCAACGGCCAGTCCATGCAGGACTCCAACACGCGTGAACTGATATTCCCGCCAGCTTATTTGGTTGAATATTTGTCGCAAGTGATGACGCTCGAGCCGGGCGATGTGATCTACACAGGCACACCTTCTGGGGTAGGCGTAGCCCGGACTCCCCCGCGATTTCTAAGAGCAGGTGATACCGTCGAAATTGAAATCGAAGCGATTGGAAGATTGGTTAATTCCTGCGTTGCGGATACCTAGATACGATCTTCCGACCTACGCTGATGCGTTGTCATCGAGTATGATGCATTAGCGATTGCTCGCCCCCCTCCCACACTCAATCGTCACCTTTATCGTGGAATACGCACGCATCGATCCGCTCAAGCCGCGAGAGTCGCGATCCCCACTCGCAGATTCAATCGCCATCGTCGCCCTGAGAATCATCTTCATTCTCGCGGCCGCTAGCGTCGGGGCAGCGCTGGCCCAGTCGTCCTCAAGACTAACAGAAGGCACGCAATCCCTCACCTCGGTCACACCCTACCTGATCTTCAGCGGCGTCCTGCTGATCGCTTTCGCTGTCATCGCCCTCGACATGATTTTTCCAAGGAAGCGGATCGAAGTCATCTCGGCGATTTACTTCGGATTGCTTATCGGTGTGATTTTCACCAATCTGCTCAACTTGGCACTCGAGCCATTCCTCGCAGGAACCCCGTTCGCATCCTACGTGGGGCTCGGAATCCTGATCATCATGTGCTACGCCTGCGTAAGTCTGTTATTACAGACCAAAGACGATTTTCGTTTCGTAATCCCCTACGTCGAATTCGCTCGGGACTTCAAAGGGATCAAGCCTCTGGTTCTCGATACCAGCAGCGTGATCGATGGTCGACTCGCCGAGTTGGTGGAGACCAATATCCTCGATAGCCGCTTGGTCATGCCTCGCTTCGCTTTGATGGAACTGCAGTCGATTGCCGACAGTTCAGACAAACTCAAGCGAGTCCGCGGACGGCGAGGTCTGGATATCCTCAATCGCTTGCGAGGTAACGACAAAGTTGACTTTCTCATGTTCGATAACGAGCTACCGGAATTCGAGGGACAACCGGTCGACATGAAGCTCGTGCTACTGGCCAAGCACCTTGACGGCAAACTGGTCACGGGCGACTTCAACTTGAACAAGGTCGCGAAACTTCACAATGTTGTCGTCATCGACTTAAATCAGGTTGCAGCATCGCTGCGGCCTCAATACCTTCCAGGGGAGAGTTTTCAAATTCGGATCGTCAAGCCTGGCGAAGGGCAAGACCAAGGGATCGGTTATCTCGATGACGGAACGATGGTTGTCATCGAAGGAGGCCGCGACAAAATCAGTCAGACCGTTCAGGTCGCGGTTACCAGTACGCTGCAGACCCAGGCCGGGCGAATGATATTCACCAAAGTCGAAGGCTAACAGACGGAACCTGCCATGGCGTTATCGATGATCGGTTCCGCCGTGTTCATCGCTCTTCTTTTGCTGTACGTCATCGTTTTGTTGTCGATCGGACGATGGTCGGCCAAAAAAGTTGATAGCTCAAACGATTATCTCTTGGCAGGACGCAGCGTCCCTCTCGGACTCTCGGTTCTCTCCCTATTGGGCACCTGGTTCGGTTCGAGCGCCATTCTAGGTGCGACGCGCAACACCTACGAGTCGGGAATGAACGGCACGGTGCTGGAACCCTTCGCATGCGCGGCAACTCTGGCGTTCACGGGCATTTTCTTTGCTGGCCCGTTGTGGACGCGTCAGGTTGCGACGGTGGCGGATTTGTTCCGGGAACGGATGGGAGCTTCGGCGGAATGGATAAGCTGCTTGATACAGATCCCCACCTTCTTCTGTTGGATCGGGGCACAGTATCTATCCATCGGCGCTTTGCTGGAAACCTATCTCGGGATTCCGATGTGGATCGGCGCTTTCGTTTCCAGTATGGTGGTGTTGCTCATTCTATGGAGTGGCGGCATGTGGGCCGTCACCTGGACCAACTCGTTTCTTGTCGCATTGTCGATTGTCAGCGTTGTGATTCTGTTCCTCGGAACCGCATCGACGGTTGGTGAAGGAGATCTGGTCTTGGGGGTCCGCGAGGTGTGGGAGAAAACGCCGCGAGAAGAGTTGTCGTTTGTTCCCGACATGCGGTTGTCGACGCTCTTGGGGGTGGTGGGTATCTTTTTGACGGGTCTCCTGGGAAATGTCCCAGGCCAAGATCTTCAGCAACGGGTATTGTGCGCTCGAAGCCCTCAGGTCGCGCGATGGTGTTGTCTCATCGCGAGTGTTTTATATCTGATGGTGGGGTTGATCCCGATCTTCGTTGGCTTCGCTGCACGGCTCCGTCTTGCTAACCACATCAAAGAGGATGATGTACGAGGAGACCAGGTTCTCCCAATCGCTGCATCGCACTTTTTGAGTGAGCCCTTTGAGATCCTTCTCCTGTTGGGACTCATTTCCGTCAATCTCGCCGTGGCCGCCAGCGCGACGATCTCGCAGACGACGATCCTATCGAACAACGTACTCGGTCGATGGCTGAGAGATGAATCGGGTAGTCCGAAACGCGAACGCGCCTGTGTGATCGCGGTCATGATCGGTTCGCTCATCGCTGCATTCTCCGGCGAATCGGTGATGGGACTGCTCGAGATCTCGTTGGTGATTGTGATGGTGGCTTTGTTTGTGCCGATGTGCGTTTGCCTTTTTGCCAGAACGGTTGTGCCGTGGACCGGAGTCGCTTCGATGCTTGCCGGGACAGCGGTTTGGGGGTTCCATGTTGCGGTAGAAGGTTGGCTGTCGCGTGGTTCGGGCGATACCGGCGATGTACTTGGTGAACTATCAGCTTTGCAGTGGTATCTCGCAGTACCTGCCGAAATCCAAGGATTATTCGCCAGCGCGGTGGTCGCTTCCATCCCTTATTTCATTTATGGCGGTCGAAAAACAGAAGAAAGCTAGATCGACCATTACAACGATTCAGGTTCCATTTTTTCCTCCGCGGAATTCGGAAGTGTCCAATACACCAGTCCTTCGTCGACGGGCCATGGACGGAGTTGCCGCTCCTGTGGCGGCAACGATGAGCCAAGAAGTTTTTGCACATCGTTGAGTAGCGGCAAACAGTCTCCATAGTAGGAGTGCCCGAGTAAATCGGTATCGATTTCCGATGCATCGACGGTATCAACCTCCTTGATTACAAGTGCTCCCACCGAGGAATCGCCTGCTCTCGCACTATCGTTGAAGCTGCGTGAAACGTACAGCGCGAGATCATTTCGGGAGCAGTAAAGCGTGGTGCGATTGGCGGTCTTGGTCAACTGGGGCGCGAGTTGCGTTTGAAAAACATCGCGATCAATGTCGGGAGCCGCAAGGACGATTTGATCAAAGATCTTACCTCGTTCTCCCATTTCAGCGATCGCTTGACACGTGGCATCTGCACCCATGCTGTGAGCGATCACATGAATGCGATCGGCGTCGACTCGCTGGGCGACGTTGATCAGGAAGTCTTTGATGACAACATGACTAAACTGTATTTCCGCTCGATCGTAGGAATAGCTGAGAACATTTGCCCGAGATGGCCAACTAAAGAAAATAGGGATTCCTTCGAACTGGAGGTCGTAATGGATCTGAGCGGTGCGACGAGCCGCGGTCTCGAAATCAACATTGAAGCCATGGATAAAAACAAAGCAGGATTTGTCCGACTTGGGCAGAGCGGCTATGCGGGATTTAACAGTGTCAAAAAAAGCTTGCTCCTCCAAGAGTTCGGTTTCATGGATGACCACATGTTCCTTCTCGTCCTCGTAGCCCAAAAGCGGGCGTTCCACCTTGCCAACTTCATGCCGAGGAGGGATCGATATATCGCACCTGCCGTAGTGTATTGATTTGTTCGGATCTCGTTTCGGCCCGAAACTCGGACCCGTTCCAATGCTCCAGTATTGTTGCAGTCCACCCATCATGGAAAACAGTGCCCAACCGATGCCGGCAAACATCAGCGGTGTCATCAGCCATTTCAGGCAACCGGACTTTTTGCGAGAGTGTTCCGAATCGCCACCAAAGAGCGCACCGACTGCGCAAACAAGAAGTGCGGCGATGAATGGATAGAACACGATCGATTGGATCGACGGATGAGGACGATCGGTTAGTTCACGATTGGTGCCGTAGAAGACCGTGACCATGGTCGGTTGCTCTTGGTCCTTCAATTCACGCGTGGATCGCATTGCCTGTTCGGCCTTGTCTCCCTTGCCAACGGTCGGTGCGGCTTCCATCCGGGCTTCTGCAACGGGATATCGTGTCGATGTGCCCATGGAGTAAGTGATATCCGCCAGAAGTTCCACTACTAGAGGAAGACGTGGATGCCCAGTCTTAAACGCCTCGATCAGTCCAGGCAACGCGAGTAACTCTTCTTGTTGAAGTCGATGCGCTGTGAGCAATGCAACGTAGTCATCGGGGTCGGCCAACAACGCTAATTTGGTGCGCGACGATTCCATCTCGGTTGGGTCGGCGGGAAGTGCGAGTTGTTCCAGACCTGCGATCGCTGCATTTCGCACTTTCGGATCTTGCTTCTCCATGAACTCCACCAAGAGGTCATGGACGGCCCACTCGAGTTTCCGTTCGTTTCGCAGTTCGGTCGCCGCTTGCTGTTGAACCTCCGGAAAATCGGACCGAAGAGCTTCGGTTAGAAATTGCAATTTCTCTTCTTCGGTAGCGTCTTGCACGCGTCCGAGATGATCTGCGATGACACGTCCTCGGCGGTCGGGATCCGCGAGTCCATCGCGTATGTCTTGCAAAGAAACTTGCTCGCGTTTCACCAGCGGATCATCTGCTAGCAGACGACGTGCCCAGTCGGGATCGTTGGGGGGCGCAGGTTCCTGGCCGTAAGCGTTCGCCACACAAAGCAAAGCGATTCCTGCGAAGACGATGAAGTGACGAAGGTATTCATGGAAATGAATCGAGCATGGGATTTTCATGGCGGCTCAGTACTTCATCCTGATAAGAGCATCGAAGGTGCCTTGCTTTGCATCACGAACGGTCATACGCATGATTTGAGGCGAGGCTTTGATCTCGCGTACGACAGATTCCGTATCTGGCGTGGGTTTGCCGTTGACCGCGACCACCACTTGTTGAGGCTGCAAGGAGGCGAAGCGTTCCTGGCGGATGAGAAAGACACCGGTCGCAGGGGACCCAGGTGTCACTTCGATAATTACCGAGCCGCGACCGGGGAAATCCCGCACAATGATTCCCGATCGTGGTCCCTCGGCAGGTGGCATACCGGGATAGGTGAATGGAAAGATGCTCTGTTCGGTCTGGATCGGCGCTCCTTTGGCGATCGAAGCTCCCTTGGGGTAGTAATCGTGGAATGACTTGTGAACCATCAGGCCGACGGACCGGACCAACTCGTCCCAACTGCGAGGTTTGCTCTTTTCCTGGGAGTTCCACTTCACCCACTCCAACGTGAAAATGGATCCGAGAGAATCGGGGGGCCCTTCCTTGATCGGGGCGAAAAAAGAACTCTGCCCTGGGCTGGAGCTATTGATGTCGACAACTCCTTCTGTTTCGAAGAAAAGTTTCTTGAACAAAGGAGTCGGACTCCTGGGCCTTTCAACATGAATGTAGGGTGCGGCGTAGAGATAACCGTCGCTTCGCGTATTGCAACAGTCGGTGATCAGGGCGACCATCTTCCCGTTTTTACGAACGAGCGCGTCGAGTAGATCTTTGCGATAGAGCTTGCCTTGGGCCAGCGCCAGGTAATGTCCCTGGTCATCGGCCGAACCATGGCCGGTGAAATAGAAGAGGATGGCGTCACCTGACTTTGCCTCTATTCGCGAGACGGCATCGAGCAGATTTGCGGGCGAACTGTCCTGATCCTCCTCGATTTCGAGGCGGATCAGATGAACCCGAGATTCAGGCATGTTCTCCGAGATCGAAGTCGAGACTTGGGTGAGATCCATTGCGACCGAACCGGTATATTTCCCCCAGCCTGCGGATGGAGACACATCCCCGACCAAAACCGCATGAAGCGTCTGCGCTTGCACATCAAGGTGGCACTGGCACGCGAACGCAACAAACAAAAGCAGCCTGATTATCCCACGCATATCACATCCCCCTCATCGTTTTGAGTACGCCCTTGGATCGCTCGTTGGATGGGTCGGCAAACATATCATTTACCTCCCTGCTCGGATAAATCGCACGGTCGGCCGGGTAGAAATACTTGGGTCTCGCTACAAAGGCTGGGACGCCGAGATTCGCCTCGAAAAGTTCCTTGGCACGCTTGCGACCGAATTCAAATTCTTGCTCGCCGGTCAAATCTCGCACCTCGATATGGCTCTCGAACTCATAGTCGGGATTCACTTCCAGATCGGACCAATACTCACTCAGAAACGCGACCTCTTCGCAATCCGCAAGAAACCAGTTCTTGAGTAAGACACGTGCAACAAGTGGATTGTGCCGCCATCCTGTGCCTAGGATGCGTATTCCTGGCAGC
>JBILVV010000081.1:0-14382 GCA_044370255.1 Pirellula sp.
AAGGTTTGTTCCCATTCCACCGGCTCCACTCAAATTGCCTGCCATGGTGGATAAATTGGAATTCGCAATCGGTGGCCCGACACCGCTCTCGATCGCTGCCACGCTTGGAACATCGATTGGTAGAGTTTCCATATCCGTTGTCGGGGCCGATTCTGGATCTTCGGAAGGAGTCATTTCGGATGGCTCTTTCTCCAGAATCGTTTCTAAGGCGACTTCCTGATAGTTACTTTCCCCAACGGAAATCGATAGCTGTTTCTCGGGTTGAGCGATGGCTACGACCCACCATGCCAAGACAGCGATGAAAACTCCATGCACAACCAAACTCACACTGACGTGGGATGCCAAAAAGCGGGCACCCTTTTTCTTGGTATTGGCTTCTTCGATCTTGACGGTGCTGAGCATCAAATCGAGCGAACTGCTTATCAACTTCGGTGCAGTGGCTTGTTCAGACCCGAGCCATACTTTCTCTCGCGAATGGGCCGCGCGTGCCATTGCATCCCAAGGGGATCGACGATGGGGCAAGTGATCGAGTTTGTTCCTTTCGGTCGCCTCCGAGTTGGGGGCCCCCGTCCGTGCCAAAGGAGTTGGGAGCGAAACGAAAGATTGAGCGGGCGTGACCGTATTTGCAGACTGTTGTGAGCAGATTGGGTTCGGAGGTCGAGCTTCCGAAGACGTCTCGGTCGAATTCTCGGTTCCGCTGTCGCGGCGAGCCAGCAACCACTGTTTCAGGGGATCAGGATTTCCGGCCTCTGCATCCGCGATCGCTTCCATCAATTCCGCACAGGCGACACGGTAACGAGCTGCCTCCTCTTCGAATTGCAGTGCTTGGAGTGCCAAACGGGCTCGCTGCAACAAAGCCGCATCGGATGCGGTCGCAGATGTGGCAGATAGGGTTAGTGGTTGTGAATCGCTTACCATCGAGGATTGTCGCAAAGAAAGCCGGACCTCCGTTTTCGTTGATTCTCGAGTATCCGTGTGTTCAAAGCAAGCGATCACGGGAAAGAGTTTAAGCGTTTAAGTATCAATCTTCCGCGAATATTTGTTCACAATCGATGGATCGCTAGCTCGGTCCGATTTTCATGGAGCGATATCTCGATAGGTTTTGAGCAGATCTTCCTTCGCCTCGTTAAGAAATTGACTGTTGCTTGTATCCATCACCGGAATTCCTGACAGCCAAGCCAGCAGCTCGGTAGTCTGGGCTTCTTCAGTCGATCGTTTGATCCTCTCTTTGACTGTCTGAACAACAACAGCGAGTGCCTCACGTTCAAGCGAAACCGGATCGTCTTCTGCTTCAGCGACTTGAAGAAGCTCCGGAATGCACTCATAGAGTTGTTGAAACGCGACTTGCTGGACCAGGGGCCAGAAAAATGAAGCGGATTTTGGGTGACGGATAGACCATGCGCCCCATACATCCTGACCATCCGAGGTCCTCTGCTTGAGTGCTTCGACCAGAACGCTGGCTCCGTGTGTGACATTGGATTCTCCCATAATGCTAGTGACATGCCACTCCTGCGTTCGATTCGAGGTCGGTAGATGCTTAAGCACATCGATGGAGACCGTAGCGATACTGGCTCCCAAGGATGTGGGTGCTACACGAATACGAGTTCCGGGAATGCGTGCATAAGCGAAGGAACGGGTTTGAAAGGTGTTGGGCGAAAATTCCGTACCAGAAATGGAAGAAGAGAAGGACAAAACGCCTAGAGCGATCAGGAGTCCGAAAACTGCCAGGAGCACATAGAGGCATCCACTGCCACTCTGGGGCTTTTTGGGTGGGGTTGGCATGGTAAAGGGAGTTTTTTGTTACGATACCATCGGAGGTCCCGTCGACACCCCAGCATGATGCCGTACTAGGCGGTTGGAGGCAAGGTAAAAGGTAAGGTTCGCAAAAAGTCTGGACAGATACCTGCCAAAAAGAGAGAGCCGACGCAGTAAAAGCCGAAACATCAGGAATCGCAGTAGGAAATCATTGAGTAGTCAAAGCTCCTACGCCTTACACGGAGTTCACAGGATGACAGTCACGAATCGGGAAAGAAGTTTCTCAGACCTCCCGTTAGCTGTTGTGGAAGGGGCTTTGTTTGCCGCCCGGGAACCGATCTCGTTCAGGCGATTGGCGGCTTTAACAGGCTTGCCAGACGCTACTGCCGCGCGTTCGGCCGTCACGGAAATCAACAGGAGGCTGGATGAGGAGGGGTGTGCATTTAGGGTGGAAGAGGTGGCGGGCGGAGTGCAAATGCATACTAGGAAAGAATTTGCGACTTGGGTGCGACGCCGCCCCGAAGTCCCTTCAGAGCACTTGCTTAGCCAGGCAATGCTGGAGACGTTAGCGATCATTGCCTACCGGCAGCCAATCGTTCGGGCTGAGATTGAGGCCATTCGGGGGGTGAACTGTGACGAAATTCTCCGCCAACTCCTGCAGCGTACTCTGATTCGTATCGCCGGCCGGAATGAGGAACTCGGTCGACCCTATCTGTACGAAACGACCCGCACATTTCTCCAACTTTTTGGCCTGACATCCCTTGATAATCTGCCCAAGCTACAAAAGATTCGGGCGGCAGAAGCCGAAATTGCAGTCAGGCTCAACGAAACTGCTCCGAACAGCGATGTCAGCTTTTTGCAGCCGGAAGATTGAAGGAGCGTAGACTGCAGACGGATCCACCGCTAGCATTGGCGGCTGAATTCGCTAGAACAGTATTTTTGTTCCCGAACCAACTCGTTTCCCTTCCCTTGATTAGGATCGAAAGAAGCAAGGTGTCCACTGTGAAGATGACATTCGCCGCTGCCACTTTTGGAGAAAAGTCAAGCCACGAATTGGATGCATTGTCCCTATCGTGGTCCTGGTTGCAGCCTGGTGTTTCAACCTTGGTCATGTCCGACGACGATGATGACTTTGATGATGAAGACGAAGAATTCGAAGACGAGGATGATGACTTCGAAGACGAAGAGGAATTCGATGACGAGGAAGAAGAGTTCGAAGAGGATGAAGAAGAGGAAGCTGAGGAAGAATTCGAAGAGGATGAAGAGTTAGAAGACGACTGGGAAGAAGTCGAGGGAGACGAAGAGGAAGAAGAAGCGGAAGAGGAAGAAGACGAGGATTGGGATGACGACGAAGACGATTGGGATGATGACGAAGATGAAGATGAGGATGAGGATGAGGATTGGGACTGAGCCCTAACGATATCTTGTCGCAATCCCATGGTGAATGGCACTCCTTAATGAACCTCGTGCAGGTTGAACGGCACGAGGTTTTTTGTTCTTACTTGGAATCGTTCAGCCATGCCTAACGAGACCTGTTTCTTGATTGCCTACGTGCTCGCCTTCATTATGGAAGCGGCTCGATTTGCTTCGTCGGGTGACAGCGTTCGTCGTTGGACCTCATGGATCGCATTTGCCATGATGGGGTTGGCGATCGTGACCCATTCTCTATATCTGATCGATCGAGTATGGAACTCATGGTCTGGGATTCAATTCACCGCTTTTCGAAGTTGGCATGACTGGGGGTTTCTTGCTGCTTGGCTTATCGCCTCGGCATCTTTTTGGATCAGTTGTCGTCGTAGCGATAAGCAGATCGGGTTGTTCGTCCTGCCGATCATTCTTGCGATCGTCGGGCTTGCCGTTGTTTTTCCATCGGAATCTCCGATCGCGACCTCAAATTCCTCAGCAACTTTTTGGCGACTTACGCATTCGGCTGCGATGTTGATTGGTACGATGCTCGTCGCACTTGGATTCGCTTTCGCGATGATGTATTTCGTCCAGGAATGGCGACTGAAACACCTTGGTTCATCCGCGAACACGCTGCGACTGCCGTCGTTGGAGTACCTGCAGTCGATCGGACGCAAGTGCATTCTTGGAAGCGCTCTCGCCGTTGGGTTCGGCGTGATATCCGGTGCGATCATGAATTTCACTCAAGACGGACAAGTGGCATGGACGGATCGTGGCATCTTGTTTTCCGGAGGGTTATTCATCTGGTTGAGCATCGCCGCACTGCTGCAATGGGTTTCCTCGAATCGCGGAAGAGGAGAGTGGACCGCCATTCTTAGCGTCCTGTCGTTCGTCATCGTGGTCGCCGCATTGGCGGTGGTGATGTCTGCTCCGCATGGAAGTAGCCCACCAACCCTCTCTGTGCCGGGAATGCAGAGGTGGACCGTATGAAAGTGCGGATGATCGGCTGCAGCCACCACACAACTCCTATCGAAGTGCGTGAGCGGATCGCATTTTCATCCGAGCAATATACTCCCGCGCTGGCGGCCTTTCGCGATGCGTTCCCCGAAAGCGAGTCGGTGTTGCTCAATACCTGCAACCGCGTCGAGTGGTACACCGCTTCCGAAGGGGATAAAATCCTTCCTTCATCCGAGGAGATGATTGCGTTCATTGCAGCCTATCATCAAGTTGACGCAGAACTATTCCACAAACATTTCAACGCACGCGACGACGATGCGGCAATCGATCATCTTTTCACGGTCGTTAGCAGTGTCGACTCTATTGTTTTGGGGGAATCGCAAATCGCGGCACAAGTCAGCGAAGCCTACGAACGCTCGCGCATGGGCGGATTCGCGGGACCTATTCTGCACACCCTTTTTCAGCGCGCGAACTCCGTCTCCAAGCGAGTCTTCAACGAGACGGAGATTCATCGACGGAGAGTCAGTATCCCAAGTGTCGCCGTTAGCGAAATCGCATCGGAGTTTTTTGAGCGATTCGATGACAAACAGGTGGTTGTCATCGGAAGTGGTGAAATGGGAGTTGAAACCCTGCAATACCTGATCGGTAAAGGGGCTATGCAGATCACCGTGGTGAATCGCTCGATCGAACGGGCTCGCGAGGTTGCCGACAAATTCCAGGTCAGGGTTCAACCGTGGGAGTCCCTCGATCCCCTGCTGATTCAAGCTGACTTGGTGGTGAGTACTACAGGTGCCCAAGAGCCGATTGTCACGGAAAACCGAATGCGAAACATCATGCACCAAAGACGCAAAGGGACACTGCTGATCCTCGACTTGGCCGTCCCTCGCGATTTCGAACCAGGTATCTCACGTCTACCAAGCGTCTTTCTCTACTCGGTGGATGACCTCCAATCGGTTTGTCTACGGAATGAGTCGTTTCGCCGCCAGCAGCTCCCCAAGGCTCGTCGCGTCATCGAAGAAGAACGGCAACGTCTCAGGGCAGATTGGGAACTGCGATCTTCGAGCGAAACCATCCGAGCGCTCCGGGATCAAGCCAATATGATTCGCGAAGCGGAGTTACAGCGCCTGCTAGGCAAGCAAGCGCTCCAAGGCGTATCGCCGGAGTTGCAACAAGAGGTAGCTCAGGCGATGGAGCGAGTCGTCAATAAACTCCTGCATTTTCCTATGCAGTCGTTGCGAGAAGCGCCCCATGAAGAGCAGCGCGATTCGCTGATCACTGCGATTCGGAAGCTGTTTCGGATTTAAGGGTAGCGGGAAAACGGATGATGAATTCCGTTCCTTTCCCGACCGTGCTGTCAACGCGGATCCGGCCACGATGCTCGTCGATGATTTCTTTGCAAGCCGACAAGCCAAGACCTGTACCTCCCTTGCCGCTTGCGTCCGGGCCAGACTTGGTGGTGAAGAAAGGCTGAAAAAGCTTTGGCAGGTTCTCTTTGGGAATCCCGCAACCGTTGTCCCGTATCGCCATGACAACGGCTCCTTTCTCCTGGGAAATGCGAATGCGAATCGTGCCCCGTTCGCCGATCGCTTGACGAGCGTTGGTGACCAAGTTCAGCAACAGCCGCTGCAACTGGCTCGCCGACCCTTGGATGCGGGGGACGGGCTGAAACTCACGTTCGACATCGATGCGATATTTCGTCAGCTCGCGCTCGAGCAGGACAAGCGTGTCTTCCACCAAACTAACCAAATCGATAGGCTCCATCTGCCCCGCACCCGTCCGCGCGAGCCCGAGTACTGTGCTGGTTATCTTTGCACCGCGATTGGCTGCATCCAGAATGCGGGAAAAAGCATTGTCGCGGCTCGATTCGTCCTTGTTGCGCATGCCTAGCTTGGCATAGTTGATGATCGTCATCAACAGATTATTGAACTCATGGGTCGTCGTACTCGACAACTCCCCGACCGCTGCGAGTCGTTCAAGCTGAATCAGTCTTCGCTCAAGCTCATCCTGACTAAAGCGGATGCAATCCGCTGAAATGCTGGCATTTGCTTCAGGGGAGGAAGTTGCCATGCTTGCCATATTGCCGTGGTCCTAGACGAGTCCATTTGCTAAGTTCCCGCTCACTCAATACCTCTGTTTATCGGCAGGAATCAAGGGGAACTCCGATGGCAATCGATTCTCTGGAAAGAATGGAGCGTCTTCTGGCAATCGCGCAAAATGAGGGAATTCGAGTCCGAAACGAGTGGCTCAACGGAGTTCGCGGTGGACTGGTCCGTGTCGGAAGCGAACCGATCCTGTTCATTGATGACTCTTTGGAGCTTCAGGAACAGCTTCGGCAAGCCAGCGAGGCTCTATCGCAGTTGGACTGGCGCGATTCGCAGTGGTGGGACGAAATCCAGCAACTTCTGGACTCGGCGGTAGGCTAGTTCCGATCGAACCATCGCAAAACAGCCTGGCGATTTCCGGGCCAACGTCAACACTGGACTGTAGCTTGTGCGTTTCGGCAGTCCCTGGCAAAACACTGACTGCTAGCAATTGCAGCCGCAAAAATCGCAACTTCGAAGCGCACGCTTTGAGTTGTGATCCTTCGGATGAAGCATTTTAGATGAGTAGAATCTCAACTAGCAGTCATCCAATTGGGTGGCCTCTTTTCCAGGAACGCTTTCAAGCCTTCTGCGGCCTCGTCGCTGAAACGTGCTTGTAAGTGATCGTCGATTGAAGTGCCATGATGATCGCTGGCACTGTAGGCGCGATGCACAAGGACTTTCGTGTCGCGTATCGTCTGAGGGCCACCGGCCAGAATTCCATTTGCCAGTTTCATTGCTTCCTCCATTACCCGCGAAGGCTCGGCAACTCTTTGCAACAGTCCGATCTGTTGGGCTCGCGTTGCAGGTATCGGATCCCCGACCAAGAAGAGCTCGGTGAGGTCCCCTTCGCGTACTTTTGTCTTTAGCACATCAGAGATCAATGCCGGCAGCAGACCGCGGCGAGCTTCGGGAAATCCAATGTGCAGATCGCTTGCACCCACCGCCATATCACATGCAGCGACAACTCCAGCTCCGCCCGCGTACGCGCCGCCGTGAACGGCAGCGATCGTCACTAGAGGAGAAAATCTCAGACTGGCGAGGGTCTTCGCAACACACTGTGCCGATTCACGAACCAAGTGCATATCAGATGCCTCAGCCAAATCCAGACCGGCGCAAAATACCGGGCCATCCCCTCGAAGAATCATCACTCTCGTTACAACGTCCTGCTCGAGTCGGTTGATCGTTTCGATCAACTCCTTCATCATTGCAATCGAGAGGGCATTGCGTCGCTCCGCGCGGTTCAGCGTAACGACAGCAATGCCCTGTTTCGGAGATTCGGTTTCAATCAAGGAAGGCATAGGTTCCAATTATTAGCCGCCTTGGCGTAAGCCGCGGTTTGTAGGGTTTTCGGATCGGCTCTAGGTCTAGATGTATCGATCGATGACTCGCGGGTCCAACGGGATGCCCGATACCTCGATGTCTGCGATGAGGTCTTTGTACAGGACTGAGTTGGGATCCATCACCGCCTTACCAACCTCAGCCCACTTATGATAGAGCGCAGGGGAAATGGCACGGCCCCTCAAGTGCAGATCTGCCTCCATGTCGAGTGCGTCACCTACGAGCTGATACTCCTCATGCGTTTTGTCGAGCGAGATCGCATAGGCAAGCGATGCGATTGAATAGCAAAGTTGATCGAAGATCCCCCCTTCGTCACCGAGCAAATAGCTTTGCTCGATGAAGGTACGTTGATATCGAACGATGGTCCAAAGGATGCGACGGCCAAGGATTCGGTTGCGTCGGAATCCCTTGCGAATCCAACGCACCTTGCTGGGCGTTGGATCTCGCAATCCATCGAGTGAACCGGGCCATGGGTTGAACGAACCGAGTATACGGCTTGCAACATACCATCCGAAGGCAGCTTTTTGCTTGAGACCAAATCCACCCTTCGCCTCGGCGACTCCGATAGGCTCGAGAAACTCGGTTCGCAGACTGCGGGTCATGGCATTGGGAGCACCGACGTCAGCCAGCACCGGATTGGGTCCTTCGTAGACCGTCGCGATCGTGAACTCATGCATGTTTTCGCCAATGTAGTTCTCGATCCACTGATCGCTCGAACCCTCATGATGTCCCCCTGCTTTGCGTTCCGCATGCCTCTTTTCATCAACATGAACAGAGCGTCCACCCTGAATCTGGTAGGTGTGGATCGCCGTCTGCAAAAGAGCCTTCGTGGCGTAAACCTTGGCGATCATCCCCATGGTTTCATCGCGAACGCCATTAGCTGCCAGGCGAAAGCAGATATCGCCGAGAACGCGACTAGATAGGGCGTGACATACAGCCCGACCCATCCATGTTTGAATACGTGGCGATTGTCCTATCGGCTTTCCGAAGGTACTTCGGAACGACACCCAACCACCGTGCCTGTTCCGACGCTTGGCATCGTGGGTGTTCTCGACTGCCAAGGGATCTTGAATCAACTGTGCGAGTAATCGGAAGATCTTGGCCGCACTGTTGACGCAGATGCCGCCTCGCCCCTTTGCCAAGGAACTGAAGGCTTGGGCAAGCCCTTTGCCTGGCGGACCGAGCAAGCAGTTCGCAGGGATCGGGTAGTTCGTCATGCGGAAGCGAGCATTCCAGAGATAGTCGAACGACGTCAGTCGATTTCGAATCATGCGGAAATTCGGAGTATCAGCCTTGGGAACTTCGAGAATCATCATCGCGGAGTCCCGTCCCTTGGTGACTCCTTCCCCCTCGAGTTTGAGGACCAGAATACAGATGCCTCCATAGATCACATTGGTGATCGGCCACTTCACGCCGGAGACTAAGTAATGATCACCCTCTCGTCGCGCGGTCAACGACAGGCGACTCGGGTCGGCCCCCACTCCCGGTTCGGTCAGGGCGAACGATCCGAGCAACTCACCGCGAGCCATACGAGGCAAGTAATAGGACTTCTGCTCCTCAGTGCCGAAGTCAAGCAGCGGCGTGACAGGACCGAGAAAATTATGAACCTCGAACATCACCGCCAAGTCGGGATGGATCAGCGTTAAGGCGCGAAGCAATGGCCCCAGGTCGCCGAGTTTCGCGCCACATCCACCGTACTGCTTTGGTATTGCGAGGCCAAAGAAGCCTATCCCCGCCAAGCCTTCAATGACATCTTGGCGGAAAAGCATTCTCTCATGATCGAGCAGCGTTCCGCTCTTCTTGCGTTGGAGCAAGAACTCCATGCTCTTTCCCATCACTGCGGCAACTTCCGCCGAGGGATTGAAGTGGCCTGCGTCTAATTCCGCGACCCGCCCGGAACCAAACAACGTAGCCAGCGTTGGGGCTTCGCCGGAGAATTGGCGTTCTGCAAGTCGATCCGCATCGTCGAGAGTGGATAGCGATGCGATCTCCTCGGCACTCTTACCTGCTTGTGCCAAGATCAAGGAAATCGCGTCCGTGCCTCCGGCCGGGGAATCCGTTTCCGGCAGATCTTGTGTCGGTGCATCAGGAGATCGAAGCATGGTATTTTGCTCCTTTGAGTGCAGTTAGTGGAAAAATAGCTGCCGTTGAGGCCTGAATGATTAGTACATTGAATAGACTGTTATGCAAGGGGGGCGAATAACCAAACTTCACATATGGAGTGCCCCATCGAGCCGTAGGGTGGATCCATTAAGCATAGGGTTTTTAATGATCTGTTCGATAAAATCGGCGAATTCGCTCGGGAAACCAAAGCGTTTTGGGAAGACCGACTGCGCCAGGAGGGGCTGGCGCACTTTTTCCGATGCGGCTTGCATCATCGGAGTCTCAAAAACCCCGGGGGCAACGCTGACAACGCGGATGCCATGCTGACCAAATTCGCGAGCCATCGGCAGGGTCATTGCGGCAACGGCGCCTTTGGAGGCGGAGTAGGCGGCCTGGCCAATCTGCCCATCGTAGGCAGCGATTGAGGAGGTCATGATGATCACCCCGCGTTCAGCCCCGTCTCCTCCGGCATCGGAGTCACTGATTGTGTTCCGCATCATCGCGGCCGCAGCACACCGAACGACATTGAACGTTCCGCAGACGTTGATATCCAATACTCTGCGAAAGGCATCGAGATTGGCAGGTCCCTCGCGACCAACGACCCGCTCGCCGTGCAAAACGCCCGCGCAACAAACGGCAATATCGATTCTCCCCAAACCTTCGACGGCTTTCTGAACGGCCGATTGAACCGAGTCGGCCTCGACCACGTTGGTGAGGATGTGCGTATATGCGTCTGACCCGAGCCATGGCAGGTCGGCTCGTGGCGGTGCCAGGTCCAACCCAACGACCCGTACTCCCCGCTCAAGCAACCGCTGGACACATGCGGCTCCTAAGCCGGAGCTGGCCCCGGTGACCATTGCGTTACGCCCCTGGATTTGCATCGATTCTCGCTCCGAAATATTACTGAAAATTCTCGTCCGGTGATTGTAGCGGGTATGCAACGCCTCGCATCCCAGGATTTGCTACACTGGCGCTCTCAAAATTTCTGGTTTCCCTTTGATATGGAACTCTCACCATGTTGCTTCGATTCGCTTCCTTCGTGATTTTGGGATGGATGATAATGCCTGCAGTTTCTCATGCACAGTCTTCAACGCCGAAACGGACTCTTGGCACCATTGAACGACTCCACCCGGATTTTGATACCCTCGTGCCGGCCGGTGCGGCACTCGAGATTCTCGAGGACGGATTCACGTGGACGGAGGGACCGGTTTGGATGGGTGATGCTCAGAACGGTTACCTTCTGTTTACCGATATTCCACGCAACTCGATTTTCAGTTGGACGAAATTTCACGGCATCTCCCTATTCATGCAACCCTCGGGATACACCGGCGTCACCTATTATGGACTGGAGCCAGGGGCCAATGGCCTATTGAAAGATCATGAAGGAAACTTGGTCATGTGCGAGCATGGTGATCGTCGTGTCAGCGTCCTGACCCGTGAGGGTGGTAAGCGAACTTTGGCCGATAATTACCAAGGGAAGCGATTCAACAGTCCGAACGATGGGGTCCTCAAATCGAATGGCGATATCTATTTCACCGACCCACCCTACGGGCTTCCTCGTCGTGAAAACGATCCACGTCGCGAATTGGATTTCTGCGGAGTGTATCGAATCACCAAGGGAACCCGCGAAGTCACGTTGCTCACCACCGAGTTGGAACGGCCCAATGGCATCGGCTTTTCTCCCGACGAAAAGACACTGTACGTTGCTCAAAGCGATCCCAAGCGAGCGATCTGGATGTCCTTCCCGGTGAAGGAAGATGGAACGCTCGGATCGGGCAAACTGTTTTACGACGCTACCGATCAAGTGGCCAAGTATCCGGGGCTTCCTGACGGGTTGTCGGTCGATCAAGCGGGCAACCTGTGGGCTTCCGGTCCTGGAGGCATTTATGTCTTCAACAGCAAGGGAACGTTGCTCGGTCGCATCGTTACCGGTGGGCGAACGAGCAACTGCTGCTTCGGCGAAGACGGTACTACTTTGTTTGTTACGGCCGACTCGAACCTGTGCCGCATCACCACGAAGGCCAAGGGACTGCCTTAAGCAATCCTGCGCCGACTTCACGCCGTTCGTGCGATGAGACACTCGACTGCTTCGGCAGACCCCGAGAGTCCCTTGCCGCTGGCCATGCGCTTTGAGATCGCTTGACAATGCGGGCGGGTGCTAGGATTGGACAAGAGTGCTTCGAGCGCATGAGTGACACGGTCTGCTCGAAACGAACGTACCGGCACGGCTGTTCCGATACCTAATTCGCGCAGCCGGTCTGCGTTATCGAATTGATCGTATGCCATCGGCATAATCAATTGCGGGATGCCTGCGAGCATCCCCTGAGACGATGTGCCAATACCGCCGTGATGGACAATCGCACAGCAGCGAGGCAGCAACAGGTCGAGAGGGACATAAGAGTATCTCTTGATGTTCGCGGGCAAGTTCGCCGGTAAATGCTCTTCGAACTCGGTGAGCAGGATGCCGCGACGACCGAGCCGCTTGCAAGTTTCTATCGCCGTTGAAAAAAACTTGCGCGCTTGAAGATTCGCGGATCCCGGAGTGAACACGATGGGTGGATCTCCTTGATCGAGGAATTGCTTTACTTCCGGCGGCATCTCTTTTTGGCTTTGAAAATTCCATAGCGGAAAATCAGTCAACTCAAGCGGTTGTGGCCAATCGCTTTGTCTTGCCGCAAACCATTCCGGGAACATGCATAGGACACCGCTCTTGGAGTGCCACCAGGAAGTCAAACGTTGGATCGGAGGGAGCCGGAGTTCAGTGCGCCAGCGGTTGAGAGTTGGAAGTGCGATCGGGTTCACGTAAAGTTTTTCACCGATTCGCACCATGATCTTCTTGAGCCATCGCGATCCGAACAAACCTGGAAGTTGCGGTGGTTGGATATCGCTCCATAGGACGACGGGTTGGATGTGGGAGGTAATTAATGGGAACCCGAATTTCTCAGAAGCTGTGAGTGCACCGAAGCAGATGCAGTTCGCGACACCGGCAAAGGGGCCTTCGCGATGAAAACGTGCGAACAGATCGTATTGCTGTTGGCGCGCGAGTTCGAGCGTGCGAAATAGGTGTCCGAACGATCTGCGGGGATGCCATAGATCGGGGTGTCGCATACTATGTCGAAATTGCTCCTCGGTCCCAAGCGGTTCGAATAACAATCCATGTTCGTTGGCCATATGGGCATAATACGGATTGGTTGCGAACGTGACATCATGGCCTCGATCTCGCAGTGAGATCGCAAGCCCCAGAACAGGAAAGACATCCCCCGAGCTGCCGAAAGTGGTGCACAAGATTCGCATATTTCCCACCTAGTACCTGGCACCAGCAAAAACTCAGGGTCCAAGATCGCAAATGGTCCAACGTAGCGTTGCAAGGATTCGCCTGCAATGCTGTGCATCTGACCTCTGTGAGTTTTTCAGAAGCTTTTGCGATTCCCATGCTTGAGGCTTCGGCTAGCAACATGAGAGCGATGACAGCACGCCTCGAGTGTTCGTTGAGAAACTGAACCGTAGAGCAACCTGTCCTCAGTTGCTCGGGGTTCGAGCGTAGAGCAACCTGTCCTCAGTTGCTCTCACCCAGCGTCACCATGACAAACACGCTGGTAGCGGGTTCACTGTCGATGTTGGCGTAAAGGAAATGATTAACGCAGTGCCGGAGCAGCTGAGGACAGCGGCTCTACTATTTGGAGCAGCTGCGAACCAAATCCTGTTCGGGTATTGTGAGAGCACCTAATCGTTTCCGGGACTTCGACCACACCAAATGAAATAATGGTCGCATTTCATACTGGGTTGAAGCCTGGATCGGAAATCTGCTTTCTGCAATTATGGATCCGCGCTCATTAGCGATTTTGGTTGGCACGAGAATAGCCAAACGCCCGACGACGGAAAGCGATTGCTCGATGGGAAAGTTTTTGCCTGTCGCCTAGATCCCGAGGCTTGAAGTCGGCTATCCTATATCATCCTGAACTCATCGTTTAGTAAGCGAGGAAATTCCGTGACCGATCTCAATCCGCTTAATGCGAACGAGAATTCGCTGAGAGAGCGGAACGTGAGTGACTGGATGTCGGATGACGATGAATCACCTAATGCAATTCGTCTAGAAAACTCCGCTAATGAACAATCTCCCAGCGAAACCCCAAACCATGTTTCGCGTCGAGTCTACGGTTGGACCTTCGTCCTGATTGTCGTGGCGATCCTAGGTAACTTGGCAGTTCCTTTCACTCTCGATGTTCTCATCCTCGGGGAGCGATACACCCCACCACCAAACGCCTTTCCTGATGGAAGCGTGCTCGAATGGATGTCCTACTACTCTGCAACAGCCTTGCGTTCTGTTTTCTTCGGAGTTTGGTTCGCGGAATACGTCGCGGTCTGGCTTTGGATCAACTCGTTCGTTGCGTCGAGAACAACGCGCTGGCTTTTGGGACTGTTCCTGTCCGCGGCCGTTTCCTACTCCGTTGTCCTGGGTATGTCGATCGCGTGGGGGCCGGCACCGACAGACTTCTTCTGGTTCTGCATGATCGGTAGTCTCGGACTCTACGCCACAATCAACGTCCTGCTGAAACTGCTTCTAAGACGCTCCGATTTCCGTTGGCAACCGGTTCAGTTAGGGTCCGGCAGTCGCTATTCCATCCGAGCGCTCCTGGGAACCATGGTGGGGTCAGCAATGCTCATGCTCGGACTCAAACTCTTTCCGTACGACCCTGCACGAGCAGGCGACTCTACAGTCTTTCTCTTCGCCATCCTCGCG
>JBILVV010000432.1:0-4139 GCA_044370255.1 Pirellula sp.
ACACGATTTCTCTTCCGCGGCGGCTCCGCGACCGTTTGATTCCGTCATCGCGAGCATTGCGGAATATGCGTCCAATGCAGATTGGAAGCCGAGCACGGAAGCGGTGGAAACCGCTCGATACGCGCTGCTCGATAGCCTGGGCTGCGGGCTTCTGGCGCTCGAGTATCCGGCCTGTACCAAGTTGCTTGGACCCTCGGTCCCGGGCGCGACCCTGGTAAACGGCTCGCGAATCCCGGGGACAGGATGGGAACTCGATCCTGTTCAAGGTGCATTCAATATCGGAGCGATGGTTCGTTGGCTCGATTTCAACGACACTTGGCTGGCCGCAGAATGGGGGCATCCCTCCGACAACTTTGGTGCGATTCTCGCGATCGCGGATTACCTCGATCGTTCCGGGAGCAATCCGTGGGGAGCCCGAAACCAGTGGACCGTGGAGCAAGTGCTTCACGCAGCGATCCAGGCTTATGAAATTCAAGGGGTGTTGGCGCTGACCAACGGTTTTAACCGCGTTGGGCTAGACCATGTTTTGTTGGTGAGGATCGCATCGACTGCGATCGCTTGTGCAATGCTCGGAGGGGATCGGCAAAAAATCGCGAATGCGGTATCGCATGCATGGATCGATGGGGGCGCGTTGCGAACCTATCGCCATGCACCCAATACCGGTTCTCGCAAGAGTTGGGCCGCAGGGGATGCGACGCGTCGCGCGGTGCAGTTGGCCCTATGGACCATGACTGGCGAGATGGGATATCCGACCGCACTGACTGCCGAACGCTGGGGTTTCCAGGATGTGCTGATGCACGGCAAGCCGATCCAACTGTCTCAGATGTTCGGTTGCTACACGATGGAGAACATTCTGTTCAAGGTGGCTTATCCCGCCGAGTTCCATGCACAGACAGCTGCCGAGGCCGCAATTGCACTTCATCCTCAAGTACGCGATCGACTCGATGCGATCGAAACCATTCGCATTCATACCCAGGAGTCGGCGGTTCGCATCATCGATAAAACCGGACCTTTGCATAACCCCGCAGACCGCGACCACTGCATTCAATATATCGTGGCAGTGTCGCTGATCCAGGGAGATCTCAAAGCCGAGCATTACGAAGGGGAATTTGCGACCGATCCTCGCATCGATGCGCTGCGGGATAAAATGGAAGTGATCGAGGACCCTCGCTTCACCCAGGAATACCTCGCTCCGGACAAGCGATCGATCGGCAATCGGATCGAGATCTTGTTCCGCGATGGTACTCGGACCGATGCGGTCGAAGTCGAATATCCGATCGGGCATCGGCGTCGACGCGCAGAAGCGTTTCCGCTGCTGATCGATAAATTCCTCGCCAGTGCGAAGTGTCGACTGTCGAGGTATCATGTCGATCGCATCATGGATCGATGGGGCGATCCGAATCGCATGCTGAAAATGCGCATATCCGAATGGATGGAGTTGTTTGTCGTTCCTGATCATCGTCCGTGCTGGTCGCACGGCAAAAACAAAGGTTAGTTCATGGCAACATTGCGTGAGATCACCGACGAGATACACGGTCAAGAAGAAGTATTGCGCCAGGGGGGTGGGCAGTCAGGGATCGCTCGCCAGCGAAAACTGGGGCGATTGCCGGTCCGCGAACGATTGGCACTGCTCCTCGATCCCGACAGACCCTTCTTGGAACTGGGCTTGTGGGCCGCGCATGGGATGTACTCCGATTGGGGCGATGTGCCTGCCGCCGGAGTGGTCACCGGGATCGGCTGGATCGAAGGCCGCCCGTGCGTGATCGCGGCTAATGATGCGACGGTCAAGGCGGGCGCAATGTTTCCGCAATCGGTCAAGAAACTGATTCGCGCTCAAAAGATCGCTCATCGTTTACGCCAGCCACTAGTGTATCTCGTCGACTCCGCTGGAGTCTTCTTGCCCCTGCAGGATGAGATATTCCCCGATGAAGACGACTTTGGACGCATCTTCCGCAACAACTCGATTCTCTCGGCCGAAGGGATCCCGCAAATCGCCGCCGTGATGGGGAACTGCATCGCAGGCGGTGCCTACCTTCCGGTCCTTTGCGATAAGATCTTGATGACCGAAGGGAGCCAATTGTGCTTGGCAGGGCCAGCACTTGTGAAAGCCGCCATCGGACAAACCGTCGATCCCGAAGAACTCGGCGGTGCGGCGATGCACTCACAGATCAGCGGCACCGTCGACTTCCACGAAAAGAACGACTCCGACTGCATCAGCCGGTTGCGCACGCTGGTAGGATTGATGCCGAAAGGGGCGGGTTCTGAACAAGGGACTGCGCCGGAGAGATTGGCATCGGACCTGTATGATATCGTGCCTGGGGATGGGATGCGTGAATACGATGTGCGCGATGTCGTACGTTGCTTTGTCGATGCGGGAAGCTTCGAAGAGTTTCGGCCTGATTACGGCAAGACGGTTGTGACCGGTTATGTTCGCATCGAGGGGCGACCGGCAGCTATTGTCGCCAATCAGCGGAAACGTTCTAAATCTTCACAGCAAGAAGTACAAATCGGTGGCGTTTTGTACGGCGATGCTGCTGAGAAGGCAGCCCGCTTTGTGTTGGACTGCGATCAGAATCGTATCCCTCTGATCTTTTTGCAGGATGTGCAAGGCTTCATGGTCGGCAAGCAGTCCGAGCAATCGGGGATCATCATGTCCGGAGCTCAGTTGGTTCGCGCGATGAGTATCGCGACGGTGCCAAAGTTCACGGTCGTGATCGGCAGCTCTTATGGTGCAGGCAACTACGCCATGTGCGGCCGAGCCTATGACCCGGCGATGATTCTCGCCTGGCCTAACGCACGATACGCTGTGATGGGGGGCAATCAAGCCGCTGATACGTTGTTGACGCTACGAGTACGGGACGCAGAGAAATCGGGCAAGACGATGACGCCCGAGGAGATTCAATCGCTTCGCGACACGATTCGCCAGCAGTATTCCGATCAAACCGATATCCGATACGGTGCAGCCCGCGGTTGGGTCGATGCCATCATCCCGCCGGATGCGACTCGTACATGGCTCGCAGCGGCTCTGCTGCTCGCCGACTCCACGTATCCATCTGGTTCGCCAAGCCACGGGAGAGAAGTGTGATGCGTTCGATTCGCGTCGGGAATGCGCAGGCGTTCTGGGGTGACCGACCATCGGCCGCGCGCGAACTGCTCATGCAAGAGCCCGAACTGGACTTCCTCACGATGGATTACCTGGCCGAGGTATCCATGTCGATCCTGGCCAAACAACGTCAACGGGACTCCGAACGCGGCTACCCTCGCGACTTCGTCGATGTGGTGCGAGATCTAGCTAGTTATTGGGGGGAGGGGGGCCGCTGTCGATTGATCGCAAATGCTGGTGGATTGAATCCTCGCTCGTGTGCCACGATGTGCCAACGCGCGTTGGAAGAAGCAGGTTGCCGCCCGCTGAAGATTGCGATCGTCTATGGCGACAATGTCCTAGAACTGCTGAACGCCAGCGATGGAACGTCGGGTCCATTCTCGAATCTCGATGACGGTCGGCCGCTACGCGATGTTCAAGACCGACTCGTGACCGCGAACGCCTACATGGGATGCGAAGGAATCGTCAAGGCACTCGAGGCGGGGGCCGATATCGTGATCACGGGACGCGTTGCTGATCCATCGATGGTCGTCGGCGCATGCGTCCATGCGTTCGGATGGAAGCTTGACGATTGGTCTGCTCTGGCAGGTGCGACCGTAGCCGGACACTTGCTCGAATGCGGCACACATGTAACCGGAGGTATTGCCACGGATTGGTTAATGCTCCCGAACCATCAGCATATCGGATTTCCTATCGCCGAGATCTCCCAAGATGGCTCGTGCATCGTTACTAAAGGCCGAGGCTCGGGTGGTGCCGTGAACGAGCAATCGGTCAAAGAACAATTGGTTTACGAGATCGGTGATCCGGCCCGTTATATCAGTCCCGATGTATGCGTATCGTTTCTCGGTTTGAAGTTGGAAACGGTGGGTAAGGACCGTGTTCGGGTCTTTGGTGCCATCGGCAGTCCATGTCCCTCAACTCTCAAAGTGAGTGCAACCTATCGCGACGGTTATCGTGCGGCTGGCATGCTGACGGTCTTTGGCCTGGATGCTGCGGCCAAAGCACGCAAGGGTGGCGAAGTGGTCTTGGGACGATT
>JBILVV010000433.1:0-4138 GCA_044370255.1 Pirellula sp.
CCTCTTGGATAGGAATCCAGTACTCGAGTTTCTCCCAGTCACCTTGATTGTAGGCTCCGACCATCTCAGCTTCGATGGCGTTCATCTCTTGCCGAATTTCGCTGACCGGCGGATAGTAAAGAAAACACGCCAAAACACTCGCGAGGACCAAGCCAATCAGGGTTACGCCCGCGATAACAGAATGGGGGAGAACGATATCCTTGAGGCGCGCTTCGTGGAGAACCACTTGCTTGGTCGGTAATGTGACAAGAGCAGTCATCCAACGGTTCGTTGGATCCAGCCAAACTACCAAGGCTCCTGCTGCGAGAAGGAGCGCGCACACGCTGCCGGCAACAATCTCTTCCGGGTGAAGCGATTCTTTGAGGATGCGAACGCTGCTCTGCATCAGGCCTGTTGTTTCGCTCGAAAAGGGATTGCAGTAGACATCGAATGCATGGGTGTGATCCGCCTCTTCAATTCCCTTGGGCTTCAGCGGTGAATCCATCCCATAGCTGAGCCCCAAAACCAAGAGGACCAGGCACGACAACCAGATCAACGTCGGACGCCAACGATAATTGCGAACAATCCATACCAACATCCCAAGATTGACTCCGGTACCGAGAACCAACAGGGTAAAGCTGGCTGCGATCGAATTCCCGTGCTGAAACATGGATGCGATCTGTACGATTGCCATCATCGGAGTGATGTAAGCGAGGGTCGATATCCCCGCCATCGTGACCGGGGCAAAAGGATCGCTTTGGCCCGCAGCTCTTTGCAAACATCCGCTTGGCAGAGCCATGCTGAGTAATCCGACTCCTGCCACCGCGATCGCAATATAGACACTTGAAACACTGAAAGCTTGATGGCACATCGAGAGCGCCACAGCTCCCACGCGGCGAATTCCGTAGGGAGTTGCCGGAAGAGGTTCTGCGGTTATGGAACTACTCGGAAACAACCAGTCCCACAGCAGTCCCATGACCGTGATGACCGTTAATGATCCCGTGCAGAAGACAAAGATAGCGATCGGATCTGATAGGGTCAGGCCGTACATCACGGAGATCGGGTTGAACAGGGGCGCGGTCAATCCAAACGCAAGGATCGTTCCTCCCGAAATCCCACTCCTTCGCATCTGAATCATGACCGGGATGACCCCCAGCGAGCATACAGGTAGCAACATTCCCAATAGCCATGCCTGTGGCAGTTGTCTCCATGACGACCCACCGAACAGTCGATACGTTCCATCGCGACCAAGAATCCGTTCAAAGATTGCAGCCACCAACCAACCCACTAGGAGAGTCGGACCGGCAGCGATTAAAGTTTGGCCCATACGGACCAAACTACCCCAGAGCATTGCCGATATGTCCATAGTCTTGGTTCCTGCATCAGGGATTAATGAACAGTTTCTGTATGCGATCTTGTTCCTGGCGACATACATCTGCTAGCCAGGTGTTCAATTCGCGGACTTTCGGATCGTTGGTCAGTATTTGAATGTCCTGCGTTGGTGATGATTGCCATTTGGATTGAAGTTCGATACACGCGGCATCGATTCGATCAAAAGTCGCTCGATCGAGATCGCTATCCGCTGCCAAGATCGGTAACCAACCGACGAGGTCGACAAATTCCTGTTGGGGAGTGGTGGGACCCGTCGGACTCGCTGAACCCGAACTGCTGATCAACTCATTCAATCGATCCGATGCTTTAAAGATCGTATGAGGCCAGTGGGGAGGAAAGTGCTCATGCGATTCGTGCTCTTCCTCCGAAACATCCGATGCCATCTGGCATCCGAGCAAGCAGCACAGAAACACCGCTAGCCATCGCGTGAGCGTTCTCGCTTTGCTTAAGAAACTGATCATACGACTGCCTCTTGGTGATAAAGTTCCAATCACAACATGGGAACCGCGACTGCACTGAGCACGGAGTCGATCGCTTTATCGACACCCGCTCCCATTCCGGACAATCGAACTGAGAGAACCGGACCGGCAACAGCCTGGACATCTTCGGGCATGACATATTCGCGTGCAGCCAGCATCGCGTGCGCTTGGGCGACTCGCTGCCATTGCAGCAGACCTCGAGGGCTGAGCCCTAGACTGAAGGCCCGATTGCTCCGTGTGGCTTCGGCCAAATCGACTAAGTATTCTCTCACTGGACGTTCGACGGCGACATCGGCAACCGATTGCTGCAATTGCAGCAATTGCCCAGCTTCCAAAACGCGTTCAGCCGTCGTGTCTCGCGTGTTGTGGCTGCTTCTCGCTAACAACTCCAATTCGCTTTGTCGGTCCGGATACCCGATCTTGAGCTTCATTGCGAATCGGTCGAGTTGGGCTTCCGGCAACGGGTAGGCACCAACGCTTTCGACAGGATTCTGAGTGGCGAGCACAAGGAACGTTTCGCTAAGCATGCGTGGTTCGCCGTCGATCGTGACCTGGCGCTCTGCCATCGCTTCGAAAAGGGCGCTTTGAGTTCTTGGGGTCGCTCGATTGATTTCATCTGCCAGCAGTACATCGGAAAAAACGGGGCCAGAACGAAACTCGAATTCGCGGGTCTTTTGATTGAGGATATTGAAGCCGGTGACATCGCTCGGAAGAAGATCGGGCGTGCACTGCACTCGCATGAATCGTCCCCCCACAGCTGCCGCCAACGCTTTTGCCAATGTGGTCTTGCCCAAACCGGGTAAGTCGTCGAAGAGCACATGCCCTCGAGCCAGTACGCATGCCAGCAGATGATCGACGACTCCGGACTTGCCGAGAACAACCCGATTGAGCTGCTCGCGAAGTCCCGCAATCAAGCGAGCGCATTGGTCGCTAGAAAAGCTCTGAGCGACCGTGGTTTCCGACAGACGATAGTTATCCACAATATTCTCGATTAAAAGAGATGGGTTGGACGCAAGGGGTCGACCTGCGAGGGCTGAGCAGGCCGAGTATTCCCGATGCGACCAGAGACCAGCAGACGCGGTTGACAACGCGACCATGAGCGGCGAGCGTGCGCTGTTGCAGGGAAACCGGCGCATAAGCAAGGCCTTGCACCGTTCGCACAAAGGTTGCAGTATCCGATTGCGATGCCCGCGAACGAATCGCCAGTTGCTCGGTCAGCCATCGCTCGACGGTCGTACCCTGCGAGATCCGTTCACCCCACAGCCACATGCGCCATCGAAGTGTTCCCAGCATCCATCGAACACGAGTTCTCGCAGGCGTAAACTGCATCATCGCAGCAATGACGCCGATCAGGAGTTCAAGGAGCCGTTGCCGAAAAAAAACAGCCAACGCAAAAAAACAAGCTATTACCGCAGTGGTTAGCGGATGTCGGATGACTGTATCCCGAATCGACCAGGCGGTTTGAATAGCCCATTGCTGCCACGTGCGATGCTCATGCGGCACAGGATACGCACCCGTGGGCTCAACAGGAATCCACATCCCATGCGCATAAACTTCGGCCCATGTGTGCAAATCCTCAGGCAAGACCTCGCTTTGGCCAGATCGATAATCGAAGCGTTCGGAATTGGCCAAAAATCCACGGCATAAGCGGCATGGGATCCCGGCATCTCGGATCATCAATACCGCGGTCGTTGCGATGAGATAATCCGGCGCGCGGCCTTGTTGCAGAACGAATGAAACAACCGATTCGCAGTCATCGGAGGGAACCGACGAAGCATCCAGTTGGACACTCGATCGCAATCGATTCACAATCGCCATGACCCGTTCCCAGTCGGTCGCTCCGGAGCCAACCAGCTTCGCTTGTTCCAACCATAGGCGAGCGATAGCAGCGCTCGCTTGCTCCGGCGCATCGATTTGTAAATAGTGACTGAGAAAATCGCCTGAACGATTGTGGCCTGCTTGGGTATGCGACAGATGGCTTAGTGGGCTGGTAGGGTCACGTAACGAGTGAAGGGACGGGACCTGCGTCAATTGATGGATGACCGTCAACCGCGGTACATGCTCGCGGTTCGGCATCATCATCTGCCCATCGCTTGACCAGCCAAAGAAATCGGGTTGGTCGATGCGATCGATGTGAATGTGCGTCAAAAGCGAGGGGCTCAGGATTCTCGGCGACTCAAACTGAATGACCTTGATCGCGAGTCGCTCGCGAACCGGATAGACCAGTTCGCTCGGGACCGTTTGCACTGTGAACCACGGCTTCTCTTGGATCATCTTCAGTTCCGGTT
>JBILVV010000434.1:0-4135 GCA_044370255.1 Pirellula sp.
CACAACGAGCATCATCTCGTGCGACAGTCCGACGCGACTTAGGCGATCGACCATCAGCATCGGGATAAAGGCGGAGGCGAAGGCGACCGCTTCCCGAAGCGGGATTCCCGAATCGCTGTCGAGATCCGGCAACATGCCGCTGACCGAGCACAGTCCGCCGGCGATGACACAGCTTTCCCACGGCATGCCGGACTGGTAGCCCCCTACGCCGAACAGTGCGCCGGCAATGGTACTGACGGTGATATGCGTGCGAAAATCCGCCATGTTATTCCAGTCCACAGGGCAGGGCAGGGGGGTAGCATTTCCAGGAGCAATACCATTTTCTTGCGTCCAAAATCAAGATAATCTGCAGAGAGCCCAAGGCGACATGCAGAGCACTGCACAGTCGCGTACGACGTAGCTAGCAATGCCTCCTATGATGCATCATGGGTAGGATGCGTGAAGCGATAACGCAACGTACCAATTCTCAAGCAGCGTCCGCTTCTGGGGACACACACTTTCGACTTGATCTATGGCAATAGCAGCATTCGGCGTAATTCACTTTGCGTGTGTGTCCCCGCATATGTTGATGCTACTGTTTTGCTAGCGATTGATTGTGCTCTCTCGGGGATGCTCTCTCGGGGACACACACTCACGACGCGATCCGTGAAATAAGAGCATTCAGTGCAATTCGCTAAGCAAAACAAAAAGGTGGGTGGCACCTTTGTTTTGCTAGCTATTCCTAGATGCATAGCGTGTTATGCATGTCCCGGTTTCCCACCGGTTTCCCACTGCCATCCTCCACCCCGACTGACCGACGGAGCGGTCAGCGACGTTGCATACCATTGGGGAAAGCAACGCGGGGACACACCCGCGTTCCCATTCGCTAGCAAAACGTAGGTGTGTGTCCCCGAGCCGGCTGCGACGTCTTCCCTCGTGCGTCCCTCGCTCACGCGTCGGGTTGGGATGGACCTGGAAAGTGGTATTCGCCTAGGTTCCCGCAGATCGCTATAGTTCTCGTGCAAGCTCCGATCGAAAAACCTGCGAGTGATTTCTTATGCAACCCTACGACATCATCATGCTGGTGGTCCTCGCCGCCGCGACACTATTCGGTGCCATCAAAGGCTTCGCTTGGCAGGTCGCATCGCTCGCCTCCATCATCGCCAGCTACTTTGTTGCCAATTACTTCCGCCATGACGTGGCCAAGATGATCAATGCCGAGCCCCCTTGGAATATGTTCCTGGCAATGCTGCTGCTGTACTTCGGCTCGAGCCTTGCGATCTGGCTGGTGTTCCGGATGATCAGCAAGTCGATCGACAAGATCAAACTCAAGGAATTCGACCGTCAGTTGGGAGCAGGCTTCGGACTGCTCAAAGGCGCCGTACTATGCTGCGTGATCACGATGTTCGCGATGACGCTGCTGGGGCCTGCGCAACAGCAAGCGATCGCACAATCCAAGAGCGGCTACTACATTGGCAAGACGCTATCGAAAGCCGGCTCGATTCTTCCAAAAGAAGTCGTCCAAGTCATCGGCCCCTACATCGATCGGGTCAATCAGCAACTCGAGCAGGGGAGGGATCCGAACTTCGTACCACCACCCTCCAACGGAACGTTGAATCCTAACTTCGACGCTTGGGGCAGAGCGCTAGACTCCCAGATGTCGGAATTGGGCCGCGAGTCTCTACCTGCCTCACCTAGCGGAACAGGGCAGGGGGGGATTCTCAATCGATTCTTTCCGCCACGCAATGCGTCTGGCAACAACAACAGCCAACCGAATAACTCGGGCAACAACAACCCCTATGGATGGCCCGTCTCCTCCCCCGGATCAAACGCTCCACCGCCGAGCAACAACTCCAACTGGCCCAACAATTCGCCGCTGCTGCCCCGCTGATTGGTCTCTCTCAACGGTTGAAAGCTATCGTCGCAGAAAGTCGATCGACAGATAACAAAATCCTCATCTGCAATTCACCGTGCACTTGCATGTTCGGGAATTCAGCCATTTCTCAGCCTCGCGGGGTGAGGCAACCACGTATCGCTATCCGCAGTAAACGTACAATCAATCGTCTGACCGAACTCAGCCACCCCTCTAAAGGGGGTTTTCGTTGAAAAGTGTTTGGTAATGCGGATGCGTTCAGCTACTTTGACACTTCCTTGATCCAGCCCCCCCAACGTGGCGACTGGTGTTTTTTCATGACTCTCATCTTAGGAGTTTCTCAAGATGTCGCGTTTATTTGCATTCGCGCTGATCACCACCCTATGTCTCAACGTTTGCTGGCTCAATCCGTGTTTCGCGCAGCTAACCCCAGTTCCACCAGTTACCAATCCAATCATCAACCCCCCGTACGATGGTTCCGGCTTTGCAAAAATGTGGACGTATCGCACGGGAACGGACGACACTAGCCGACGAGCTCTAGCTTTTCGAATCGAGGGCACGTCTGGCGAAAATCTGCAGGGTAAACTCAGCATGTATAAAGTGAAAGAAATCGAAAGTGGGAAATACTTCGAGAAGAAGAAGCTGAAAGTCAGCAATACAAATATCGATGCGTACACAATCGATTGCACTCTGGAACCCAACCAAAAGAAAACAGGATACCTTATCAAAGCTCAGGCTAACCAAGGAAGTCTAGTGCGAATTGGCGTAATAAGCACAGCACCAAACGGAACGTTTGTCATGATTAAGTTGCTCGACAACAACGTTTTTATTGATAACGAACAGACGCCAATCCAGAATCCGTGCGATGAACCACCGGAAATTGGCGAAGAGGAACGAGTCGCGATTGGTATCGACAGCTCAACGCCAGGTCCAACGCTTCCGATAACTGCTCCGCCTAAGGTCAACAATCCCGCAGCGGCTACAGCGATCGCGCCAAACTAAATCTCAATCCACCAGTTTCCTTGATGAATCAACCCCCTGACAAATCACTGCACCGAAGTTGCCTTTCGCAGATCGGCAACTTCGGTTTAGGGGCTCTGAGTTACACTGCGGTTGATTCCTTCTTTGAGCGTTCTCGCAACTCGAAACCCTGTCGAAACGGTCGGTTGGTCTGGCCCATTGAATACGAAAGAATCCGTTATCGCCGAGTCTGCGGTGAATTTGAAACGACCGCCGGCTGAAGTAAAGTTGTCCTCACGGCCAACGACTATCGCAGGATTTCCATCGTCGAGAATGAAAGGTCGCCATCGGTCGCGCCTCATACTAGGGGCGAGGTCGTCGCACCATTCCGCTAAACTTCCCCCTATGTCGAACACTCCCAATGCGTTAGGGCGTTTCCGTGCGATGCCTTGGCGACGGTTGCCGGAATGTGGCATCGTCCACTCATAGAGAGAGACCATCGAAGCATCGCTACCGAAATGCCAAGCTTCATCCGTACCACCAGAACACACCTGCTTCCACTCCGCGTAGGTCGGCAAACGGTAACCGGTCCGCTCCACGTAGTTGGGAGCAAACCGAAAGGCATTCGAAGAGGCCTCCCAAACATTTAGGTAACACCACTGGTCCTCTGGGACATCTTCCTGTTCATTGAGCCATTGGCAGAACCGAACCGCCAGGTTCCATGAAACCTTGCCTTGCGGATCCTCGGGCCGCTCCGCCCTCACAAAACGCTTACCCGTATCCGCATTGATCCAGGCTCTCGTCTTCGAATCATTTAGAAACTCTTCGAACACGGAACCAGTGGTCTCGGTCGTAGCGATCGCGATTCTGCGATCAACCTGTTTCCATACACGATTTTTTCCCTTGCCACAGACAACTCGTTCGGGAATATCGATCACAGCAAATTGTTGGCCGAGGCGATTGGTGAACCAGTTCCGCGACGGATCGGGCTTCTGGTTGATAGGGAATTCCGGAATGGGTAACTGCCACATGGTGCAGCACCACTGTGCGGTATTCGCGAGACGCACGTCGACTGCATCCTCAGCCAGTTTGATCGCCGACTCTTGCAGGATGCGCTGACTTAATGGGTCCATTGCACTCCATGGAATACCACCGAGTATTTCCAAGTATGCGACTTGCATGCTCGGGGCAGATTCATTGAACCATTGAACTAGCATCCTGGGTTCGAGGACTCTCGCGGCGCCGTCAATCAATGCCGTCCGCACACTCCGGCCCCAGCGATCCTGGAGACCGTAATGCATTTGATCGGGCTGGCCCAAGAAG
>JBILVV010000572.1:0-4110 GCA_044370255.1 Pirellula sp.
CCGGCAGTTTGTCGATGCCGGCGTGAAGGCGTGAGATCCGGACGGTGTGAGAAATTGGGAGAGGCATCCCCGACGCTGGATGGCCTAGCCGTGAAGGAAAGGACGGCCAACAAAACATCCTCGAGCGTTTGGCGGGTGACGAGCAGTCGATGGGGTGTGGCCCTTGGCCCTGCTCGGCGCAGTTGGCTGTTTGGCGACCGCAAAACATCTTCCCAAGCCAGCCCTTCACGAGCAGTTTTTCACCGGTGGCGCAGACCTTCACCAAACTCGCCCAACGCGAGGCTGTCGCCGCCGCACCCTGGGTACTCCAGCGGAAACTCCTCCCCCACCCGAGCCATGAGTTTTGCCCAGGCAATCCGGGAGGTGTCGTGGGGGCGAGACGTGTCATTCGAGTCGCAGCAGCCTCCGTCGGCATGACCGTCGTCCGCATGTCCGCCGGGGGCAGGCTCACGGTGCTTGCCGACATTGCCAATGGCCAGCGCCGTGACGGCGGACCTGAGCTTGTGATTCGGTGCAAATACGCCGTGATACCGGTGCCGATGCTTGCGAGGCGGCGGGACCAGATCCGCGGGCCGGTCTAGAAACTCGAACGGCGAGAGTTCGACGACGCCATTGGCTCCCGGCCGCGTCGATTTTCGTGAGCGGCCCGGGCCGACCCAGTTGGCAGCCTTGTGCCGCGGGAGCACATCACGAACTTTGGCGATGCGGTCTTTTGAAACGCGGATGAGCGACAGCCGCTCCAGCGCGAAGGGAGGCCGGGCGCAATATCGAAGGAGATGCTCGCGGCGACGCCGATCAACAGAAACCACACTATGTCCAGAGTCACTTTCTGTCTACGATCCCCGGTCACGGTCGGTGAAGTGTAATCCAAGCCGAGCACAACGCTGGTTTCACGAGACGATCCGGCGGTGTTGATCACGTCGCATCGTTGTGCGACGATCATCGAGGATTCACGGCACGAACACGACTTTACTTCACGATGGCCAGCTGGCGTAATTTTTTTGCGGCGTTTTTCACGAGCCCGCCGGATGACGTCACTCCGTGCGTCGCGCAGGCAAATTCCTTTCGCGAGGTGGTCTCTCTCCAGGCGCTGTTCGTGACGCTCACCGTGGCGCTCCTGGCATACGTCAACACTTCGCCGACGTTTCAGCTGCGGGTGGATCTGCTGTTTGCAGCGTTGGCATTGCTGCCCTTGCTGGGTCTCCACCATATCGTCAGCAGCCATGTGCGGACCGAGTCGGGAGACGTCTATGTGTGCACCAAGCCGATCCGCGACTACGCCCGGCAGGCCATGATTCTGGACGTGTTGATCGTGGTCGCGGTGTCGGGGCTTTACTGGTGGGGTCAACTGCCTGGACAAGCGACACCTGCACCGTGAGGCCCGGGCAGTAATCCGGGCTCCGGGGCTCCGCCAGGCCGCAAAGTTTGCCTGGTCTCGCTACTCCCACGCTGGCCAGGCATTGTCGGAAAATTCGCCACATCCGGCCGCATGACTGCGCCGATGGTATCGATGCAACGGCCCCCGACGGCACTGGCAGCTCTCATGCGACCGAACTGCGGGGGTCACGACGTGCACCGGCGGCAGTGGGCGATTGGCGGGCCGATGTGGCGGCTCGCCGCCGGGTTGTGGTGGTGCGTGATCGGCCTGGCCGCAGCGGAAGACCCGCCGCAGCCGTATGTCGAAGAGCCGTCATACAGTGCGGCTCCGCATCTCTTGGGCAGGGCAGATGGCTTTCGCGAGCGGCTGGCCGACGCCGGCATGACCATCCTCGCCGACAACACGAGCTTTTTCATCGGCAACACCAATGGCGGCTTCGCCCAAGCCTTCGATTACGCGGGCCACGGCGACTACTGCGTGATCGCCGACGGCGGCAAGCTCGGCGTGCACGAGGGCCTGTATCTCAAGCTCCGCGCCGAACATCGCTACGGTGAAACCATCGTCGGCAACGTGGGCTGTTTCATTTCGCCGACGCTGATCGCGGACCTGCCCGTCTACAACAGCGAAGAGATGTATCTGACCAACGTCCTGCTCACGCAGGAGTTGACCGACGCGTTTTCCGTGTTCGCCGGCAAGATGGACACGCTCGATGGCGACATGAACGCCTTCGCCCACGGGCGGGGCAAGACGCAGTTTTCAAACATGGGGTTTGTGTTCAATCCGATCGTGGGCGCGACGGTGCCCTACTCCACGCTGGGCGCCGGATTCGTGTTTCATCCGGATGACGGGCCGATGGTGATGGTGACCGTGCTCAACTCGAACGATACGACGGCCACGAGCGGCTTCGACACGCTCTTCAGCGACGGCCTGCTTCTGTCGGCGGCCGTGCGGGTGCCCACGAACGCGTTCGGTCTCCCAGGGCACCAGCTTCTGGGCGGCACCTGGAACAGCCGGCTCTACAATTCGATCGCCGAGGCCTACATTCCCTACCCGGCCGTGCCGACGCCACCGATCCGCGGCTCGTGGTGCCTGTATTGGAACTTCGATCAGTACGTATTCGTCGATCCAACTGACGCGAAGAGGGGCTGGGGCCCATTCGGTCGTGCGGGCGTCGCGGATCCGAACACGAGCCCGATCGATGCGTTCCTGAGTTTTGGCGTGGGCGGCAACGTGCCTGGCCGAAGACGGCGCGACGACAGGTTTGGCATCGGCTGGTATTGGGCCTCATCCAGCCCGCAGATCGGCTCTCTGATCACGTCGCAGTTCGGCCCTGTCGGCGACGGCCAGGGCATCGAGTGTTTTTACAACTACGCGCTCACGCCTGCCGTCCGCATCACGCCGGACGTGCAATACGTCGTGCCCGCGCTGCGGCTGGCGGAACCGGCACTGATCGCGGGCGTGAGGGCGCTCGTTAGTTTCTGAACAGACACTACCCCCGACAGGGATCGAATAAGCGAAGTCTAGTCCGCGGAAAAACCAAAAAGCGAAGCTGCGCGGCTCCACTTCCGGCTCCACGAGTCGTCGGGCGTCGCCGCCGTGTTCCGTCGCGACGGCCTCGGCCTTAAATCGCCGCTGGGCTACTTCGCCAGCGAGGGCGACCCTGGCAACCGGTTCCAACGCCCACTGGCGTTTCGGGTCTTCTTTATGAACGGTCTTATTCATGTTGCAGCCGTATCCATAGTCAACATATCCAGCGGCTATACCATCGGACTCGATGTCCACCTGATCGACGGGTAGGCCCACACAATGCGCTACGACGGCATGTCCGGACTCATGGTAGGCGACTACCTCACGGTCTTCAGCCATGGCTATTTCTCGGGCGCTGTTTGCATCGGGGTTAACAGACATCAGGTCAGTCAGCAGTCGCTCTATCGAGCGGTTATGTCCGGTTCATTCCCGAACGGCATCTGAGCGGCTGTATTGAGTCGGATGATGGGGTGACGCCGAGTGAGTGGGCAGGCTTCCTTCCTCGTGAAGATTCCGTATTGCGGGAATGCGTGATTCGAATCGCCGGAATGGGCATCCAAGGTCTTGCGCACGGCCTTGGCTCCGAGATCACGGCTCACCAACTCGTCTTGCGGCTCTCGGAATTACTTGGAGGAAAAGCGCCGAAATGACACAACGACAACGGCATCTTCGCGCCTTCTGCCATCAAGCAGATCGTTGAATACATCGACGCTCGCCTGTGTCATCCCATCTATCTGAAGGAAATCACCTCCCTCGCCGGCCTCTCCCCGAGCCACTGTGCAAAAAAGTTCCGATGCTCAGAGGGACTGAGCCTCGGTCGGTTCGTCAATCGGCGGCGATGGTGGTCCTCAGAAACGATGAAGTTTCTTTGGCGGGACTTGCCCTCAATCTCGGTTTCTCGTCTCAGAGTCACTTCACGCGGCTGTTCAGCGATCTGATCGGCACGACACCGGCGAAGTACCGCAAGCAGTTCAAGCGGACGGTGGGGTGACGAGTTGGTGTAACGTCTCTCCTGGAAATCACCGGTATGGGCCTGCTCATCGAGCACGGCCCAGCCGCGCAGCTGCTCGACTCGACGAGCAGCTGGGAGCCTGGCGGAACCGGCCCACGGGCTATATGACATACCTCCGGATTCCAACGCCCTCCGCACGTCTGGCCATGGCACATCTCATCCACCACTGGACGACACTCGCCCCGCTCGCAGC
>JBILVV010000082.1:0-14209 GCA_044370255.1 Pirellula sp.
CATTCTGCGAGTGGCGATACCATGCAGATCGAGCGACAGCACGATTGGAACTTGTTCGCCGACGATTTTGCGCGTTTGCTCGAGCAGGGTTCCTTCGGGATCGAGTTCCTGTTCAGCGCACATGGCACCGTGCATGCAGAAGTAGATCCCATCGATCGGGCCGTCGGCGAACGCTCGTCGAATATCTTCGAGAAAATCGTTCGCGATGGTCTCCCAAGCATCCTGAGCGAGAGTGCCGCCGGAGGTAATGAAAAATGCGCTGTAGGTCGGCACCAATTCGATCGATGGATCCGATTCCAAGACAGACAGTGCACCTCCCACCTCATTGCGTACTGTGCGGTGGTAATCCAGAAACGCACCACCGCGCCGAATCCCAAAGTCGTTGAGGTGGCTCATGTTCGGATTGAACGTGGAAACCTCCTGTTTGCATTCAGCAATCAACACGCGTCGCGGCATTGCGATCGAAGTCCTTCTGAAAAAATCTCAATATCTTATCGACCCCAAAAAAGACGATTCGAATCGGTCCAACGGGAATGGAGTCCGATCTGTCATTAGTGTTTCCTCCGTGATATCACACGGCTTGTCGATCGTAAAGATCGAAGCAGTCGCACTATCGTGCGTACGAAGAGGTCATGACAGATAGCGATGGGGAATCGATCGCCCGTGAAATAGAAAAGGATGTCGTAACTCCATCATTTTTAACGGTGATCGGATCGAGAAGTCTCGGCGAGGAGGAGAGAGTCCATCTGGAGGTCAGACGTGGACGACTTAAGTGTTCGTGTTTTTTTGGCTTATTAAGATCTCCTCGCGTTGTTAGCGAATGGGGGGAATTCATCGTTCATCGTGGTTGATCAAATGGAAATGGGGTAAATGTCTGGGATCGGCAAGACGTTCTTGAAAGGAAAAGGGCACGCAATTGGTTGGGTTGGCGAGGGATCGCATCATGCATGGCAAATCGATTGGCACAGGAATTGCAAACCCTAAAAATTGCGGTTAGGAGCTGCGACTGCGAGTAAGACATTCGCGCACAACGCTTTTTATGGAATACGAACGCAGGTGCGTAGAGGCAAGAGTGTGTCCATGCAAGATACGCGATGGGTTAATGTTACGGAGTCAAGAACATGAAAGCTAAGTCATCTTTCCGGCGTAGATCCATTAGGTATCTTCGTGGGTTCACGTTGGTGGAATTGCTTGTGGTAATTGCCATCATTGGCGTGTTGGTTGGTTTGTTGTTGCCAGCGGTTCAGGCGGCTCGAGAAGCAGCTCGAAGGATGCAGTGTTCGAACAATATGAAGCAGTGGGGATTGGCTCTCCATAACTACGAGTCTGCATTTCGAACTTTTCCGATAGGGCGCATCGATCCTGCTTATGGCGGGTATCGATGGAGTTTTCAAGCGTCGGTGTTGCCATATCTAGAGCAAGGGAATTTATTCAATCAACTGGACTTTGCAAATCCAGGTGCAGCCAATGACCCTCGAATCACGGACGCGAAGATACCGCAGAATCTATGTCCTTCGGATACGGACAGCATGACCAATCCGGCTGATCCGCAAAACGATGTTGGGCGAGGCAGAACGAATTATCGTGGGTCAGGAGGGAGTGATACAGGGTGGATTCTCTCGGGGTCTGTGATCAACATTGCGGCGAGCCCTGAGCGGAATAACGGGATCTTTGTAACCAACCAAAAGGTGCGATTTCAAGATGTGACGGACGGGACATCCAACACGGCTATTCTTTCCGAGGCAATTCTAGGGGATGGTGATCAACGCAAGATCTCTATCCCGGGGGATTACTTCCAGATCCCTTATTCCACGACGGACCCTCAAGTTCCGGATCGCGAACTTCTTTATCAATCGTGCAATTCCTTGGTTCCGACCGCATCGACGCCTCAGTGGTCTTATGCAGGTCGGTACTGGTACATCGGAAATTATGCCACGGCGAGGTATACGCACGTAATGCCGCCGAACACCAAAAGCTGCGTGACCTCGGGTCCTGGAGCCTTGAACGTTCGCATGAATTACAAGGGTGCCGCAACGACTGCATCGAGTCGCCATGGTGGTGGTGTTGGCGTCGGCAGTGTGGATGGAGCTGTTCACTTCATTTCGAACTCGGTTGACAGATATGTGTGGTGGGCTTTTGGTAGCCGCAATGCAGCCGACTCGATTCAAGGACTGTATGAAAACTAAAGGAAACATGGACGTATTCTCTATTCTTCGCAGGAACAGGAAACGCCTCTACAGGATCGTTTACGCTGGAATCTTCGGTGGCCTAGTGATCGGTTGTCAACGATCGCAACCCGATCACTCCGATGCGGTTTCGCGATCGAATTCGGTGGAGAATCTGGCTCCGGAGGAGAAGGTAAAGCGATTCATTCTCGAGCGGGTGCTGGTCGCGTTTGTCAACGGCGCTCGCGATCCGAACGATCTTCAACTCGAAGCGGGAAACGTTCATTTACGGGAGGGGATTGAGGCCTTTTATGGTCGAAAGAATCGCCTCGTGAGCTACAAGCTGGTGGGTTCCGCCACCCGTGGAGAGCAAACCATCGAACTGGTATTCGACGATTCGGCCAGCGGACCGGTCGATCCCCAATCGTGCGTCGAGGAGACTCGAACTTACCGAGTCGTCGATACCGGGAGTGGTCCATCGATCGAGAGAGTTCGATGACTGAATCAGTTCAGTTTTTTAGACTCAATCAGGAAGTGCCGGAGTGATTTCATGCGATATTGCTTTGCAATAATGATCGGTGTCGTGTTCGCTTGGTCCAATGGTCTGCACGGTCAGGAAACATCGAAGGATGAGGTGAAATCTCGATCGATCGATTTGGAAAACATTTCGCATGATCAGCATTGGAAGATCTTTAGCGCTACTGCAGAAGCCGCCCAGGTGGACGGTAGGAAGACAGTGCGTCTTACGTCCAAAGGGGATTCGGCCGATGGGGTCGTCGGATTGGCGGTTCCGATCGGTGTGGAGTTCCGATACGGTTCGATCGAAGTGGAACTCAAAGGCAAAAAAGTTCGGCAGCAGAGCTTTCTCGGTGTAGCGTTTAACGTCGTAGACGAGCGACATTTCGAGGCGATCTATTTTCGTCCATTCAACTTCCAAGCGGATGACATTTTCAAGGGTCGCGCAGTCCAGTATTTGGCGTGGCCCGATAACACTTGGGATAAGCTTCGCAGGGAATTCCCTGGAAAATTCGAGGCGCCGGTCAAACCCGTACCCAACCCCGACGATTGGTTCCGCGCTCGAATTGAAGTCACTCCGAAACAGGTTCATGTTTTCGTTGAGGATAGCAGTGACCCCTCATTGACCGTCGATCGGTTGAGCACCGGCGACGAGCCGCGGCTGATTGGACTGTTCGTCGATGTGGCCGACGGCCTGTATTCGAATCTTCGTGTTACTCCCAAGAATTACTAGAAGCACAGATAAAGAAACTTACCTTGAAATCGATCATCGCTCGGATCATGTCAGCGTCCAAGGCCCCACTCGCAAATGCGAATTGGATCGTTCCGGTAACGATCTTTGGCATCATCCTGCCGTTAGATAGGGCGTTGGCTGATGAGCGCAATCGCGAAGATGCGGATCTCTCGTCGCAGCATCCGGAAAAAGTCCAACAGCTTCGGTCCAAATGGCAAGAATGGGACCGTTTGAATATTGCTCCCTTATGGGGTGGCGATCGCACTCACTGAACCATAGAAATCGACGCTAGTCCGAGTCCACGATGGCGGAGAGGACGTTGTGGAACACGGGCTAGCGTTACTTACAAAGGAAAGTCGATGAAGTCATTTTGCATTTCGAAACCGATCACGCTGTTGGCAGCGATCGCATGGCTGACTCCCTGCTTCGCTAGCGAGCGTGAGGTAGATCGAGCATCGAAGGGACCGAATATTGTCTACTTTCTGGCAGACGATCTTGGATGGGGAGATGTTGGATGGCACGGAAGTGACATCCCTACGCCGAACTTGGACAAGCTTGCTCAGTCCGGTGCTGAGTTGGATTTCTTTTATGTCCAATCGGTTTGTACCCCCACCCGCGCAGCGCTTCTCACGGGACGTTATCCGATCCGGCACGGTTTGCAGGTAGGTGTCGTCCGCCCGTGGGCTCAGTACGGTCTACCCCTTGAGGAACAGACCCTCGCGCAGGGGCTCAGGACGGCGGGTTATGCGACCGCAATTGTGGGCAAATGGCACCTCGGACATTTTCGCCCTGAGTATCTCCCTCGGCAACGGGGATTTGACCATCAATACGGTCACTACAATGGTGCACTCGACTATTTCGAACATACGCGCGATGGCGGACTCGATTGGCATCGCGATGACAGGGGGGTTCGCGAAGAAGGTTACGCCACCCACCTAATCGCCGATGAAGCCACCCTGATTGTGAATGAATACGCCGGCAAGAAGCCCTTCTTTCTCTACGTCCCCTTCAATGCGGTACATGCTCCGCACCAAGTCCCTGATCGCTATCTTGAAAAGTTTCAACATCTTACAGGCGAGCGGAAGCTTTATGCCGGAATGTTGACGGCGATGGATGAAGCGATTGGAAAGATAGTCGACGCGATCGACCAGTCGGGGCAACGCGCGAACACCCTCTTTCTTTTCTCGAGCGACAACGGCGGTCCAGCACCTGGCAAGGTTACCAGCAACGGTCCTCTACGAGGCCAGAAGGGTACCGCCTACGAGGGAGGTGTGCGAGTCCCAGCCTTTGCGTCTTGGGAAGGAAAAATTCCGGCGGGTTCCATCGTTCAAGAACCGCTTCACATCGTTGATCTGTATCCGACCTTGCTCAAACTCGCTGGCGCAAAGATCGAACAAAGGCTACCGCTCGATGGCGTAGACGTCTGGGAAACGATTGCCGAGGGAAAACCATCGCCTCATCGAGATATCTTGATCAATGCAGCCCCTCATTGGGGTGCGCTTCGAGCAGGCGAATGGAAGATCGTCGTCAACGGCGGAAGAGAGTTCGAGAATTTCGACGGGGATTCCACCGCCAGTGTCGGAACGGGGATTCCCAAGAATATCGAGTTATTCAATCTTCAACGGGACCCCAACGAAACGTCCGACCTGGCTGCGTCTCATTCGGATAAAGTGAAGGAACTTCTTGATCGATGGCTGGACTATCGTCAGCAAGCGTTGCCAACGAAAACGCGCCCCAAACCGAGCGACTATCAAGCCCCTGAAGTCTGGGGTGAAACATCCGACGCCCCAACCGCCCTCGAATCGTTGGGACCAGCGCCGCATTTCGATGCGATCGACCAGGACGGAAATGCCTGGAGGAGTGCCGACCATATTGGAAAAAGCCATCTGGTTTTCTATTTCTATCCGGCCGACTTCACCGGAGGTTGCACCAAGCAAGCGTGCGCGTACCGCGATTCAAAAGATGAACTTGAACAATTCGGAGCAAGAGCCATCGGGATCAGCGGTGATTCCCCCGAGAACCATCGCAAGTTCAAGCAGTTCCATCGACTGAATTTCACGCTGCTAGCCGATTCGGACGGAAAGATCGCCGAGGCCTTCGGTGTACCGATCAACCGAGAACTCAAAGAAGTGCGCGTTGAGATTGATGGCCAAAGTGAAACTCTCGAACGTCAACTGACGAGCAAGCGATGGACCTTTATCGTGAATCGGTCTGGGGAGATCGTCTACAAGAACGCGCAAGTGACCGCCGCCGACGATGCTGCCCAAGTCGTTGCGTTCCTTAAAAACCTTTCCCAAGAGAAACGCTAGGCATGCACAAGCAGAACGCTTGCCCCAAACGAGATACCATGATCCATTCTTCAACAACACGAACTCTGGCTGTTTGGATAACCATTGTTTCCGCGTTGACGGCAGGCATCAGCGCTCCTGCGACCGACGCGCGGGCTGAGGACAAATCAACGTTGCCGAATATCGTGATCATCCTCGCCGATCCGTTGCCATCGGACCAGCCGAAGTGAACCACGAACCAGAGAACGACGAACCAGAGAACGACGACAAAGAGAAAGACGATCGCGACAACGTCTGGAAAGAGCAGGTAAGAAGATGTTCATAATCGATGCGATTGTAGGTACTGGATTTGTGATTTTGTTGGTCGTCTGCGCGGCGATCGCTCGAGCGCCACATCGGCAACCATCGCTGCGCGATGTCGATGGCCGAACTCGGGAACGATCCTCGATGACAAGCAGAGTTCTACGGATTGTGCCGTGGGTATTGGCCTTGCCATGCGGGTGGACGATGACCGTTCTGGGCGCTGTCGCGGACGAGAAACCCCGTTCCTCGAATCGTTCGCCAAATGTGATCCTGATCTTGGCCGACGACTTGGGGATCGGAGATGTCAGTGCGTTTCAAAAAGGGCATATTCCAACACCCAACATCGATCAGCTCGGAGTGACCGGAGTCCGTTTTACCGATGCGCATGTCAGCGCAGCGGTGTGCATGCCATCGCGAGCGGGTTTGATCACAGGCCGTCAGGGAACTCGCCACGGTTCGGAGTTCAATGCCGGCCCGGGATTATCGCTCGACGAGACCAACATAGCGGAACTGCTCAAGACCGCTGGCTATCGAACAGGAGTCGTTGGCAAGTGGCATCTCGGTGCGAGCGATGGTCGGGATCCCTTGAGCCAAGGTTTCGACGAATTCTTTGGCCTGTTCGGAGGTGCCACTTCCTACATCGATGTCAACGACCCCGAGGCGGTCAACGGGTTTGCCGCACCTGTACCCCATGGAGATCCCGCTGGCCACCAACGAGGTTTGTTTCGGGGGCTTGAACCGGTAGAAGAGAGCACCTATTTGACCGATGCGCTGACGCGTGAAGCGATCGCGTTCATCGAACGGAATCGCGAGTCGCCGTTCTTTCTGTACCTCGCGTACAATGCGCCTCATACACCGCATCAAACCACTCGCAAGTATTACGATCGTTTTTCTCATATCCAAGACCACAATAGCCGCGTCTATGCCGCGATGGTGAGCGCCGTCGATGACGGAGTGGGTGCGGTTGTCGAAACGATTCGCAGCAAAGGCTTGGACTCCAACACGTTGATCGTCTTTCTGTCGGACAACGGCGGGCCCAACCTTTTCGATGGTGGACCATCCAATGCGGTGTTCGCCGGATGGAAGCGATATCATCTTGAGGGCGGGCATCGAACACCTTTGTTTCTCTCCTGGCCGGGAACCCTTCCCGCAGGCCGAGTCGACGATCGATTGACGAGTTCTTTGGATGTGTTCCCCACCATCGCTGCAGCGGCAGGGGCCAAGCTGTCGTCGAGTCATAGGCCGCTTGATGGTGTGAACCTGTTGCCTTACTTGAATGGCACTCTTGCCGATGCACCGCACGAGCGATTGTTCTGGCGTGCGGGGGGCAATTATGCTGTCCGAAATGAACGATGGAAATTGATCGTCGTCAATCGAGCTCCTGTCCAGCAGTTCCTCGAAGTCAATCGCTCGGATGCGGCGGGCTTGCTGCGAGATGGGCCCTACCCTGGTCTGTCGCCGCTCGGCCAAGCTTCAATCCTCTACGATTTGGCGAACGATCCGGGCGAAACGAAGAATGTCGCGGATCAGCATCCGGAGATCGTCGAGAGGCTCCGATCCCAATACGAACAATGGAATCAAGAAAACATTTCCCCCAACGCGCGATCGTCGCGAGGTATTCCGACCGTCATCGATGGTGCGGTGGTCCAGTTGGCATTTTAGCAAGCGAGGCATGGATGCCCCTTGCAGCGCATCCAGGAAGGAACAACGACATGACGAAACGGTGGATCATCGCAGGAACCCTATTTTTGGGATGCGTTGTAGCATGCATCGCCAGTAGTCGCGCTGCGGCACAGGAGCGACATCCCGAGGCGACCCCCGAACAGCTCGAATTCTTTGAAAAGAGAATTCGGCCCCTGTTTGCGGAACACTGCTTTCTGTGCCACTCAGAACATCACAAGGAAGCGGGTGGTTTGCGCGTCGATGATTTTCGCGCTATGACGCGCCCAGGTGCCAACGGCCCAGCAGTCCTTCCCGGCAATTCCTCCAAAAGCCATTTGATCACTCGCGTAACCCACGCTGACGAGAGCAAAAAGATGCCGCCGGATTATCGGCTCTCCGAATCCCAAATTGCAGATCTCAAGACATGGATTGATTCCGGTGCTGCTTGGCCTGCGACGGAGATCCCCGACGATATCGCTCAGTCGCTTCAAGCTGGCGAACTGCCCAACGCAGAGCTCAAGGAATCGCATTGGGCCTGGCAACCGCTTCATACCGTTGCCATTCCTGGGGCGAACGAGTTGGGAAGCCTCGCTGCCTGGCCCCGCTCAGCGATCGACGCGCTGGTCGCGCAGGGTTGGGTAGCAAGCGGGCTCGAACCTGTAGCTGACTCCCCGCGCGGCGTGTTGCTCCGGCGATTATCCTTGGATCTGACCGGTCTGCCTCCTAGCGAAGATCAGCTACTCGAATTCCTGCTCGATGAATCACCCCAAGCTGTCGAACGGGTTGTGGACCGCATGCTGAAGTCCCATGCCTTTGGCGAACGATGGGGCAGGCATTGGCTGGATGTCGCCCGATATGGCGAATCGACCGGTTCGGCGCGCAATCTCCCTTATCCCCACGCGTGGCGCTATCGCGACTATGTGATTGCATCATTCAACGCCGACAAACCATTCAATCGATTTCTTCAAGAACAAATCGCGGGAGACCTGTTGCCATCCCAATCTCTGGGACAAAAGCGCGAGCAATGGATTGCTACGGGTTTCCTTGCCCTGGGCGTCAAGGATGTAAATCAACGATTCAAGGTCCGCTATGACATGGACAACGTCGATGAGCAAATCGATACCGTCACGAAAGCGTTTCTCGGATTGACGGTCAGTTGTGCGCGTTGCCACGATCACAAATACGAACCGATTTCCACGCGCGATTACTATGCGTTGGCTGGCATTTTCTTGAGTACCGAGTTATGCGATGCGCTGAGGAATCAAATGGGTGGGGCCGGGCTCGCGTACTACAAGCCCGATCGGCTCATCTCGATCGATGCCAGTCCGTTCGCGGAAAACTCTGAGGAATTACTGCAGCGTATCGATGCAGCGAAAACCGAGTTTGAAACTGCAAGGACCGAGTTTCAACGCATCCGCGATAGTGTCAAGCAAGAAGAACGAGGCGAAGACCACGCGATCAAGTTGCGAGAAGCCCGTCAGCGCATGCAGAAGAAACAAGCCGAATGGGTCGCGCTCACCGACCCAGCCAAGAGGGGTGAAGTCGCCTTGGGAGTGAGGGATGCTAGCAGCATCGCGGATGCTGAGATTCGCATCCGAGGAGAAGCGGAAAAAATTGGACCGGCGGTACCGCGCGGATTCCTCACGCTGCTCGATCGCGTTCCGGGCAGTCCGATCAGCGACTATGAGAGTGGACGTCGCGAGCTCGCCAATTGGTTGACGCATCGAGACAACCCGCTCCCCGCACGAGTCTATGTGAATCGCATATGGCAGCATCTTTTCGGTGCGGGCTTGGTGCGTACTGTCGACAATTTCGGTAGCACGGGGGATTCCCCCTCGCATCCCGAGTTGCTCGATTACCTCGCGCAGGAGTTTGTGAAAGAGGGATGGTCGACGAAGAAATTGATTCGCGCGATCGTATTGAGCCGGACCTATCAACTCGCCTCGACCGATTCTTCGACATCGCGACAAATCGATCCAGGGAATCGATTCCTGTGGCGGCATGCACCGCGGCGCTTGGATGCGGAGGAATTAAGAGATGCCATCCTGTTTCTGGCAGACTCGCTCGATACGAAACCACCCGCAGGATCCGCAGCTCAGGATCTGCCGGTTGTCGAAATTCGAAACAACGGACCGGAAGCGAAGAGCCTGCTGACCGCTGCGGCGACCAGTCGGACACGAAGCGTCTACCTGCCCCTGGTTCGTGGGATCACCCCCAACGCCTTGGAAGTCTTCGACTTTGCGGAGCAAGGCATGGTGACCGGCAAGCGATCGACCACGACCGTCGCTCCACAGGCATTGTTCTTATTGAACGATGGGTTTGTTCGAAAGCATGCAACGCAGATCGCTACTTCGATCCTCTCGACGCCGACGGTTCCCACGGAGAGCAACGAGCAACGCCTTCTTCGATTGCTGCGACGGCTCTTGCAACGCTATCCCACCGAGGCCGAGTCTCGACGATTCATCGCATTTGTCGAGGATTATCGCACGAGTTGGCTAACCCTGCATGGAACGACAACGGAGAACCAAGTCGTCGCGAGCCTTGATGGGGACGCGAACTCCAAAGCGGAACCCGCCAGTGTCGCCAACAATGCTGCTGCGCCGGAGGACACGCGCGATGTCGAATTTCAACTCGATGCCCTCGCTGGCGCCCATCCACCCTCCAATGCAGACGAAGCAGCCTGGGCATCGCTCGTGCAATCGGTCTTTGCAAGCGCTGAATTTCGCTACGTGCGCTGATACTCGATGATAACGAAACGAAAGGAAAAAAGAGTCATGCCAACGAATCGCAGAGGGAATGGATTTTCGAGACGAGAGATGCTCCGAACGACCGGAGCAGGTTTCGGATCGGTTGCGCTCGCTGCGATGCTGGGGACGCAAGCGATATCGCAAACCCAAAAGACCGCAGGCCCATTGACCCCTAAACCAAGTCACTTTCCGGCCAAGGCCAAGCGAATCATATTCGTGTTTCTCGAAGGAGCATTCTCGCAACTCGATACGTGGGAATACAAGCCTCAACTCCAGAAGAGCGATAGCAAGCCCGGGCCGGGAGGCGGGATTCTGGTCGCCTCGAAATTCAAGTTCTCACAGCATGGAGATACCGGAACGTGGGTTTCGAACCTCTTTCCGCATTGCGCTCAACACGTCGATAAACTTTGCTTCGTGAGAGGATTGCACACCGATACGCCAGCCCATCCACAAGCGGTGATGCAACTTCACACCGGAGCTGCGAACGCAACCTTGACCCGACCATCGATGGGTGCGTGGCTCTTGTACGGCCTAGGTACCGAGAATCAAGACCTGCCAGGGTATGTCACCATCAATCCGCCACCGAACTTCGGAGGCGCCGTCAACTACGGAAGCGCCTTCCTACCAGCTCACTTCCAAGGAACCAAGATCACCGATCAAGGGTATGTTCCGAATCTCAAGCCAGCCGCAGCGACATCGCTGCAGCGCAAACAGATCGATTTGATCCAAGCCATGAACCGTGATTTCTCCACTGCACCCGGAGCACCCGACGAACTCGAAGGGATCATTCAATCGTTCGAGCTCGCCTTTACTATGCAAGACAGAATCCCGAGCGTGCTCGATCTGCAGAACGAATCGCAAGCGGTACTCGATGCGTATGGCATTCAAGATGGACCGGCAGGTAGCTTTGCACGCCAATGCTTGATGGCTCGAAAATTATGCGAAGCGGGTGTTCGCTTCGTCGAGGTTTGCGATCCCGGCTGGGATCACCACAACAATCTCCATCAGGGTCTATTGAATCGCTGCAAATCGGTCGATCAACCCGTTGCGGCCCTGCTGTCGGATCTCGAACAGCGAGGCATGTTGGAAGATACATTGGTTTTGTTCGGAAGCGAGTTTGGACGACTTCCCCACGCCCAAGGCCCCGATGGCAGAGACCACAACATCACTGGCTATCCGATGTGGATGGCAGGGGCTGGCGTCAAATCTGGTTACTCCTACGGTAGCACCGACGAACTCGGACAAACGGCAGTCGAAGGCCGGATGCATACGACTGATTTACATGCAACCTTGTTGGCACTTTTGGGACTCGACCACGAACAATTAACCTACTCGTACGGCGGTCGCGATTTCCGACTGACAGACGTCGCGGGAGTCGTCCATCGGTCGATCTTCTCATGACCCGAGCCTGAGCCTCATGGACATTGAGTGACTCGTCTTTTGCGAGTGGCTAATGCTGCGTTGTTCTTCGAGAGTTTCGCGTCGAGCGGATGATTCCGATTTTGCCGAAGCGGTCCCACTTGGCACGCCTTTTGCAGATTGTTGGCGTTGTCTCAGTGCGGGCTCGTTCCGCGTTTGCTTTCCCATCAGTTTCCTTCTGGAGTTGCCATGACGCGTCGTATTATCCCTTCACTCAGTCTCATCATCGTTCTCGCGTCTTCCGTTACATTTTGTCATGCACAGCAATTTGTCGCGCGCCATCGCGGTAGAGAAGTCGTCGTGCATACCAACCCCATTCCTGTGGTCTTGCACCGACTCATTCCACCCAACGTTGGGCGGCATGTAACCTTGAGCGAGTACCAGTCAGGCCGCGTTTCCTTCTCTCGTTCACCGCTCCTTAGGCAGTCGCCATGACATCTGCAAGCTTGCCCCGTTTGGAACTGTCCGCGAATCAGTTCGATTGGAATATCGATGAAGTGGTCTCGGAGTTGTCCCGATTACGGAAAGCGTCGCTGCGAGAGCGAAATCGATTGGAGAATCCAGTGGTTTTGCCATCGAGGAACGCCCTCCAGCAAATCGTGGATCGCGTGCTCACAGCGCTGTTTCCCAACCGACTCAGCGCTCGGTACCTCGCTTCGGAGAATGTCGACTATTTCGTGGGGCAGACACTCGATCTAAGTTTTCGGGAACTGGTGGATCAAGTTGGAATTGAATTGGAGTTTTCCGCGTCCAATGCAGGCTCTCGGGAGGAGGTTCTGCGGGAAGCGATCGGATGCGTACGGTTCTTTGCATCGCGATTACCGAGCGTTCGGGAACTGATCGACACCGATATCCAAGCCGCTTATCGATCGGATCCTGCGGCTCGTAGCATCGACGAGGTACTCGTTTGCTATCCTGGCATCTACGCGATGTTACATCACCGACTCGCGCATGAGCTTTACTTGCTCGGGCTGAATTGGGTTCCGCGCATCATTTCCGAATTGGCTCATTCCAAGACCGGAATTGAGATTCATCCGGGTGCTGTAATCGGCAACGCCTTCTTTATCGATCACGGAACCGGCGTTGTCATCGGAGAGACGTCGAAAATCGGGCACGGAGTTCGCATGTATCATGGCGTGACGCTCGGGGCACCCACCTCGAGCGACTACACGAAACCCCCATCAGATCGTTCCATTCCCATTCCCATACGACACCCTCGGATCGAGGACGATGTGATTATCTATGCCGGTGCGACGCTGCTGGGTCCGATTACTGTCGGGCGAGGCTCGATCATCGGCGCGAATGTCAGTGTAACGACCGACGTGCCTGAAGGATCTCGTGTCACGCAAGCGAAAAATGTTATGGATGCTTTCGTCGCCGGCGACGGCATCTGAATAGGCCTTGCTGAAATCATGAACTGCGACGGGTATACAAGGATCGGAATTTCCCAGCAAATAAAACGGCGTCATGCTCCACACTCACCATCACTAATACTGGGTGTCTCCATCTCATTTTCAAGGGATCCCCGTCGCGGCATTGCGATCGAAGTCCTTTTGAAAAAATCTAAAAATTGTTATTGCCAATAAAACCGCGGCGATTCCGTAGCCGATGGCAGCCACACCGAGCATGCCGGGCAATCCCAACGACTGCTTCCAGGCACCTACGGCCAGCGGTGCAAAACCTGACAACGCTGCTCCGAACAGATTCAGGATCCCCACCGCCTTGCCGCGTGAATGCGTGGGGACCACCTCGAAAGCCGCAGGAAATATATTGCCCATCATCCATCCGCTGCTGAACCCGTACGCCATCAACACCCACTTCATTTGTTGCACTTCGTCGACGCGTCCGATTGCAAGTAGCGATGGTACACACAGGAGGAGGCTCCCCAACAACACAAGTAGCCGACCTGTCCGGTAACGAGATCGCAATCGATCGGCGACATAACCTCCGGTGAACAATCCCAGGCACGTTGCTGACTGCAGATAAACCATCGACATCCATCCGGCTTCGGTGAGACTGAGGGAAAATCGTTCCTGCATGTAACTAGCGAGCCAACTGTAGATCAACCATAGGCCGAATACGAACATTGGGAAGATGACGCATAGAGCAGAAAATGTTGGGACGCGAAAAAGAGCGAACCACGGATCCCATGGGCGGTGGTCCTGGGAGGAAGCCTGCAAACTCTGCGATCTGTTCGGAGAGCTGGGAACATTGCGGCTCAAGTACCAGCCATAGGGAATGGCGTAGAGCAATCCGCAAACTCCGAGAATGACAAATGCGATGCGCCATTCCCCCCGCTCTGCCATCCAACCACCAAACGATGACCCTCCGACGATCCCAGCGATCTGCGCGGTCGTCAGTCCTGCGATAGCTTTC
>JBILVV010000435.1:0-4076 GCA_044370255.1 Pirellula sp.
CATCACACCGCCAGGCTGGTGGCATTCGCACCACAACGAGTCCGGAGAGGTCGCATATCTCATGCCGATCCAAGATGCAGGCTTGCATACCTATCTGCGAACCTTAGACATCCAATTCCACAGATCCAACGTGACGTAGCTATCGCTGCCAAGCGATGGCCGGACCTGATACGAACGAGGGTTCCCCCGCTACCATCCATCGTCTGGCGACGGATAGCTACGGATGCGGTGGCTGCCATAATTCGATAATAAAACAGGCTCGGGAAACAGAGACGCTTCCCGAGCCGAGTTGGTTGTGAGTTCATCGCTCTCTGAGCAAGAGAGTGCGATCCTAGTATCGATAGTGATCGGCCTTGAACGGACCAGCGGCATCGACACCGAGGTAGTCGCGTTGCGAGTCGGTTAGCTTCGTCAGTTTCACGCCGAGCTTCTCGAGGTGGAGTCGTGCGACTTCTTCGTCGAGCTTCTTGGGCAGCGTGTAGACTCGCTTGTCGTAGGTACCGTTGTCACGTTCTTGCCACAATTCGAGTTGCGCGAGCACTTGGTTGGTAAAGCTCGTGCTCATCACAAAGCTTGGGTGCCCGGTTGCGCATCCGAGGTTCATCAAGCGACCTTCGGCCAACACGAGGATGCTTCGCTTGGTGTCATGAAAGTACCATTGATCGAATTGGGCCTTGATGTTGCGGCGTTCAGCTTTGCCTGTCTTCTGCAATTTCTCGAGGCCGGCCATATCGATTTCATTATCGAAGTGGCCGATGTTGCAGACGATCGCCTTATCCTTCATGCGGTGCATGTGCTCCGCCGTGATGATATCCTTGTTGCCGGTAGCGGTAACAAAGATGTCTGCCGTTTCGATGAAGTCTTCGACGGTCTTGACTTCGTAGCCTTCCATGGTGGCTTGCAGAGCGCAGATCGGATCGATTTCGGTCACGATGACGCGGCAACCTTGACCACGAAGAGCTTGGCAGCAACCCTTGCCGACATCGCCGTAACCGCAAACGACAGCGACCTTGCCTGCCAACATCACGTCGGTGGCTCGGTTCAATCCATCGATCAGCGAGTGACGGCATCCGTAGAGGTTGTCAAACTTGCTCTTGGTGACCGAGTCATTGACGTTGATAGCTGGGAATAGCAATTCACCCTTGGCAGTCATCTCGTACAGACGCTTCACTCCCGTGGTGGTTTCCTCCGAAACGCCGCGGACCGCACGCCCCATTTCTGTGTATTGGCCGGGGTTGAGAACGAGTTCCTTGCGGAGCAGATCGAGGATCACACCGTATTCTTCAGGTTGGGTTTCGGGGTCGAAATCTGGAACTTTGCCAGCGGCCTCGAATTGCGTACCTAAGTGGATTAGCATCGTTGCGTCCCCGCCGTCATCGACGATCAGGTCGGGACCGGTTCCGTCTGGCCAAACCAATGCTTCCTGGGTGCACCACCAATACTCTGGCAGTGTTTCGCCCTTCCAAGCGTACACAGGAGACCCGATCGGGTTGTCGAGGGAGCCGCCTCGACCGACAACGACCGCTGCTGCAGCGGTGTCTTGCGTTGAGAAAATGTTACAACTGACCCATCGGACATCGGCACCGAGGTCGACCAAGGTTTCGATCAATACAGCAGTTTGAACCGTCATGTGGAGAGAACCCATGATCTTGGCTCCCGCCAGCGGCTTGGTATTGCCGTATCGCGCACGCAGAGCCATCAGGCCGGGCATTTCGTCCTCGGCGAGTTGAATCTCCTTGCGTCCTAAGCTCGCTAAAGCTTCCGCTTCTTCGCGATTGCCCTGCGCCAAGAGATCGAAGGCTCGCACCTTGAAGGGTACTCGCGATGGATCGCTGGCCGTTGTCATTTTCTTTGAATCCACTACCGCACTCATTCATCAACTCCTAAAAAAGGAAACACCAATCATCAGTTCGTTAAACAGTACTTGCATTTCACCGACGCACAGCCGAGGCCACGAACGTTTGAGTCCCCTTGGCGTCGGTGTCCGGTGGAATAATAACCCATCGTTCGAGTGTCCAGCCTGCAGCGGTCAACCACTGCTCCATTTGCTCTTTCGAGAACCCCATCCACGAGTGGCCTAGTTCGTCTCGGTACTCCTCGCGATCGTGAGGAAGCATGTCCAAGACGATCAGTCGTCCTCGCGGCTTGGTTGTTCGGTGCACTTCCGCAAGAACCTTTTGCGGGTCGGCCAGGTAGGGCATGACCAGAACCATAATCGCAGCCGAGAGAGTCCGGCTCTCGATCGGCAAATCTGTCAATTCCCCTTTCCGGATATCCACGTTCTCGTTCTCTTTTAGTCGTTTGCGAGCAGCATTGAGCATCGCCATCGATGCATCCACAGCGATCACTTGCTCCACCCAGGGGGCCAATGTTTGGCTGATCATACCGGTGCCGCAGCCGAGATCCCCGACAATGGAACTACTGTCCCACCCGGCGGCGATCCCCCAAGCATCGATTCGGTGACCGAACAAATCCCCGCGTAGGCGATCCCACTTTCCAGCTGAGCTTGAGAAGAAATTCTGTGATTTACTGCTACGAGACTCCAGGACTTGTTCGAGCCGCGCGTCGTCTTGTTCCGCGGTCGTTTCGGGGACGCAATTGCCGCGTGCAACCGCCCAGAGCTTTTTTTGGGATGGTGGAAATTGAGCCGTCGGCATTCGATACCAGTTGCTGGCCCCTTCACGACGCGCCGTCGCCCACCCATCGTCGGACAGCATTTTCAGATGCCGGCTAACGGTGCTTTGTGGCATTTGAAGGGTGTTGCACATTTCGGCCACGGAAAGTTCCGTTTTCTCGAGCAAACGAAGCAGACGCACACGAGTTGGGTCGGACAGACTTTGCATCCACGCGACCATGGGAGCTACCCCGCTCATGCCATCCTCCAACCCCGGATTGGGTTCTTAGTCATTCATCCGCTTATCCGGATAATAGGATAACAGCTTCCCCGAAATTTTCAAGGCGACTTTTCCTGACGAAAAAGGGTAGGGACACCGCACCCACACGCAAAACCAAGAAAACTTTACCGGATGTCTAGAGAATCTCAACGAGGATTCTTCGATAGCAGATCCGCCACTGCTATTCCACTTTGGATTGCACCTTCGATGCTGGCAACCTCGCAGTAATCACCGCATCGGTAGATTCGATCCCCGAGATGCTCAACTTTCGGAGACGTTGCGATCGCAGTCGACGACTGGTCTGGCAGGGCGTATGGGATCCGATAGGTTTGCAAATGCTGCCAAGTTCGAACGGTCCATCCATACCATTGCTCCAATTCGCTCCAGACTTCACGAACGATCTCATCGCCGAAATGATCAGCCAGACCGATCAAGTTGACCGACGCCAGTGTCCATCCTTTCGGTGCATAGCTAGCTTGCGATAAACTAGGAAATGCGATATGGTTGATTCGGTCCTCCCCGCTTCCATTGAGCATCAATAGCGGTTGTCGGATGGGTGGCCTAGTCAATGCAAAGTAAAGACAAACGGTCGACCGGCTACGCGATTCCATATCGGCAATTCTTTCTCCGAACAATCGTTTCGCAGTCGGTGCCTCCGTGGCAACAATAATGTCCGCAGCCTCGCAGCGAGAACCATCGTAAGACTAGGACATGCATTGTAGCGGATCCTCGCACGCAGGAATGCTCGCGAAACGGGTTGCGGGAAAGTAGCTACTAGCAGCGCTGCAGATGCACGTGCGCTAGGGTTGTTCAAGCCCTCGGGCAGGTTTATGTTGATGATCTTCATCATCAAGACCGCTTTAGCCCGAAGGGAGGTTCTTCGCCATGACTCAATCGCCCTCCAAGATTGTCAATACAGTCGTCACCCGCTGGTATCACTGGATCTCACGTTGCGTTCGCCGCGCGTCTCTCATCGCCGAGCACTACGACTTCGATCGCAACAAAAGAACCTGGCCAGGCATTGCATGGTAGATGCTTGCTTAATGCCTTCAATAAGCCGCAGTGCGTGTCCATGTTTCGTTCTACCTCTAGCCGAGATGCGCAAGCACAATGCCATCTACTTTCAGGTTTACGGGATTTTTTCGTCGAAGCGGCACAAGATTTGCGCCAGGGAATTAAATT
>JBILVV010000437.1:0-4043 GCA_044370255.1 Pirellula sp.
CTTCGAGTGCGTCATCGATATGTGTTGGACTCAATTGCCCATTGGCACCTGGGACAACCAAGATGGAGTTCTCTCCTGCGTCATCGACGGAGACAATCGCGATTCCGCTCGGGCCAGGCACGGACCGGATCCATCGCGTATCGATGTTTTCGCGAGCAAGGTTGTTTTTGAGCGTGGCTACGAACCCATCGCTCCCCACGCACCCCAGCATGCATACCTCGGCGCCCAAACGTGCCGCCGCGACCGCTTGATTCGCTCCCTTGCCCCCGGAAACTTCCTCCATGCCATGCGCCATTTGCGTTTGACCTAGCGAGGGCAAACGATGGGTTCGTATCACCAGATCCCTATTGATCGAGCCGCAAATTAGTACGCGGGGTTGGCTCATCACTTATCGACTTGAAATCTATGTTTCTCGTAGAAGTTCAGTGCGTCATTATCCGATCGGTTTGGCACGCCATCTACCGGTACGACGGACTTCCCAGTCCGTCGGCTAAAGCACTACGACGGACTAGGAAGTCCGTCGTACAATGGGTGGATGGTCAGATGTGTGCCACCCCCCGTTGGCTATCCCAATTGGCTATTTAGCTTTATCTTTGACCTGATCGACCTGGTCGCTGGATGGGCGGATCGATTCGAAGTATTTGCGAATCGTCTGGCGGTGGCCCATTGGGATCGACTCGGTTTCGAGAGCAGACTCGCTGAGGCTCTCAAACTTTTCGGCCTGCTCACGATACGCTCGGAGCGATTCCTCTTCTTGCGGGTTCGATTTCTCGGTCTCGATATCGGACTGGCCTTGTCCGGTCTCTTGACCTTTGATCTTCATCTGCTGTTTGGCCGCGAGTTGCTGCGTCTTGTCACCGGGCGTTTTGTCCCCGGACGATTTCCCCGCCTTGTTACCAGGCTTGTTGGATTTCGATTCGCTTTGCGACTGGCACTCCCCTTCGCACTCCGACTTGCATTCGCTCAAACATTGACTTTGCTTCTTCAACAAATCGCTAAGCTTCTTCTTGTTGGATAGTTTCTTGGCCTCGCCGCTCAGGCCTTTCGCTCCTTCGCTGAACTTCGATCGATTCCCTTGACTGACCCCTTGGCACATCTGCTCGGCAGATTTGTCGATATTGTTCTCGGGTTTCTTTTGAGATGCGCCGTCATTCTTATTGGGTTGGCTCTTGGCTTGCTCGAGTTTCTCGAGGATCGCTTTTTCGGTCTGACGATCCAACTCGGGCATCTCGAGTTTCGCCAATTGCTCGGCCGCCTTCCCCATTTCTCCTTTGGCGAGCGCGTTGCCCGCTTGAGCCATCGCGGGAGATAGCGCGAGTGCTTCTCCGACCTTTTCCATCTGGGCCAGTGATTCAGGATCCTTCAGTTGCGTTTGCATGTCCATGAGGGCCGATTCCATTTCGGAGAGTTTGGCCATCGCTTCTTTGGGATCGACCCCCGGCTCTTTCATTTCTTGCAGAACCGATTGCAGTTCCTGCAGGAGTTTCTCCAACTCCGGATCCTTTTGCTCCTCTTGAATGGCTCGAAGCTCTTGCAGACTCTCCTGCACTTTGTCCGCTTGGCGATTGACGACTTCATTAATCAAGGGGGTTGCAAGTGAACTGTCGTTATGGACAGGGACCAGTAGAATTGCCGCAGCGCAGAGGTTGACGACAAGCGAGCTCGCGAATGAACGAGGAACTTTTATCGGCGTTACACGGATTGGATCGATGGATCGCGCGTGATCTTCGGCATCTTGAAGCTGGAGTTCCTGCACAGGACTGAGGGGCTGCCCAGATCGCGATCGACCTTGGAAATCGAGAGCGGTTACAACGCGATCTTTGAGCCCACAAGTGCGATCGATTTCATGAGCCGCTGCATGGAGAGATCGAAATCGGATAAGGGCCACGATCACTCCAACACTCAAGCCGATGAGTGAGCTGATGGCAACCCAGGTCGTTGGAAACAAATCGCCTTGCAACCGTTTCGCGATTGCCAGCCCACAGGCCACAACACCGCCTACCAACAATCCTAACGATGCAGCCTGCCAAAGCCAGACAAGCTGTTGCCGCTTGCGCACACCGCGCACCTTTGTAACCAGTTCACTCATGGTCGCTATCCTTAGGACGAAACCGACGCCTGCTCCGACTCGCAATTAGCCGATCAATCTTGGTAAGAACGCACGTTCGTAGGTTATCACATATTCCTTACGAAAGCGATAGATTTCGTGAAATTCTAGCCTCCGGATGTTATGCTGTCTGCTGTTCAAATCTTCCGCGGACTACTCATGCAGGATGAAGAGAAGGAACCACCATGTTGCTTGCTTTTCGTTGGTATTGTCTCTTTTCGTTCGTCATTTTTTGTTTTGCGAGCTCGGTATCAGGCATAGCGACATTCAGCCAAGAGCCCGACCCCGAGGAGCAAAAGCAACTCCAAGCGGTCGCACGTTTCGTAACCGTATTGGAAAAAAACCCGCGGCGTGGGACCGCCTTGGATCGAGTGTACGGTCACCACGTCGAGTTCGGGACGCTCGATGCATTCGTTTCCGAGTTGACCGCGCGTGCAGCGAACTCGGCTGGCGAGCAGTGGATGATTCTCGGAATGATCGAGTATCAGCGCGGCAACGATGCGCAAGCGGTCGAAGCGTTCACGAAAGCCGAATCCCTTCGCACCAAGGACCCGCTGGCCAGTTACTATCTAGGCCAATCGCAAATACGGATCGGTGATTCATCGGCTGCGGTTGCATCCTTCGAGCGCGCACTCGAACGAAAACCGCAACGGGCTGACGAGCTCGAGATCTTTCAACAGTTAGGCCGCGTCCATCAGCGTGCCCAGCGTACCGACGAAGCGATGAAGGTATGGAAGCGGCTGGAGGAACTCTACCCGGACGATGCTCGCGTGCTTGAGCAAATCGCCGTCACACTCGCCGAAGAAGGACAAACCGCTGAAGCGTTGCCTCGCTATGAAAAACTCGCAGCAACTTCGAAAGACGATTATCGCAAAACGACCTTTGCGATCACCGCTGCGGAACTAATCGTCAAGAAAGGAGATAAAACCGAAGGGATTCGTCGCATGGAAGGACTCTTGGCGGATCTCAACCCGGACGGTTGGCTCTATCGCGATGTTAGACGGCGAATTGACGACTGCTTCCTTCGCACGGGGGATCAAGACGGATTGGTGAGCTATTACCAGACCTGGCTCGAGAGTCACCCGCAGGATATCGAAGCCATGAACCGCGTAGCGAGGTTCCTCAAGCAGTCAGCTCGCAACCCCGAAGCTGCCACATGGCTCAACAAAGCATTGACCCTCGCTCCGAATCGCGCGGATATTCGCAAGACCTACATCGACTTGTTGGCAGAAGAGAAACGATTCGAAGATGCCGCTGCGCAATACGAGCAATTGCTCAAGACCTCTCCCAACAACGCCGACTACCTTCGCGATTGGGGCAAGATGGTCCTGCGCAACAAAGAGAAACCCGAAGTGGACCGTCGCGAGCAGGCGTTCTCGATTTGGAACCGGATGCTGGACCCCAATCCGAACGATGCGGTGATGGTCGCACAAGTCGCGGACTTCTGCCGCCAGAACCAAATGCTCGAAGAAGCGGAATCGCTCTATCGCAAAGCGGTCGAACTGGCACCGAGCGAACCGCAGTACCGCGAGTACTTGGGCGAGTTCCTGTCGATCCAAAAACGTCCCGACGAAGCTAAGGTGGTCTGGCAAGCGATCGCACAAGGGGATCGACGCAATGCCGACAACTTGGCCAGGCTCGCTGAGATCTACAACAGCTTCGGATACGGCGAGGACGCGTGCCTGAACATCGCGCAAGCGATCGAACTCGCACCCAAAGACTTTGCGCTGGTCCTCAAGGGTGCCGAGTATCACAACAAATCAGCCCGTTTCGACGAAGCGATCAAGCTGGTCGATCAAGCAGAGAAACTATCGGCAAACGATGAGGAACTAGAATCGGTCCTCAACACGCGGATCGATGTCTTGCAAACCGGCCAGCGACTCGAACCGATCGTCGAAGCCATGGAGAAGCAATTGGATGCCGACCCAGCATCGAA
>JBILVV010000438.1:0-4036 GCA_044370255.1 Pirellula sp.
ATGGAAATGGGACGGTATCCGAGCTCAATTGGTTCGCAGGAACAACACGACTTTTCTGTGGTCGCGCGGCGAGGAATCGCTGCAAGGGCGGTTTCCCGAAATCGAGACTGCGAGTCACGTATTGGCGAACGGCACGGTACTCGACGGGGAGATTCTTGCCTGGACCGAAGATCGCCCTATGACCTTCGCCGATTTGCAAAAACGGATCCAGCGGAAACGGGTGGGGCCGAAACTGCTTCGCGACTGTCCGGTCGTATTCATTGTGTACGATCTTCTCGAAAGCAACGGCGAAGATCTACGCTCGCAACCGTTGGCCGAGCGACGACGATTGCTCGATTCCGTGATGCGAACTGGGAACCGATATCGTGATGATGCGAGTGTTGGGACGCTCCGGATTTCCCCGCCTGTTCCCGCCGAATCCTGGGATGATCTCAAAGCCTTACGATCGCAAGCCAGAGAACGAGGATCGGAAGGATTGATGCTCAAGCGACTCGACAGCTCTTATGGCGTCGGACGCGTTACCGGGTTGTGGTGGAAATGGAAGCTTGACCCCTATTCGGTCGACGCGGTGATGCTCTACGCGCAACGAGGTCACGGCAGACGTGCCACACTCTTCACGGACTACACGTTCGGCGTGTGGCACAAAGGAAACTTGGTTCCGTTCGCCAAGGCATACTCGGGCCTCACCGAAGAAGAAATCCGCGTTGTCGATCGATGGATTCGCGAGAACACTATCGATAAATTCGGCCCGGTTCATGCCGTACGCCCCGAAATGGTGATGGAAATTGCGTTCGAGAACGTGCAACCGTCGACACGGCACAAAAGCGGTATCGCCGTCAGATTTCCAAGAATCTCTCGCATCCGCTCCGACAAGACGGCGGACCAAGCAGACACGCTCGATGCACTCCGAAAATGGATCGCAGCTGTTCCCGAGTCTATCACCAATCGCCACGCGGAATAAAATGAGTTTTCCTTCCAGGGGCTAACGTCAGCTCTTTTTCCCTCTCTCTTCATTGTCGGTTGTCAGTCATGGCTACTATGTGTCCATCCAGCTTCTGTCAGTTGCGAAAACCCATTCGCGCCTTGTGGTTGCCTTTCATCGCTGCATATCTCTTTGTAGTATCCGCTTCGTTCAGTTGGCTTAGTGCTCAGGAACAGACCTTTTCTACAGAACCACCTACGTTCACCAAAGTCGATCCTCCCTCCTGGTGGGCCGGTTCGACTCTGTCTCCGATCCGATTGCTGATTCAAGGGAAGGGGCTTTCCAAGGGGACGATTCTCGAGACGCCCAGCGAGCATCTGAAGGCCTACAACTTTCGCTCGAGCGAAAACGGACACTACTTGTTCGCGGATTTAGAGATTCATCCGGATTGCCCACCAGGCACCTATCCAATTCATATAGAGTCGCGAAGCGGAACGCGTGTTTCATTTCCTTTCATGGTCACGGCAAAGGGAACTCACCGTCCCCGCGGTTACTCGTCCGAGGATTTCATCTACTTCGTGATGCCGGATCGTTTTTGCGATGGCGATACTCAGAACAACGCGCCCGCCAAATCTGCCGAGACATTCGATCGCAAAAAGCCGCGTCATTATCACGGAGGGGATTTGAAAGGGCTGACCAGCAAACTCCCCTACATCGAGAGTCTTGGAATGACTTCCATTTGGACGACTCCCATCTATGACAACAACGATCGGCTCGATCAAAAAGAGGCGTACCCCAATAATGAAGGTGTCAAAGAACCGACGACCGGCTATCACGGATACGGTGCGATCGATATGTATGCTGTGGATGAACACCTCGGCACGCTCGAGGATCTCAAAGCATTTGTTCATGCGGCACATCAGCGGGGCTTGACCGTCATCCAGGATCAAGTCGCCAACCACACCGGTCCCTACCACGTGTGGGCAGAGGATCCGCCAACACCCACTTGGTGGAATGGAACGGCGGAAAAGCATACTTCCAACAACTGGCAAAAGTGGACTGCAATGAGTCCGCGAAGCACGGCTGATGTTCGAGCACTCAATCTCGATGGCTGGTTCATCGATATCCTTCCCGACTTCAATCAGAACGACCCCGAAGTCGCCAAGTACCTGATTCAAAATTCCTTGTGGTGGATCGCGACCGCTGAATTCGACGCCATACGCATGGATACTCTTCCGCATGTGCCGCGATCCTATTGGAGCCAATGGACGACAGCTCTGAAGAAAGAGTTTCCCGACATCGTGATTTTGGGAGAGCTATTCGATTCCGATCCGGTTCTTTTGTCTTATTACCAGGGGGGAAGAACAGGCCACGACGGCATTGATACGCAAATCGATCACTTGTTTGATTTCGGCCTTTTCAGTCCGATCCGCAACGCATTCGGTCGAGGCAAGAGTATTCGCGAGGTGCATCAAATGTTCGGTCGCGATTGGCTCTATCCCGATCCGAATCGTTTGACCACTTTCCTTGGCGTCCACGACATGCAACGCTTTATGAACGAAGAAGGGGCAACGATCCCGGGCTTGAAACTGGCCCTTACCTTGATTGCCACCAGTCGAGGAACGCCGCTTTTGTATTACGGTGACGAGATCGCGATGAAGGGGGGCCCAGATCCCGATAATCGACGCGATTTTCCCGGTGGTTTTCCCGGGGATGCCCGAGACGCTTTCGATCCCTCTGCACGAACGCCAACGGAAAACGAAGTCTGGAATCACGTTGCCAAACTCGGTGCACTGAGAAAAGAATACACATCCCTTCGACAAGGGAGATCCATCGATTTGCTAGATGCCGAGCAGCAGTACGCTTATGCACGTAAACTCGACAAAGAGTGTGTCCTCGTTGTCATGAACAACGACCCTAGCCCCGCACAGGTTTTCTTTTCCGTTAAGGAACTCGACGTGGATCCAGTTGCTCAGGGCTGGTCGATTCAATGCGACGATCTTTTCGGTGGCGCGCAGCCCCTGGTGGTCGAACAAGGTATCGCACGTGTCAGTTTGCCGCCGCGCACCTCCGCGATTTATCGCATGCCCGAAAAATAGCCGCTGACCCTACCGCATTCGCTGAAAGATACGCAAGGCATTTTCAGTCGTGGCGTGTGCCAAGTCCTCGAGTCGCATGCTTCGTGCACTGGCTACCGCACTCGCAGTATGGATAACCAACGCGGGTTCATTTGGGCGAGTGGCCCGTACCGGCTCGGGACTGAGATAGGGTGCATCGGTCTCGATGAGGATTCGATCCAATGGCAAGTTGCCCGCGATCTCGCGAAGCATACCGTTCTTCTTATAGGACACGATCCCGGAAAAACTGATGTAGAGTCCCATGTCGATGCAGGCCTTCGCCATCTCGAGAGATCCGGTAAACGAATGCATGATCCCGCGCAGTTCGCCGTGTGAATATTCGTCGCGCAGCATTTGCATCATCGCCTCATCGCAATCACGCGAGTGAATAATGACCGGCAAACCCGTGTCGCGACTGGCAACAAAATGGCGAGCGAAGTTCGCCTTCTGAATATCTAGAGGGCAATCATTCCAATATTGATCCAATCCCGTCTCGCCCAACGCAACTATTCGCTCATCATCGAGCAATTGAAGAATGGATCCCCAGTCTCCTGGAGTTTCTTGGTGCGCGTAATTCGGATGGATACCAGCCGAGAAGAAAACATGAGGTGTGGCACCGGAAACTCGGGGCCGGAATAGATTCAAACTGTTGCGACTCGATTTGGCATCCACCGCAACGCAAACAATGCGATCCACGTGAGAGGCTTGGGCTCGGTACAGCACGTCGGCCAGCATTGGGCACAACGCATCATCGTTGAGATGGCAGTGAGTATCGGTCCAGGATGGGTGATTCGTCACGTGGATAAAACTGTCGTAAAATTACTGGACGCTGAAAAAGAAACGGGTCAAGTGATAGAAGACCGGTGCCGAGAAACAAATCGAATCGATTCGATCCAGCACTCCTGCGTGCCCCATCACCAGGGTACCGTAATCGTGGACACCTCGGTCCCGCTTGATAGCACTCATCGTGATGCCCCCAGCGAATCCGAGGATCGAT
>JBILVV010000439.1:0-4011 GCA_044370255.1 Pirellula sp.
CATATCGGCCAGCTTCAACATGGTTTCGGCCCGGCGCGGATGGTCTGGCCAGGCGGTGAGAAAATCCTTAAAGCCTTTCTCGATCGCCGCAAGCTTTTCGGCAAGTGCTTTCTCGTTGCGGACATCCTTGAGGGACAATTGCAACAGCAAGATCCGCTCCAGGTCGACTTCGCTCCGCATCGAAGATGGCAGTCGTTCTCGCTTAACGCTGATGTCGAGGTATCTGAGCGCCTGATCGTAAAGTCCCTCTTCCTTGAGCCGCTCCAAAAACTTGGATGCTGGCTCATCGGCGGATACCATAGGAGAGGAGGATCCTATCCAACAGGCCGTACCGACGGCGATGGATCCAAGGAAGGCGATGGAACCGAAGAAGCGGACGAGTTGAGAAGCGACTACGTTCATTTTCATGTGTTCACCCAGATAAGCCGCCTGTAGTATAGCGGAGTCTTGCACGTTCGTAGAGAGTCCTTTCCAAGGAACACACTGGTTATGGCAGCACGGCGACGGGAACGTTGGTATTCGATGGAGGGGCAACGCCGAATCCATCGCTCCGCATTGGAGTCCACCAAGGGACCAAGGCATTTGATTTCTCTTGTTGTTTTGCTCGCTTTGACCCTGATCGCCATGCGGCAGGTCTCCGATCCACAACGGGTTGGAAAAGTTGCGTCGGCCGTCGGATTGCTCCCTTCTGAGCTAACCAAGGCAAATGCTTCGGCAGTCCAAAACGGCCTCCAACCCGTCGCGACTTCCAAACAGAACCCGACCGCAGGACCTGCCTCCGAGGAGACAAGGACTCTCATCAGCCCGGACGCAGAAATCGAGTCTCAGGCTCAGATCCTTTACCACCTGCTCGACGGAGCCCCGTCAAACGTCGTCTCCCATTTGGCATTCGAGCATTTGATCGCACCCGATTCCCAACTCGCTCCGAGCGAGCTGAGCGAAAAGGATTTGAAGGAACGGGCCGAATGGCTCTCCTCATCCAAGAAGCAGATTTTGCGATGGACAGAACTCACGGAGTCGGTCTCCCGCGAACACACCCATCTATCGAATCTCGGGAAACTGCTCGACCGACTTTCGGAACCGATCGATGCGGAGGATTCGGATACCACGATATCCTATCAAGCATTTCAGTTGGCGCTCGATCGAGCATTGCTGACCCAAATGTCCGACAACACGCCGTGGCGTTCAAGCGATCGCATTCCCTTAATGCGATTGACCCAGCGCGCGGTCGACATCGGCGATGCGATCGCGAAAGGGGAGTTGCTCCCGGAAATGCTTCCCGCCATCTCGATCCCACAAGTCATGGGGGATACCGATTCTCTGCGAGGCAGAGCGGTCCGGATCGCCGGCCGAGTCGCCCTGGTCGATCAAGCCGCTTCCCTGACAGTCGCCGATCCTCGCATCCGCGATTACGGTGTGCTCTGGCTCCGTCCCGACGATGGGAGCAATCAGCCGATCATCGTTCACGTTCCGAAGAGTTTGGCGATCCCGGACGAGGAAGTCCAGCAAGATCGATCGATCATCGTCAGTGGTATCGTCGCGAAGCGACGCGCCTATGCATCCAATCGCGGTGGAGATATCGCTCCGGTCGTGGTGGCTGCACACATTCAAGCCTTTGATCCAGGGGACCAAAAAACCTTCGCAGGATTCACCGAGGAACAGAAGCGATCTGCGTCCACGCAGCAGCAATCGCTCGCTGTAAAGCGATGGACTCCCCCCGCCGATATCAGCGGCGCACTCGAGCGGATCGAGCAACGTGTCGGGGCCCGCATCAAGCCGATTGAAGACCTGATCGCAGAACTATCCCTGGATGAGCCGAACACCCTCGACGCTCTGGCCTGCAATCAGGTGGTCCAAGCCACTCTCGATGGCTTGCAGCGTGTGACCGATGAAGTGCAATTGGCCGCTGATGCAGCGGGACAAGGCCGCAGGCTAAAGGATTCTCGGATTCGAGAATGCCGCGGTTGGATTACCCAAGTTCGCCGGGTCCCGATCGAGAAAGAGCCGTTTCCCGGTTGGCCATGGAAAGAGGTTTATGTTTGCTCGTTCGAACCAAGTCCTGCCGACGAACCAAATTCATCATGTATGATCATTGCGCAACATGTCCCATCGCAGTGGCTGCGGACCTCGGAGGTGCGTCAACCCGTTACTGCAAGGGGCCTTGCATTCAATGTGGCAAACGCCAACGCGAAAACGCTATTGATTAGTCCCACTGTCCAGTGGCGCGAGGAATCGACTGCGATCGGCGGAGAATCAACATCGTACGCTCCAACCCTTACCGCCGGATGGACCGCCCTGCTCAAACGAGGCTGGAACCTCGAATGGATCGATACGATTGAGGGACTACAAGGCAAGCCGTTGACGGCTCGCGAGTCACAAGCTTTTTACAGCATGCTTCGATGCTCGAAACAACCATTCGATGCCGCACAACTCGCGGGGCTTGAAACGCCAATGGGTAAGGAAACCGCAAATAACCAAATCCTGAGTGTGATGCAGTCGATTCAAAGAGCGGAAACGCGCAAAAACAAACGAGATGCTCCTGGTCAAGATGCCGCTTCCTCAGGATATCGCATCCAGGGGGTAGCGGAGGTGCGGCGCGTCCAACGAATCGATGTTCGCAAACCCGAGGAACAGCAGTGGCTCGGAGCCGATCATTATTATCAACTCGATGGCTTCGCCGATATCGGCAACAGCCGCATCACGATTCGCTACGATGAGTCGGTCGAACCAATCGTTTTTGAAAAGGAATTCCCGGTGACACTGGTCGCCGTAAAAGTCCCTGACTCATTGCTAGTCGATGCCGGAAATGCAATCCCAGGTGAGGCTCAAGCTTGGTATCCGCGAACCCGCGTCTCGGTGTCGGGATGGTTCTATCGCATGTGGCGATTCAAAACAACGCAAGTCAGCGAAGCCACCAATGATAAAGAGGCACAGCAAGGACCACTGCTCGTGATCGATCGATTCGATGCTCCGCCAGCAAGGCAAGTTTCCAGCGCATCAAACACATCGCCGCAGTGGGTCGCGATCACGACAATCGCGATCGGAATCGTCGGTGGCCTATGGATTCTGAGGCAGGTCCGACAAGGACTCCAAACCGGCCGCCGCAAGCGATAACGTGGACGAAGATTTTTATCGTCGGGTCCCCAGTCGCTCGCGATGGTAATCGCCACTGCTGACTCGCTCCACCCAGGTCTTCTCCTGCAGATACCAAGCCACCGTCTGGCGCAATCCCTCGGTCAAATCCACACTTGGCTTCCATCCCAACTCGCTTCGTATCTTGCTGTTATCGATTGCGTAGCGACGGTCGTGACCCGGGCGGTCTTCAACGAAGCATATCAATGATTTCGATCTTCCCTGGACACGTCCGAGAAACTCATCGACCAAATCGCAAATCGATTCCACGATGTGAAGGTTGCTCCATTCATTGTCCCCCCCGATGTTATATGTATTTCCAAGGCGACCCGATTCAAAAACCATCGTGATGGCCCGGCAATGATCTTCGACAAACAACCAGTCGCGGATGTGCCGGCCGTCGCCATAAACCGGAAGTGGCTTTTTCTCGATCGCGTTCAAAATCATCAAGGGAATCAGTTTCTCCGGAAACTGATAAGGCCCGTAATTGTTCGAGCAATTCGTCATCAGCGTCGGCAAGCCGTACGTTTCTCGATAAGCTCGCACGAACATGTCCGCGGATGCTTTGGAAGCAGAATACGGGGAATTGGGCGCATAAGGGGTCGCTTCCGTGAATCTTCCAGTCGGACCGAGTGAGCCGTATACCTCATCGGTCGATATGTGCAGAAACCGAAATCGCGACTGTTCGGATTCGCTCAAGCTGCGGTAATACTCGAACGATGCATCGAGAAGATTGCACGTTCCAACAACATTTGTTTGAACGAATGCCGTTGGTGCGTCGATCGAACGGTCGACATGCGACTCGGCGGCGAAATGAATGATCCCGATCGGTCGATACCGATCCAAGAGTCGTGCGACCAACTTGCGATCGAGGATGTC
>JBILVV010000440.1:0-3992 GCA_044370255.1 Pirellula sp.
ATAGAAGTTCTCCGTTGCCCGCAAAACAGGATCGCCCGACCACGGAAGCTGAATTCGCGCCGCATCCGAGAACATAACGACACGCCCCGTACCAATCGTTGCGAAATCAGAAATCCTTCTTTGAACGACCCTGGGTTGATACGTCGGTGGAGGGTAGAGGGTCGTGCCGAGATTCTGATTGTAACCGTAACCACCCGTCTCACCGCCATAAAGCAAATCGATCCCGGTCATATCCGGACATCGGATGATCGATCCGTTTCTTTCGTAGTAGGGTGCTAGAATTCCTTTTTCCTTGACGACATCGTTGCTCAAGTAGTCGACCTCGGCGAACCATGCCAACGCTTTTGGATAACCGGGCAGCGATGCCGGAGGAAACCTCCGATGCGCATCGTGGTACATCATCGTCGCCAATCCGAGCTGGCGAATGTTGCTTGAACACTGAATCCGTCTGGCTGCACCGCGCGCAGCCTGCACGGCTGGCAACAGCAACCCGACAAGAATCGCGATGATCGCGATTACCACCAGAAGTTCGACCAGCGTAAAACCCCTTCGTCTTACCATCCGGCATTTCTCCGTAAAGCGGGAACAGGATTCCGTTCGGATGTCCGCTAAAACATGCCGGACGGGGCACCAGGACCGTGATGCCTCGCAAATGATTTGCAGTCTCTCAAGAGGTCCGACTCTACGGTGCCGACCGCGTCCAGGAATTCCACCTGTGTTCCCAAAAAAAGACCTTACTTTGCAAGGTGCTTTGCTGACTGACGCACGGTCAAACAGAATCGAATCTTTCGACGCGACCTCATGAACCCGCGCACTCAACCGGTGAGCAACTCTCGAGCAAGGTTCGAGATAATACCAAAAAACGCTAGCTGCCTATCCAGCGAGAAAAAATTTTTCTCGCTTCGTCCGGGTTTTCTGTGCCGTCGACAATGCCTCTCCCATCCGGAAAGACGGTGATACGGTAGGAATCAACCGAGAAACGAACCAGGAACGGCGTCTCGAATACCGTACCTGAGTTGCGCAATCGCTCGGCCAACATCGCCAAGTCCACTTTGCGTCCCTCGGGCACATGGATCTGAACTGCATTCTTGCCGCAAAGAACTTTCGTATCACTCACTCCGCTCCCAGCAAGAAACTCAAATCGCTTTTCCACACAGGTGGGGCAATTCGGCATGCGATGCAGCGAAACATTCCTGACCTCGCCCGACCACAACTCAAAAATACTCAGAGTACTGGTGTTCGCACTCTGGCCCAGTTGTTCGTCATGCGACATCCTTTCTTTGCCACCTTGCACCATCCATTTCATACTGAGCAATGCCTGCCAGCTTGCGATGACACCCACCGCAGGACCGAGCACACCCACACTGTCGCACGTTTGCATACTCTCAATCGGTGGAGGTTCGGGTAGCAGACATCGAAAGCATGCGGTCTTGCCAGGTTCTACCAACATGGCTTGACCGGAGGCGCCGATGATCCCTGCGTGAACCCAGGGTCTTCCGAGCGACACGCAAACATCGTTGATCAGATACCGAGCTTCGAAATTATCCGTCCCATCGAGAACGATATCGACTCCCTGCAACAACTCGACCGCGTTGCGATGGGACAGATCGCAGACTTTCGGCTCAATATGTATCTTGGGGTCGATAGCCGCGATATGATTCGCAGCCGCAATCGATTTGGGCAGGTGATATTCGGCGTCATGCAGCGTATAGAGTGCTTGCCGTGGCAGGTTGTCGAGTTCGACCCAATCCCGGTCGATCAACCGTATCCATCCGACACCGCATCGAGCTAGCCGTTCTGCGATCGTTGATCCGAGAGCACCCAGACCCACAATCGCGATCTTGCTTTTGGCCAATCGCTCTTGACCGGAAACTCCGACCGCTGGATAGGCCAATTGCCTTCGGAAGCGTTCAACCACTACGTCCATGATTTCTCTTCCAAGATGATGTGTTGCTACTGTCGCGAAGACAGGATGGCCTACGCGGGCTCGCTCGTTTTGAACATGCCAGGCCTAGCCGCGACGTCGCAAGGCTTCGGCGACTGCCTGTCCCATTTCGGCAGGTGATGGGGCAACGACGATTCCTGCTGCTTCGAGGGCAGAAACTTTTTCAGCCGCTGTTCCCTTGCCGCCGGTGATGATCGCACCTGCATGCCCCATGCGTTTTCCAGGGGGAGCGGTCCTGCCGGCGATGAAAGCTGCGACGGGCTTGGTAACGTGATTCTTCACATACTCTGCTGCCTTTTCCTCCGCGTCACCACCGATCTCGCCGATCATAAGGATCACTTCGGTCTGATCGTCTTGCTGGAATCGTTCGAACACATCAATGAACGATGTACCCACGATCGGGTCGCCACCCAAACCAACGCAGGTCGATTGACCGAGTTTCAGGTTCGATGTTTGCCAAACCGCTTCATAGGTGAGGGTTCCACTGCGTGACATGATGCCGACTTTTCCAGGTTGATGAATGTAACCCGGCATGATGCCGATCTTGCATTGTCCCGGTGTGATCACACCGGGACAGTTTGGGCCGATCAGCACCGATTTGCTCCGTTTCACAACGTCATAGACATGGACCATATCGATCACAGGAACCCCTTCCGTAATCGCGCAAATCACCTCAATGCCTGCGTCGACGGCTTCCAGAATCGCGTCTGCTGTGAAGGGTGGCGGAACAAAAATCATCGTGGCGTTGGCACCGGTCTGCTGGACCGCCTCTTCGACGGTATCAAAAACGGGAAGCCCCTCGACCGTCTCGCCCGACTTACCTGGCGTAACGCCACCGACCATTTTGGTGCCGTACTCTTTGCATCCCTTGGTGTGGAAGGCCCCGGCCTTGCCGGTGATCCCTTGGCAAATAACCCGCGTGTCGCTGTTTACAAAAATACTCATGGAATGAATGCTTATTTGAAGTGATGGTGAAGGTCAGGCGATGGATGCGACCACTTTTTTGGCCGCATCGGTGAGATCGTCGGCGGAAATGATGGCCAGACCGCTCTCGCGGAGCATCTTTTTTCCTTCCTCGACTTCTGTCCCTTCGAGCCGAACAACGAGAGGAACCTCGAATCCAACTTCTTTGGATGCATCGATGATGGCTTGGGCAATGGTTGTGCACCGAGCAATACCGCCGAAGATATTGACAAGGATGGCTTTCACGTTCGGATCGGCGAGGATGATTCGGAACGCTTCGGTCACTTGCTGCGTGTTCGCGCCGCCACCCACATCCAAGAAGTTTGCCGGTGCTCCACCGTGATACTTGATGATGTCCATCGTGGCCATGGCGAGACCTGCACCGTTGACCAAGCATCCGATATTGCCGTCAAGCTTTACGAAACTCAGTCCCGAATTGGCAGCTCGCAACTCAGCCGGTTCCTCTTCGTGAATATCGCGTAGTTCCTTCAAATCCGGGTGCCGGAACATCGCGTTGTCGTCAAAAGTAATCTTTGCGTCCAGCGCGATCATCTTGTTGTCTTCGGTGATAACCAAAGGGTTGATTTCTGCCATGGAGCAATCCAAGCGAACGAAGAGTTCGCACAGTTTTCGCATGAAGAAATCCGCACTCTTAGCTGCGTTCCCCTGGATATTGAGTTTCTTGCATAGCTTGCGTACCTGATAAGACATCAGGCCATGGGCGGGGTCGAAATGTTCGCGAAGAATCTTTTCCGGAGTTTCTGCAGCGACCTTTTCAATTTCCACACCACCTTCGCTGCTGACCATCAGTAACGGTAACTTTTCAGCGCGATCGACGACTACGGCGAGATAAAGTTCGCGAGCAATTTTGCAGCCTTGCTCAAGGTAAACTTGATTGACCATCGAGCCTGCGGTGCCCGTCTGGACCGTCACCAGTCGGTTGCCAATCATGTTCTTGGCTGCGATGGATGCGTCTTCGGCGCTGCGAACCAGTTGCACCCCCCGTTGGGTTGGAACTTCTATAAACGTTCCTTTGCCGCGCCCGCCCGCATGCAGTTGGGCCTTGATCACCGCCAGATCGCCT
>JBILVV010000441.1:0-3986 GCA_044370255.1 Pirellula sp.
TACACGGTGCACCGCGGCATGTGGCACAGCATTCCTGCGGCGCTCATCGCGGCGATCTTTGTCTTTCTCGTCTCCTCGTCGGAGAACGTGAACCTGCGGCTTTTCAAAACGGTCGGTGTCTTCATCGGCTTCATGTCCCACATCTTGCTCGACGAACTCTGGTCGGTGGAATATCGACGAGGACGCTATACCTTCAAGCATACGTTCGGCACGGCGCTGAAATGGTGGGGTCCGATGCGGATCTCCAATGTCATGACCTATGCGCTGCTGGTTCTGGTCGGCGTTCTAGCGTATCACGACGAAGGCTTGATGGAACGGTTCGGGTACACGCACACTCACAACATTCCGCACACGGCGATCGATTGGCTGAAACAAGTGCGGGACAATTCTCAGCACTGGTTGCGCTAACCCCCCCTCCCCTGCCCTGCCCTGTTGAACCGGATTAATTCGTTACCTGCAGATCGGTGGGTAAATTGAGATCCGAATGACCGCGGAGCGGTCAACGACATTGGCAGGGAATCCGGTGATTCGAAAACGATGCAGGAGTGGGGGCTGGTACTGAGGGCTCTCGCAGAGACGCGGAGACGCGGAGAGAAATGCAAAAGCACGTGTGGCACGCCCAGAGGCTCTGCGATGGGCGTTTTGGAGTTTTGTTAGCCGAGATGCGCGAGCATCCGGGTTGAAGCGCGCAATACGTTCCCATGTTTGCCTCACTTCCGATCGGACAGCGCGCCCATGCTAGTCCCCGGTTGGAACTGTCTCGCACGTTGCCATGTTCCAATCGCCACAAACCGAACACTATCGCATTGCGGCTGATGATTCCGAATAGGCCACGCCGCACCCCACGCCACACGTACTCATCTCCTTTTCAAATAATCCAAAACTTCTTCCAAATTTTTCTTGCATTGCGGTTTCGCAACCCTTACAAACACGAGAGGTGTGCGTCATTTCGACGCAAAATGCCTTGCTAAATGCGGTCCTGTGGCTCTCGGAGCTCACCATGGTTACAACGCAACAACGCAACAACGCAAATTTTGCGTGGGGTTGTGGATGGTTCTGTCGCTAGCGGGTTGTGACCAAAACCGTTCGATCGAATCGTTTGCGGTGGCACCATGAGACGAACCTCGACGAGGTGGGGAGTGACCTTGGTCGAGTTGCTGGTGGTGCTGGCAGTCATTGGCCTGCTGGTCGGACTGCTGGTACCGGCGGTGCAGGCTGCCCGGGAAGCGGCTCGAAGAATGCAATGTTCGAACGTCGTGCGGCAATGCTTGATGGCGACGCATGCGTTCGAGAGCAAAACCAAACAACTACCTGAGTTCTTGTTCTTAAAAGATCCTAGGCAGTCGCCGGGATTGGAGTTGGAGAGGTCGACGTTTGAGTCGATTCGAACCGAGCTAACGAGCCAACAAACGACGATGGAAAGGTCGTCGTTGGAGCAAGTTTCCGCGATCTTCGAATCCATCCAGCCGATTCTGCAGTGTCCATCCGCCACGGGACCGTCCATGTTCCCTCGTGTGCCTGATGGGTTTTCAACAACCCATCTACGTGATACAGCTCCGATCGCATCGGTGGACTATGCGTTTAATGGCGGTCTGCTTATGAATTCCGGAGAGTACTTTGAAGGTACGTCTATCACGCGAGCTTCGGGACTTCGAAGAGCATGGACATTGGCTCAAGTAACCCGTGGTACATCGCATGTCCTTCATTTCTGGGAAAGTGTTGGAGGAAAGGCATATGGGCCAGGCAGGACGGACCGTGGTCCGACCGATCGCTATCGTTCCATGATTCTCCTGATCTACCTCGACCAACACCATACGATAGCGGCTGGGTCTCGAGAGGCCAGCAGTCTCTATGCTTGGACGGGCCTGGGACCACGAACAGGGACGATCGAAGAAAGTCTCGGAAAAATCAACGACAATAATTTTGCGCAAGGCCCTTTTTCGATGCATGGCCAAGGGGCCGTGGTTGGACGCTTGGACGGGTCGGTGGAGTTCATGCACCAGGAGATCGCGTGGGAGGTGCTCAGCCAACTGGCGAAATCACAATACTAGGAATGTTTGAAATCCGCCGAGAGCTTGTGCTCGAGGCAGGAGTCGTCGCGTAGGCCAATCACGACCACTCTTGAAAGATTTTGGCCAAGAGTGAAGGAGAGAATAATGAAAAGTTTGCTTTGGAATACGTTCGGACTGACAGCACCCATTGTATTGGGGTTGATTGGATTCTCAAGTCCCAGCGAGGGGCTCGTAGTTGGAGGTAGAGTGGCTGCGTCTCTTTGCGGTGATGTCGTGGAATTGACCTGCGCGTCCGACAGCCCCAATCAGACCTGTCTACCAATGAGCAAGTGGGGCGATGAGAACGTGGACTCCACCGACGACGATCACTTCATAGTGGACGGCAGAAATGACTGCGAAAGAAAGAATCCCGGCACGGAATGTAATGGTACGGGTAACCGCCCTAAGTTTGATGCAGCGTGTGTTAAGGTCGTTGTCTGGTAGTTGACTTCAAAGCTTGTTGATCATCCTCATCTTGTTGATTGACGATCGCAATGTCGACCAAGCAACATCTGAGCCGGGTGTTGCTTGGTCGCCCACGTCACGTTCGAGGAGTTTTTTCGGAATCGATTCGCAGTAGATTGGAACCGAAGATGCGAAGAGCTAGCCTACTTGTTTTTGCGATGGCTCCAAAGTGCGTTGCGTTGAGTGTGCTTTGGGGTTTGGTCTCCATGCACTCGAACGGTTTTCTGGCACCGAGCCAGTGTTGGGCCCAAGACTGGGGGATTCACGAAGGCGTCTTAGAAGTCTCCACCTCCAAAAAACCCCAGTTGGTTCGAGTGGACTTTTTGATCGTCAATAGCCCCGCGGCCATTCTATATGCTTACCATACGGGGAGTTTGTCCGGTGACGGAAAAGTAGCAGTGTGGTATGAGTTCTTCGATGATCGCAACCCTTTCGGGGTTATGGTCGAGGTATTGAGGCCGCTAGGACCGATGACTTCCCCCTGGAGCGACGAAGATATCATTAACACGCTCCAGGAGACTCCTTCTGCGGGTCGACCTCCACCACCCGTGCTGGACCCAATCGTTCTCGGATTATTAGGTAAATATCATCACTTGCGTATCGAGCGACGAGACCAGATTGCCGGGGGGCCGTCGCAAGCAAACCCTTACTTCACGTCGATCTCACTACGCGGTTCCCTGTCTGCTCTCGAAAGCTTCGAGATTCGGCAGGCACCGAAGGACTTGCTTTTTCACTCCAAGGATTCGAAACGACTGGAAGACTATCCATTCGACAAACAGGGCACGGACACGTGGGATTCTATTAACACCAGTGTTACGTTCTCTAAGCCAATCGATTTTAGGATCGCTGGCAATAGCCCTCCGACCATCACGATCCTGGAAACATCCACGGAGGGACGAACAAGAAGCAAAAAATACGCGGTGACAAAGTTGACCCATCTTCCTTCCGCAGAGGCAGCCGAAGAATTCCTGTCAGGATTCTACAAACGCCTGGGAGATGGCCGTAAGATCATTACCAAGAGCAACGTCGACTTAGTTTGTCAAAATGGAGTGGTGATGGTTGCCATTGGCAAGGGTGTGGAAGAGAGGATTTCGGCTCTCAGTTATTTTTCCAAACCAAATCGCTGGACGGGAACCCTTCGATTACTTCTGCTCATCGGCATCGCGACTTCGGTGGCAGTCGGTTGGTTTTGGTTCCAACGGAGCCGTTCATGAACATCGTGAAAGTGACGAGTTGCGTGCGATTGCTTCGCTGTTACTACCGGCTGTGGATGATCGTAATGGCATGCCTATTGTTGGTTGGTATTCCAGTTGATGCCACGAGCCTAGCAGTCGATCCGCAATCCGCCGCCGAAAGACGTCCATCGCAAGACGTGACGGCTCGCGAACTAGGTGCGGTCGAAACTGAAAACGCTGGCAGGCAGCGGTATTGCGGCGTTCATGCCGTGGTCCTGGTCGCGCGTATGCTTGG
>JBILVV010000083.1:0-13801 GCA_044370255.1 Pirellula sp.
AGAGCAAACGACCCGCTTCTGCAAGGAGTGGAGCGTTGCGACGGCTTCCCTCTTGCCCCACCCACAACTGCATTTTTTCTGCCAGTTGGCCTGCCTCACCACGGGCGACAGCGAGTTGGAATCGAAGATTCAGTAGAAGTGGGCTTCCTGCTGCAAGGCTATCGAAGTCTTCGATCAACTCAGCGACACGTTCTTGCTCACCGATCTGCAATAGGAAGTCGGCATGTTGATAGAGATCGTTGACTAGCGTACCGCGCTCTGGAGACCGCCAGAGAATATCGAACAAACGTTGAATTTCTCGTTGCTCGGCTTGCATTTCTGCATCTCTGGTTTTCTTCTTCGCTTCCTCCCACGCCTGGCGATGAATCGTGATCGACAAACGGAGGGCGTCCTCGACGATGGGCCGCTCACCGCTGAGAGTGAGCTCTTGGAGCAAGCTCAATGCCTGGCTATGCTCTTGGCTAGAGCCTCGAGTGACTAACAGAAATGCGTAGAACAACTTCCTCGCATCGGCGCTTCGGGTTTCAAGGCCTTCGATAATCGTACGGATGCGTTCCCAGGGGACGGCGGTTCCCGGCGCCGTATTGGTCGCCAACATCATGGCCAGGGACCTGGCCACATCGGCCCGTTTTGGATTCAACCGATACGCTTGATCGAGCTTCTCAATGGCCTGTCCGGTTTGTCCATTCAGGCGATAGACTTCGCTCATTGCGCAGAGAATGTCGATATCGAAAGGCAAGTTTTTTGCAGTAATGGCAAGTGATTCAATCGCCTTGGGATAATCCTGTAGCCCGACGAAGGCCTGCGCAGTCAAGAGACCTCTCGATTTCTCCGACAGCTTGCTACTCCGTAACTCGCCGATCAGTAAATCGGTCGCTTCCGGCCCGCGAAAACGCGAGGTGAAACGAAGCTGTGCAATCCAGACGGATAGGTCCGATCCTTTAGAAAGCTCATTGGCTCGACGATAACAGTCTTCAGCTTCGTCGAGCAGATCCGTCTCCTTTTCTCCCGACAACCCGTGATGCTGAAGGGCGACCTGCGCATGTATCAACCAGGCTGAAACATCCTGGGTATATCGGGATGAAGCAGACCTCGCCAATTCCAAGGCTTGAATGTCGTTACCCTTTTGCAGTTCAAGGCCGATGGCGAACTCGGAGATCGTGCGACTTGCGTGCGAAAGATGGGCGATGCGTTGAAACTCGAATTCCGCCTCGCTAAAGCGGCCCAGTTGGCTCAATTGCTGTGCCAACAGAAACACGGTCGCGATGCGTGCATCCCCTTCAGCGATCGCTCGACGATAGAAGCTGGTAGCTTCCTCTGCATCTCCTGCGGCACCCCTTATGTCACCTGCGAGTCTCAGACCATCCACCCAGCGAGGACGCATGTCGACAACGCGCCGGATGATTTTTGTTGCTCGATCCAATTCCTTTGGATTGCCCTCTTCTCGCGAGGAACGGATGAGCATGGCAGCTTCAAGATATTGACTGAGTGTACCGCGGGACCCTTCCAGCTTCTGAATCCGTGATGCGACATCTTTGAGAGCCGACACCCATTCCGACTTTGCGGAATCCGCCTCGGTGCTGTTGGCCGTAATCAACGTGGCTTGCATCAAGGATTCGGCGAGGGCGAATAAGTAAGCGACGTCTTCGCTTTCCTTGTATGCGAGAAGAATACGACATGAGTCTGCAATAGCACCAACGTCCGAAAACGCCTTGCTAGCCACTCTCCGCAACACGGTCTCCGGCAAGATTTTCTCATCGGATGCTTGCTGAACTACTTCATTCGCCTTGGCATACTGCTTTCGTTGCAGTTGGATTTGCAAGACGGTTTCGAACCAGGTCAAGGGAGATTGCGGCTTCAGTCGTTCCAGTTGACTCAAAGCGCTTTCAGCCAATTCGTCTTTGCCCAAAGACGAAAATGACTTCGCAGCGAATGCCTGAAGTTCGGCGTTATCAGGGTGGGCCTGGACCAATTGCGACAGCCCCTGTTCGGTTTGAACCCCCAACTCCAGCTCTTTGGATTCCAATGTATCGATGACATGAGCCAGCTCGATCATCTCGAGAACCCACGCGCGATCGGGCGTTTTGCCTGCTGCCTTCTCGTCCACTAGTCTCAGTCGGGTCTGATTTTGCAATTGCCGCAGGCGATCGATTCTGCGAGACGCCAGAGGTGTAGCCCGCTGTATTTCCAGCATCAATTGGAAGTGCTCGAGCGATCGGGCAAAGCTGCCGTCGTCCGCAAGCTTTAAATGCGATTCTGCGCGAGCTAATCCGCCAGCCTTTAGCCATGCATCGGCAACTCGCTTGCGAAGCGACTTATCGTCGGGAGCAAGATTGAGTGTCTCCTCGAGCGTTCGGGCCTCCATGTCCCAAAAGCCAAGCTTGGCGTATGCATTTGCAAGGAGCAGACCCGCTTGCCCACGAAGATTACCGGAGATGTCCTGCTGGGATTGCAGTAATTCCACAAGTCCTGAGATCGCCTCCCAAGTCGGATGGAGCTTGAGGTTTTGTCCGGATCTCAGGAGAGCAGCATGCCAGCGGACTTGGGCCAGTCGCTGCAACTCTTTTTCGCGAAGAGCATCTCGCACCGGGAACGACAAATAGAACTCCCGAGCCCGCTGAACTTCCCGCTCGAGGTCCGCGATCGCCGTCTCGGCTCTCTCGCTATCCCCATCTTCACACTCGATCACCGCGAGCAATTCCCAAAGCTCCAGAGCACTGCTGGGATGAGCTTCCTCACATCCTGTGCGAAGGACCTGAAATGCCGAGTCCACTCTCCCTCGTTTCCAGAGGGATCGACCTAGCTGCAAAAATACCTGCGCTCGCTGGGCTTCTGGGATCTTCGTCTTGTCAAATTTGATCAACTCGCGATAGAGTGCGTCCGACTCATCCGTGTTGCCCGCTGCTTCCAATTTGCCAGCTCGGGCCAATACGATCGTCACGTCCCAAAATTGTGTCGTGGAACCTTTTGCACGCTCATTCTTTGGATCGTCGAGGTGTATAGAGGCACGGAGTCGATCTACAGCATTCGATGAAATCGATGTCAGCATATTTTCCGCAGTCTGCTTGTCGATCTTCTCAGAAAACGTGAAACAAGCCCACTGAGCTTTGCCGTCTCCATGCGTCTGGAGGACATCGATGACACGTTTAGCTTTCTCAACGAATTGGCTTAGCAATCGGTCATCGATAGGGATGCCAAAGAGTTCCGGATGTTCGAGATAAACGCTCAGGAGTGCAATTTTCAAGTCGGTCGATTCCGGATTGGCCTCCGCTGCGAACTCGAGAACTTGACCGATAGGCTGGCTGGCCATCCAGGACCAGTAGTCCTTATTTTTGTCGTAGCGGTTTCTATCTCGCGTGCGAAATTCCCCGTTCTCGAACTGCATGAAAAGACTCAGAGCCAACCATCGCAACGCTTCCTTGTCGTCTGCGTTTGCCGACAACAAGAGCGTCTGCTTCTCGGCTTCTGATGCCCAGGTGGCTGGCATTTCAAGCAGTCGCTCTATAAGCAATCTTCGAAGATGTGATAGGCGTTCTTGATCGTCCGATTCATTCAACGTCGCCATAGCTCGGATCAGAGCTCGCCGGGCGTTTTCAATGTCTCCGGGAGATTCGATCGTTTGATTGGTTGCGATAGCTAAACGCTCGATCGCGCGGTCATAGCGAAAATCAAAGGCCACCAACTGGTTCAACCATTTGATTTCAGTAGCATAATCCTGCTTGGCCATCGCTCTCTTGGCGTTGTTGGAGAGTCCCTCCGCAACGCGGCGAGCCTGTATCGCATGGACGAAAACCGCAGTGGTAAACAGAATCAATGCGACGGCAACTGTGATCGCCAGAAGAGGAAAATTCCATTCCCAGCGAATCTTGGATTGAACTTGGCGATCTCTGGATTGATAGACATCCAGAAGCTCCCGCATGTCAACCCGCTCTGGGTTCTTATCCACGGATGGGGTGCGCGGCGATACATCGAGTGATTCCGAGCTATCTTGCGTTTTCATGCCCACTCATGCCTCCTCGCAATGAAGGTCGACTTGTTCTTCGCATACTTGATCAAGATGGATTAACACCCTTGGAGGTTGGCTCTTGATCGAGCGCATCGGAATAGCGATAGTCGCCGTATCGGTAGTAGTACTGCCGCATGGGAATCCCACTGAAGACAGTGCCGAGGATCTTTGCTCCAGAGACCTCCAATCGACGCACGCAACGCTGAAGATGGTCCTGGCGACTCACATCGCGCATCGTGCATAGTAGGGTGCCATCTGCTGCGGAGGCAAAAGCTAATGTTTCGCTTGCCGCGAGAACCGGTGCCGTATCGATGATGATGTACTGATAGTGTTCCTTGACTTCGCGCAACAGTTCGCGAATTCGCTCTGAGGACATCCATCGATAAAAGTCTTTTCGCACTTGTCCTGCGGTCAGAACATGCAACTGTTCTCCTAGGCTTCGATCGATAGCTTCAGCAAGCGGGGTGCTCCCTTTCAGGACACCGGCTAACCCCTCATTCATCTGCAGACCAAACAGATGATGTTGGTCGGGACTGCGCAAATCGGCATCGATCAAGAGGACCGGACGATCGCTCAATCGAGAGAATGAAAGAGCGAGATGCGATGCGAGAGTGCTTTTGCCCTCCCGCGGCATACTGCTGGCGATCACTAATGTTTGAAAACTTTCTGCTTGGGTGAACAGAAAATTGGCTCGCAAGCTCTCGATGCTCTCATCGTAGACCCGCTGCTTACGGCTCGATATCGAGCGGTTGGGAAGCTTTGCAACTTCACCGAGGACCGGGATTTCTTTCCCGTGCTCAAGGATCTCGGCGTAGGAGATGCGTTTGGACTGCAATTCCCAAATGAAGGCTAAACCAAAGGGGACGGCGAACGAAACCAGGGCGAAAAGAATGATCTTTTTCCAGGGAATAGCCTCGATCGGAACGGTCGGTGGCGTTGCCTCAGCAAGAGTTTGAATCGTGCTGCTCTTCTGCCGTTCGGTGCGAAGGGAGGCTGTTCGCTCATTGAGTCGCTCGAGGATGTTGCGAGCCTGCAGATATTTTTGCTGTGCAAAGTAGAGTTCGGCGGTCTCGCCCGCGTAATTCGATAATCGGTCTTCCTCGGCTTTGTAATTCCCTTCAATGACCTCACGGCGAGTTCGAGTCCGAGTCAATTCCGCGGTCTTCGTAACCACAGCAGACTCTTTCCACTTCGCTAGTACCTCGGGCCGAACCGCTACTTTGGTCGCCGTCAATTCAATTTCAAGCTTCGCAGCTTCCTCCTTTAAGCCCTCATACCATCCTTGGCGAGTCCGTACGAGGTCGGATCGCTCCATCATTCTCATCTCCTCGTTCTTCTCCTCGATAAGTTGCATGATGCTTGCAACCTCTTCATGCTCTTCAATCAATTCATCGAACTCCACAGGATCGATATCAAACGGCAACGCCTGATCCGTGCGCGCCTGCGCATCCTTGAGCATCAGCAGTTCCGCCTCGAGAACTGCCTCTGTGGAACGCAGGGTGCTCAATTCGTCGCGAAGGTTGGTGAGGTAGGTTGTGTCGCTGTTGAGCCGCGTTGTTTCTTGAAAAGGATCGAATCCCTTCGCCTGCTTGCTCAAACTGATGATTCGTTCCCGATGCTGTTCGACTTCGTCTTGCCAAAGCTTCAACGCAGGTTGCAACCATCCCTCGAGATCCGAGATGCGACGATCATCGAACCGTTGACGTTGCTGCAAATAGGACCTGACGATCGCATTGCAAACAGTCGCTGCGGCTACCGGATCGGTATCGCGATAAGAGATTCGCATCAACGTGCGTGAACCTGCATCGGTAATGCTTAGATTTCTTCGTATATTCAGTTCACGAGTATGAACATCTCTGAGGCTAGGGGCTTCGCATACCTTGGCATCCGAGAGGACCGGGGAGAGGACCAAGTGATTTTCAATCAGCGGCCTTTCATTTTGGATCAGTTCCGAGGGGCCTTGCATCACACCCTGGAAAACGACGAAATCGCGGTTCGCCTCCAGAAGATGGGACGCGAGATACTCAGGCTCGAACGCCATGTAGACGAAACCCGAGACCAAGAGTCCCAATAATACGCCCAAGGGGGCTGCCCATGGCCAATTGCGACGAAGGGTAGCTGTAATCAACCAAGGATCAAACGGTAGTTCCTGCCAAGGATCTTTACTTCCCGAGTCTGCTGGTTTTGCGATTAAACGACTCATGAATATCTAATTCAGAAAGTAGGAATGACAGAATACGAAGCACACAAATCAAATCGATCCAATCTCCGAATCAGCTCCTCTTCAGGAGATCGGCTGGTGTAGAAACCCAAACAGGTCGGTACAAACGCTCCCAATACTCTTTCACCAGCCACACCATCGCGGCTGCTAAAACAATCATCAGGATCCCAGCCCAGTCATGCACCTGCGATGCAAACCGACCATCAAACCAGTAGTATGAAATGCAAATGATCACGCTTCGTACCGTATTGGCGACGATGGATAACGGAATGATGGACGCGAGCACAATGAGTTTGTCCACCCAAGCCCGGCGAATGAGGGTGGCCCAAAAGAATGCGAATGCTGCCATGCCGACGAATATTCGAAGACCCGAACAGGCTTCCTCCACCAACATCTGCGACTGCTCAATCCAAATCGTGTTCCCTTCAGCGATTGCTGGAAAACCAAGAATCCTCAAGACAGTCGCGGACAAAAATGTCACCAGCGACTGAAGCTTCCAGCTCAAGAGGTTTTCGATTTGATAGGGCAGAGGAACCATGAACAGAAGAAAGGCCAATGCAGGAAGAGCCCAGGTAAGGGCTCGCACACCCGCCAACAACGTCAAGCAGCCAGCCAACCATGGCACAATCGACCAACCCTCAAGAAACTCCATGAAGAAAAGCCGACCTACCGTTCGAAGGATGACGGCAAAAACGAGTAATCCCACCCCCAGCCAATGGAATCTTTGCCCGAACCCTGGAAAGAACTCCCGTCGAGCGTACAACAGACCCGCACTTAGGATGGGGATCAGATAACCATGCGAATAATCGGCCTCCGTCCGCCATTGATACTCCAACTCAGAAAACGTACCGCCATACAAGACGAGAGTGACGAAGGCGATCGCCGCGCACGCAACCGCAAGAGGCCAACCATGTAAACGCGAGTCGAAAGCGTGCAGTTGCTCCGGCGCAATCCTGCTGGATTCAGTCGACGATCCTTTGAGCGGAATGGGATTCGCGCCTCCCTGTTTTGTTAATCGCCTCTTCCTGGCGTGCGACTTCGCTGCTTTCATTCGGACGAAAACTCATACTATTAGTAGAGGCAGGCATGCGAAACAAATCTCTGGAAATCCCACCCACGACTTGGTAAACCCGAAGGGGTGAGAAATCGATGAACCAAGTCTCAGCGTATTTGGGTGTCTACCCAATTCAATATTTTTTGGGCAATTTAAAGGGCTATCGGGTACGCAGGGATACGAATAGACGGGCGCGTTGTCCCTGCCCTTGCGAAAAAGCGATAAAGCTAGGAATCTACCGGAAAAAGCAGGCCAAAATCGGGCCGCGGACCACTTATCCTCGGGGCGGAATTTCGCCAGCCTGGATCTCAGTATCCAGGCGATTTTGGATCCGTAGTAACGCTAGAGTTTTTAGATGCAGGGATGAATGAAACATAACCGCAACGCTAGTCCAAGCCAGCGTGCTTGGCGACAACCCAAGTTTCGCACGCATGTAGAAACAGGAAGGGCCACCAGGAAATTATTCGACAACTCGTCCCATGACGGTCGTTTCCACCGTATCCCCGGTGCTGGTTTCAATCCGTACCTTTTGATGCACGCTTTGTCCCTCTGGTGTGTCGTATTCACCTCGAAAGGTGAACTGCAAAACATGCACAGGTTTCTCTCCTTCGGGGACCGCGAACTCAAAGCGTTTGTCGTCGCAATCAATCCTGTTAATCGAGAAGGGTTTCTTGGACTTAACCACCAACCGTTGCTGTTTGGAGTCCCCCTTCTTTAGATCCCCGAGCAGAATCTGTTCTGGAGAAACCGTCACTGGCGGCAGGATACGTGCTGAAATCGGCAACCGAAACTGACTCTCCGATTCGTTGGTTTCGTTCGTGACTACGATCAACTCGTCCTGCAATTCGCCGACTGGAACGGTCGACTTCAACTTGATATGCATGTTGTAAGCGACGAAACCGGATTGCCGAGCGGGTGGATCGAGTCGAACTTCTAAGGCATCGGAATCGCCTCGAACATCGACAATCTTCCAATCCTTCTGTCCCGTGTAGTGAATTTGCAGATCGATGTTTTTTCCCACTCCAACTTCGGTATCTCCGAATTTGACTTCTCCCGGTTCGACGGTGATGTCGGAACGAATCGTCCCCCCGACAGTCAGTTGGACTTCGGCGTAGTATGGTCGATCGATGATGACCGTGATCATGGCACTCTTGGTGCCTAGGAAGGTGCGGGTGTTGAACTTCGCAAGGATCTCACCCTTCTCCCACGACTTGAGGGTGGATTTGGTGACCACGGGGGTCGTGCAACCGCAACTGCTCCGTACGCCGGCGATATGAACATCCTCTTCGTAGCAGTTCTCGAGAACGAAGGCGTATTCCGTTTTGGCATTGCGGCTGACGGTTCCAAAGTCGTGATGAGTGGTCGCAAACATTTTTTGCGCCCATGTGCTTGCCACGGGTGTGCTTGCCATGGGCGTGGTTGCCGAGGCCCTTTTATTCAAAATTGCGGGGGTGAAGAATGCCATGATCCCCAGGCATACCGAACCCGCGACCAACGCCCTTGGCATCCAGCTTTTGCCCTGTCTTCGCATGTGTTCCCCAACCTCGTCACGCGGAGTTCTTTTTCAGCACACATCCATCCGAGGCACCCGCACCCAAAACACGGCGCCACCGCCTATTTCTCCATCGGCATTTCTGGCCAAACCCTTTGATCGGAAAAGACACTTGGATGATTACAGGCTCTCCAAGTCACCCGGTTTTCGCAGTTTGAAAGCTAGCTCTCGGCAAGCTTCGACAATCGGTCCAAAATATCTCGTTCTTCGAATAAGACGTACGAGAATTCACGCGAATGCAGGACTCGATGTTCGAGCGCCCTGGCGTCGAACTCAGCCTTGCGAGCCGCCCAGTTTCGACTCGGGATTTCGATAGCTGAGACAATCTTTTGCTTGAGTGCCTTCATCTCGCGATGCCAAGTTTTCCTGTGACCGCGAGGTGGAATCTGAGCTAAGAGTCTTTGATGTTCCTGGGCAAGTTCCCTCTGATGGGGATTCAGTGGGTCTAGCGCCTGCTGCGGTGCCGAGCGAAGGCATTGTCGTTCCCGTTCGAGCATCTTCGATTCGTCAAGCAGTCGCCGTTCCACTGCGATATCCGTCCCCGGGAACGGAAGCCAGAGCGTTGCCGTGCAAGTCACAAATTTCGGAGGTTGGATACGAAGGAATCGCTCGATGATCGCATCGGTCAGGCGATCGTACTGTCCACCTCCAATACCGTGCACGAATAGGTCGGCGATAAAGACTCGCAGAAACAAGGTTGTCATGAGTGCACGGGGCCAAACGAGCCATCGCGATTGCGAAACATCGCCATCCCATCTCAGTACCGGCCCATCATCGCTCGGCTCAGGAGCGATGCGACACTGAGACGAGGTATGGGATACCCACATGCGGCGGCGAGCATACTGACCGGGCAATCGAATCCAAAACGGCAATTCGATCCACTCTCTTTGTTGCCCCAAACGAGGGACAGGTTGTGTCGGATTGCGGACCCCTTCGCGCTCTCGATATTCATCAAGGCATGCGTTGTAGGATGAATTCAATTCATTCGCGTGCGCTATGCAATATTGAACAAAGGTCAACCAAGCATCGGAGCGGCACAGTGCGGACATCGGGAATTCCCAGTTGCCAATTCCGTTCCGGCGTTCCATCCGATGTCGAACTTGAGACAAACCGATCGCTGCATTGATGTCAGGCGACAATGAACCAAGTTCCTCCAAGTATTCCCGCACCATCGGTTGGGAAATCCCAACGGAACGAAGAGCTTGTTCGATTTCTCGAATGGTCGATGGAATCCGAGATCGATCGATTCCCCAAGCATTCCATGGGAGCAACGCGTCGCTGGATGCAGGGCGTTGCAACGGAAGCGGAATCATCGAAGCATGTGCGAGGCTGCGTTCTCTATCGCGAGCCGGAACGCGAAGGGCGGTCGCTCGGGCCAAGTCATGATCGATGATCGAGTGGATTCCGAAGCCGCACGTTTCCTTGGCTAGCCGATCGATCAACATATTTTTGAACCAGACACCCGGATGAAACAGTTCGGGTTGATGGCCACCGACGATCCAAGGGCCCTCCTCCGACAAGTCGGGAAAAGGCAACAACTGACCTGAAAGATAGGAACGAGTATGTTGACGAGCGACCACCGCCAATTGTTGTCGAGCGGAAACGCGCAAATCTTGCATCCACGAAGGAGCGCGCCCAGAAGTCCAGTAATCGCGGTTGGCGAAAATCAAATCCGAGAGAGAATCGCGATCGGGAACAATGGTTGCGAGGTTGTTGCCTCGAGGTGCCCGAGTTGGTTCCACGCGACTGCGGACCATTCCGGTCACTAGCAACACTCTCCCCGACATGCGGATGCCGGGGTGGGTAGGACGTAACCTCGATCGAGCATCGCGCGAATGCTGCTGTCGATCACAGAGTTGTAGTGTTGCAATCGAATGCGACCATCATCCAACGATCCACCGAACGATCTGGACAAATCGAGGTAGATCAGTGGAACCGGGATTTCAATGATCCGCATTCCGAGAAAGGCGGCCTGTGCCCAGAGTTCTAAAGGCATCGCATAACCATCCACGGTGATGCGTAACTGTTCCAAAGCCGATACGCGATAGGCTTTGAAGCCGCAAAATGTATCGGTCATGTTCCATGCGAATTCGTCGTTGAGCCGTTTGGTGATGGTTCTGTTGATGAACAAACGCTCCTGGGGCGGGGCGCTGTCCCCTTCATAGGTCTTCAAGTAACGGGAACCAGAGACAATGTCTGCATTCTTGCAAGCAGTGACAAAACGCGGGATGCGTTTGGGTTGATGTTGGCCGTCACAGTCCAGGGTAACAAGAATTTCATAACCCTCGTCGATGGCGTATTGAAACGCGGTTCTCAGGGCGGCGCCGTAGCCAAGGTTCTTGGGATGATGAAGTACGGTTACATCTTCGCGGCGATCCAGCAATTCGGATGTCCCATCGCTGGAGCCATCGTCCACTGCCAAAACATTGGGCGCGTACTTGATCACTTCGTCCAGAACGCCCTGGACCGAGGAGACCTCATTGTAGACAGGAATAGCGGCTAACCAACGTGGCATGGCAGGAGATCCTCAGTTCAGAATCGATCGGAGAGTGCATTGTAGATAGCAGACCAGTTGGGTCAACTTCTGGGATCCGCCCAGCGTAGATCGAACGTATTTGCTCGAACGATTATGACAACTAGGGAAAGTCTCTCTACTGACGAGAATCAACCGAGACTGCTGGCCGCCAATAGCTTGGGGCCACACAGGCATCTTGAATTCCGATACCGACCCCTTGTTCCATCTCTCGATTTAGAAATGGATTATCGATGGAAGCGGGAGAGAAAAAACCGGTATCCGAATGAGATAGAAGGCGAATCAATCGAATACTGCCATCGCTGTAGAGCATGTTGGCCGCACGATCGCCGTGCAGCAATGGCGGTTCGCGAAATTCCTCGACGACTCCATTATTGGATGGCCACATATCCCCGAGAACTGCAAATCGAACAGGGGCGTCAAGCCGAGGCGTACGATACTTTCCATCGATCCATACACCTAGGTTGTAGGCGTAATTGCCTCCGACAACATAGCTGAGAACGTGTTGTTGTTCAGGAGTTGCGGCCAAGAACTGTTCGCTGGTGGGAATGTAACCCTGCAGAGATATCGAAGGATTGGATGGGCAGTGGACCCATCGAGATGATTCCAGCAAACCACGGTCTTTGAGGTGGATTGCATACATGCCCGCGAAAGCTTTGGGACCGATGGTATCAATCGGGGGGATCTCTCGCGATGGAGAGAAGTTGACGTAGGACAGTAAGCCAAATCCGACGTTTCGAAGGTTCTCCGCACAAGCGAATTGGCGAGCGGCCTCGCGCCAATGCCAAACCGTCGGCAACAGGATCGACAAAAAGATGATCCCCGCTGTTATCGTCACCAAGCTATCCATCCAGGCAATACGCGTGGGGACAGGAACCTCCGACCAATCGAATGATTTCCGATCCGACAATTCCTTGGCAGGGGAATCGGCTCGTACCACCTTCGACTCGTTTTCCTGCTCAGCAACCTGGGATAACGTATCTCCCACTAAATCGGCCCGAGGCTCGAAGACTTCTTCGCTAGCTTGGAGTGGTTCCAGCAGGACTTTCAGATCGTTCAGTCGTTGACGCAACGACTCGGACGCTTGAAGCGCATGGGAAACTCGGGCGATCTCCTCGTCGGGCAACCCGCCGAGAAGATATCCTAACAATGTTTCGTCGGAAAATTCAGGCGATTCGCCGAACATAGTATGCGTGGGACGAGAACGAGCGGAAAAACAAACCGTGCTGTAGATCTAGGTCGGGTTCGACCGATTCTCTTCTTGCATACGCAACCAGATCTCATTGAGTTTGCGCATCGCGGTGAAAACCCGACTCTTTACTGTGCCAATCGGTATCTCCAAGATTTCTGCGATATCCGCATACTTGAGCCCCTGGTAGAAGGCGAGTTGGATCAACTGCTGGGTCGGTTCGCTCAGTTGTTGAACTGCCGCCCGCATCCGAGAAGCGGTCTCATTGACTATCGCCCGTTGCTCCGGACCAACCTCGGTGCTCGACAGTCGTTGGACCATGGATTCGTCCGATTCCCCAGGCTTGGAACCTTGGTCGAGACTGGCAAGCTGATGCCGTTTGTTTCGGCGCATAAAGTCAATCGCCTTGTTGCTGGCGATCGCGTAAAGCCACGGGCGAAATCGCTTTCCCGGTTCAAACTGTTCAATTCGCAGATGCACACTTAGAAATGTCCCCTGGAACACATCCTCCGCGTGCTGGGAATTTCCCAAGAAACGACGGAGAAACGTGTACAGTTCCCGTTCGTAGCGCCGGACCAGCTTCTCGAAATCGGACGCGTCTCGATGGGCTTGGTAGCGTGCAACCAATTCCTCGTCCGTGATGTCGGCCTGGGTGTTGGGGGGGGTAAACAACGTTGGCTCTAGGAATTGCATAACGACGAAATGGCAAAAGGAAATGTCGCGAAAATGAAAGCCTGAAGCGTTGTGTGTGCATTCAGTTTATGCACCGGATGGTGATCCTGTCAAAAGGATTCTACCAAGCTGTCGATATTGCCAAGAGCCTGTCCGAAAACTATGAGCTACTCGGCTGTCTCAAAGCCCTGGGGACACACACTCCATCCCTGTGATCCATGATTGCATGCTTTTTGACATAAGACCGAGGTGAAGCTTGGGGGTGAAGCTTGGGGACACACACTTTCCCGCCATGAACCTGAGAACCGATCCGCACGGTGTGTGTCCCCGCCCCCCCTGTCCCTGTCCCCCCCGCAACATGCCGCGACGTGCAGTGTGTGTCCCTGGACATCTTTACCAGGGATGGCGCGGGCTCGGACAGATTGCAATTAGATAAATTGATGCAAAAATCCGGAAAGCAACAAAGTTAATCTTGACTCCGCACAACCGTGACAAATATTTTAAAAAGAGGTGAGCGGAACTTCTCAGCTTGCCAAACGTCAGGAGTTTCTGGATTTACGATTGCCTGGAACGA
>JBILVV010000442.1:0-3964 GCA_044370255.1 Pirellula sp.
TGCTCAACTACCCAATGACCGGAGCTTGTTTCCTCCACGATTCGGGCCTGGAGTATATCCCGTCACGGTTGCTGGGGGTCGAGGATATCGTCGCTGAAACCGACCGAGGCGAGTCCTCTACCTGGACCTGCACTGATCCGGCGGTGGACTGTGCAGCAGAGGCGGAAAGATTTGAACAGCAGCAGAGAGCAATCGAGCAGTGGAATCGATGGTATTCGTCGGCAGAGTCCCTGCGCAATTGGTCCTTGCAATCGCTCAGTCAAGGATTTGCTCTAGTGATGCGGGAGTGGAATTCGAGTCTCGTAGCAGTTGGCCGCGGGCTGGCCCATCGCGTGTCTATCGATAGTCCCATCAATAATGACTCCCCATGGGATGATGTGGAGACTGCCGCCGACGCCACGCAAGAGCATTGCCTTGGTTACATTCCCAGCCCGCGGTTCCGCAATGCGAATGTTTTTGTGTTCACAGTCGACATGACAGCCGATGCGACAGCCGATGAGGAAGCACTCAAAGAGCAACAAGCGATCGATGCTGGCCGAGTCGCATCTCCCAGCGATCGAATCATCGACTCTTTGGGAGGGACAACTTTCGCACGAGACTATTGTGTCTTCGCACCCTATCCGCTGAGCGATGCGATTACACCCTTGACCGAATCGAGTGTTTTGGCAGGTGAAGAGCAGACGAGGTCCGGGGAGGATTCGACCTCAGCGACTGCAAACAATTCTTCGTCGGATTCAATCAATACCAGCCAGACGAGCTCACCGTGCGAGTGGATGGGTGAGTGCGAGCCTGTGGACTCCAGTTATGTCCAGGGGGGCGACCCAAGAGTACCGAGGGAACCGACTAACTCCATTCAAACGATTGATTCCAACGAAGTGGTTCCCTCATCGGCACACAGTCAACCCACCGACTTGAGTCGACCCACCGACTTGAGTCAACCAAAGGAATCGAGTCAACCAGCAGAGTTCAGCCAACCCACTGAATTCGATCAGGCGAGCGACCGCGCGTCCGGAGCAGGACCGGAGGATAGCGCGGTCGCTGGCGTTAGTGATTGTGAAGCCACCCCAACGATCGATTCCCGTGAGATCCTTCGAGCTCAGCAACAAGTAGCGTTGGATTTACAACAGTCGATATCCCGCGCTCTGGATCGCAATCTATCGGCGTTCGGTCAATCGCTGATCCGCTGCTGGAAGGAACTGGGTTACCGCGTGCGACTGTCGGAAGCGCATGATGCTTTTCGTTTGAACGAAGTGAAGTAGCTAGTCAGTGTTATCCCGGGACAGAAAGACGATCGGCCATCGCGACAGACTTGATAGGATCATCGCTTCGCTTCTGCTCTGCACGAAGACAAAGGCTTGATCTGCGGGGATTTGACATAATCGAATGTCATCTTTTACGCGCCATTCCCGTTCAATGCTCCAGTCGCGATGGCGATCGTCTTTTGGGAATGGTTGACCAAAGGCTTGTTCTTCGATAGGTAATGAACTCAACATATCTCCAGGCAGATATCGAACGGGACGTGCTCCGCGATCTGCGAGCCAACTTCGCCGAATGGCGATGCCATAAGGCTCCCAGTCCCAGCGGCCGATATGCGACTGAAACTCGCGATGTTCAAGCATGGACCGTATGCTCTGAGCGGTAAAGCAAACGGTACGGACACTGCCGCGTCGCAAATAGGACGAAGCGATCAAGCGCTGTGTTGAGAGTATTCGTTGCAAGGTGTGCAACGGGGCCTTGAGTGCATACCATTCCAATCGAATGGCTTCGTCAAAAACGTGCTCCTGGGATTGGTCGGGCCAAGTTCCCTGCCTGCCGCGCGTGAAATGGACCAAGAATTCTTCGGAGTTAAGAAGGTTTGACGAAGCAGGACCATAGGGCATCCAAGTCGACGGTATCCCTCGTCGATCGCATCCCCACACCCGTGTTCCTATCGAAGCATCAGACCGAATTGCATCTTTACCTTGGTGGTGCATCCAAAGAACCGCACCGCGATCCGACAAACACAAGGCAGCCTGGGAGCGCTTGGTACGTGCCGCTCGAATCGTTCGATCCTTGACGGCAACGATCGTCGAACCGGGTGTCATCATCGGTTCAGCGAGTCGAGCCTCCACTAAACGGGCGATTCGCCCACCCTGCCTGACATGTAAACCGAAGAGTTGATGGGATAGGATGGCGATGGCGCGATCCTCGAGTCGTGCAACCATCAAGTCCTCGCGATTCGGCAGAGGATTTCCTTGGGATCGTAAAGTCGCGGTATGTAGTCCGCGTTCCGATTGCATCTCATCGTTGCGACAGAGTTTGAGATACGGCAATCCGAATCGTTCGCATGCATGGCGAAGTCGGTCCGCGTAGGGACTGGTTGCAGAGAAAAAGACCGAGCGTTGCGATCGCTTTGCGTACCGCAGCGCCGACTCTAAAGTCAACTCCCACCAAGCCGCCAGCGGCTCATGTTTGGAATCATGCGAAGACATAATCCCAAGCAAATCGCAACCTTCGAGGTAGGTTCCCCCCGGCAACTCCACCTGGATTTCCCCGAGCCAATCACAAATAGCGGCAGCCCAAGGCACAGGCCAGTCTGTTGCGGCTACAATCGTTCCGCTCGTTGACCCTGTTTCTACAGTCAAGTGCTCCCCCTCCTGGCGAGGCTCGATCGTCGAATCTGTGAACAAACGCGTTAGGCAACCACACAACCCTACACAATATCATAAAATCGGCTGCCGTCCGACTGACCCGTTGCGACTCTCTAGGCTTGAAAAATGAGTGAAATACCCCCTGTTGAAACCAATATCCATTCCACGCCGCCGATCGCCTCCCTAGCGGATAGTAAGGCCAAGGTCTTATACGATGCAGCCTTGACTGAGATTCGCAAAGTTTTTGTTGGGCAAGACGAATTGGTCAACGTGGCGATGGTATCGCTGTTCTCGGGTGGGCACTTGCTCATCGAAGGGGTTCCGGGGCTGGGCAAGACCCTTTTTGTCAGGACGTTGGGCCGCGTTTTGGGATGTCAATTCGGCCGCATTCAATTCACTGCGGATTTGATGCCATCCGATGTCACGGGCGCGCCCATCTTCGATATGAAGACTCAGGATTTTCGCTTCCGCGCCGGTCCGGTTTTTACCCAGTTGCTTTTGGCGGATGAAATCAACCGGTCGCCAGCTAAGACGCACGCCGCTCTTTTGGAGATTATGCAAGAACGGCGAGTGACGATCGATGGAGTTAGCCACACGGTTCCTAAACCCTTTCTCGTCTTAGCAACCCAGAACCCACTCGAGAGCGAGGGGACCTATTCGTTGCCGGAAGCTCAACTAGACCGTTTCATGTTTAAGGCGATCGTGAATTATCCCGATGAAGCGGAGGAAGTGCGGGTTCTCGATTTGCATTCGCGACAAATCGATTTCGGCGACATCCTCGAAAGAGAGGTCTCTCAGGTTACCAACGGACAAACGATCCTTGAGCTGATCGAGTCCAACGCCCAGGTTCGTGTCGAACCGCAACTGCTCAGGTATATCAATCGCATCGTTCGAGCCACCCGATCCTGGCCGACATTTCACCTGGGTGCCTCGCCTCGCGCGGGTATTGCGCTGGTCCAAGGGGCGAGAACGTTGGCAGCCTTTAAGGGGCGGGACTTCGCGGTTCCCGATGATGTCGTGGAAATCGCATTGCCCGCCCTTCGGCACCGCGTGATCCTCAACGCGGAAGCGGAAGTCGAAGGAACGCAAGTCGATTCCGAGTTGAAAGCGTTGCTGCGCAGTATCGAAGTTCCACGGATCTAATTCCAATATGTCGTTTTACGATATCGTCGGATCGTATCTGTTTTGGGCTCCGTGGCTCGGCTTGCTCGTGATCACAGGTCCGCTACTGATTCTCGGATACGGATGGAAAATCTCTCCGACGCTCCGATGGTTATGGCTGATCGGTCCATTGTCCGTCCTATCATTGTTGATAGTGGTAGTACCTGCGGCCG
>JBILVV010000084.1:0-13794 GCA_044370255.1 Pirellula sp.
CGACTTGGGTCGCCGGTACCGGTTGCGGTTGACCGGGCCACTGGATATCCTCCGGACAATCCTCGGAGAAAATCGCGAGGCTTCGTTGGGAGGGGGCCAGCGATTGCAACAACTCGTAAGACGCATCCTCTTCGGGCAGGAGCAAGCGTTTGCCTTTGGCGAAGGGAAGCTTGCTGTCAGTGCTCAACGGATCGGGCGTTTCGAAATCGCGGCGGAGGGTTGCCGGATTGACGCCGAAGAATTGAGGCGTCGAATCAACCACTCGGTCACCATCGAAGGTCAGGTTGATCGACAAATGGTGCCCTTCGACACTGACACCCCACAACTCTTTCGGATCGGGGTTTCCGTAGACCGCGAAGTAGAACTTCTGGTAGTCGCGGCGTTTGGCGTGCGCGGGGCCTTCGAGTTCGAGCAGGATCGCTTCATAGGCCATGATGTCGACGGCGCGGCGAAACCCATCTTCGCTCAACATGCTCGCCATCATGCCGAAGGCTGCCTCGCGCTGAGCCGGATTCATCTCGCGAAGCGGAAGCCCCTTGCGTGTCTCCATCGGGATAAAGTGCCACTGAGGACGACGAGCATCGACGTAGGGAATACGGGCTGCGGCCGTTTGATCTTTTCCGAGCAAGGATAGAAAGCCGAGTGCGGTTTCGCGTGCGCTCAATGCCGGATGAACGGAAGCGAGCGCGGTGCGGCTGAGCCCTGCGATCAAAGAACCGGCCATGCAGGAGGCCGCCGATCGGATCAGAAAATCCCGGCGCGACGAATTCGAAAGAGATGATAGGTGGGACATGGTCGTTCCATGATTGAGGTAGCGGGGGGAGTCACAAAAGGCTTCTATCGACTTCTTCCATTATGACCTAGAACCCGTCTCGAACAAAAGCCCTGCATGTCGAGATAGAGATGCGTTGCTATATGAACTATTGCCAAAAGGTCTATTGCCAAAAGGGCAAATGGTCACCAGATCGCATCCACCGTTGCGATCACCACCATGGCAGCTCCGATAACCAGCTTTGCCGATGTCCCCAAGAGCCTTCCGATCATGGCCCCGGTCCCGACGTGTGCCCCTTCGGCCGCCGTTTTCCCCTTCCAAATCTCACCCAGCCAAGCTCCGGCAAAGGCCCCGCCTGCACCTCCGAGCAGGGCTCCAATCACCGGACCTAGGATCGGAATCGGAACGCCGATGACGGCTCCGGTCAGACTTCCCGCCGCTGTGCCGACCACCGCCAAGGCCATCCCTCGGCGGCTTCCCCCGCGCTTTCCTGCAAAAGCGGCTCCGGCGATGAACTCAATCACCTCGCCCACCACGGCGCACAGAGCGAGGATCGCCAAGCCGATCCAGCCGATGCCACTTCCCGCATCCTCGGGAAAGAACCAAGCGTAGATGCCACACAGGATCAAAATGATCCAGTTCCCAGGCAACGTCAATAAATTCGCCAACCAAGCGACCGCGTTCGACAACGTCAGGACCGAAATCCATAGATAAATCACTCTGGGACCTCGCAGGTTTTGTCGATCGCTTCGGTTCTTTCGATCACTTCAGGGGGGACACCGATCGGCAGAACGATAACTCGACCGACATACGGGAGAGCATTCGGCGAATCGAAGCCGTTCTTGGTAGCTACAAAAGTGAGTGTTGCCTCTGCCCGGAATGTGGGAGCGTATGCGACTCCCGTCCTGCCATCCAATCCCGAGGGTATGTCGATGGCAAACCGCCGAGCAGCGGACTCATTTGCTACTCGAATCGCCATCGCCATCGCACCCCGAGGAGGACCACTTGAACCCGTTCCCAGCAATGCGTCGATGATGAGATCCGCCTGCGCAATATCCGAGACAATGGTCGTAGCGCCAGCATCGGTGGGGATTGCAGCATCGAGGGGGATCCATCGACATGGAATCCGCGTGTTGGAAACAATCGCATAGTTTGAACGGGTATCGGGAGTCATTCGAGATGCATCGCCGATCATCCACACCTCCACGGCTACATGTGCAGCATGCAAGTGCCTAGCTATCACCAAGCCATCGCCACCATTGTTGCCGGTGCCGCACAGGATCACCGCGCGAATTTGCCCGGGAGCATGAGCAAGTATCCAATCGGCCGCGCCTCTGCCCGCGTTCTCCATCAACATCAGCCCCGGCATTGCGAACTCTTCCATCGCAATCCGATCGACGGCGCGAATACGCGCTAGGCTCCACGACTTGGACATCAGTTTGCGTTCCCCTCGAATCGATCGCTTCTCAATTTGCCAGTTGTTAATTTGCCAGCACCTCAATTTGACGGCCCCTTATGGGCATCGTAAGATCGCATTTCAAGTTTGTCTGCAATTCCCTATCGATGCTCGGAGAAGCTCGCATGAGTTCGAAAATCGCTGATGAAAAAATCCTTGGGGTATGGCACGGCCATTCGACATGGGGATTTCACATCGGCCCCTGCCGCATCTTGATCGACCCATTCCTCGATGACAACCCCGCAGCGCTCAGCAAAGCGGCCGATCTGTCACCCACGCATATCCTCATCTCTCACGCGCACGCAGACCACATCGCAGATGCAGCAGCGATCGCGAATCGAACCGGAGCACCAGTCTTGGCCAACTACGAAATCGCCCAATGGCTCGGGCATAAACACCATGTCAAACATACCGTAGGAATGAATCACGGTGGTGCTTTGAAAACGGAGTTTGGTCGCGTTATGTTGGTGCCAGCAGTTCACTCTTCCAGTCTGCCGGATGGCTCGTACGGCGGGACCGCAGGAGGTTGGGTGATCGAAATCCTCCGCCCAAATGAAAAACGCTATCGGATCTATTTCGCGGGTGACACTGCACCCTTTAGCGATATGAAATGGATCGCTCGGCACGGTATCGATACCTTCATCGTGCCGATCGGAGATCTCTTTACGATGGGCCCCGAAGAGAGCATCGAAGCCATACAGTGGGTTGCGCCCAGCACGGTAATGCCCACCCACTACAACACTTGGCCACCCATCAAACAAGACCCACTCGCGTGGTCCAAAGCCGTGAAAGAAAAAACAGGGGCAACCCCCTTCATCCCAGCCGTCGACTCTCTGTTCGAACTCACTTAAAGTATTGCTAGCAAACGATTAACTTACGAAATATTTTCTGAAAGTTCGCGATCGATCGTAGTATTGATGTTGTGTCGCGGTCGGCCCTGTAGGTATAACGAACAGGTTGTCAAAGATTGGCGACAAGGACAGCAAGGAAGCGACACAGGCGGCTTGATATGCAGTCAACACAGGAGGTTGCCATGCTAGTGCTCGCAAGACAGGAAGGGGATGGGATCACGTTTCCCGATTTGAATCTCGAGGTTGAGATTTTGAGAATTCAGGGAAGCCGGGTCCAGATTGGTGTTCATGCGCCGCGTGAAATCACGGTTCTGCGCAGTGAATTGGTCTCCGATGAATTGGTTGGTAATGGGTCTTCTCGCGAAGATGCCAAGAAGGCTTTGGATCTTCAGAACCGATTGCGCGAAGTTGCCAAGCTATTGACGACCGCTCGTTCGCAGTGGGAGCAGGGAGATCTGGAAGCGGTTGAAAAAACTCTGCGATCGATGGTTGCTCGTCAGGGTTCACCGGACCGAGCGACATCGCATGTTTCGGAACCTGCAGCTTCGTACAATTGCTCCAAGCCAGCAGTCACTCACGATTGCAGGAGTGTGTGCGAGCAGTTGAAGATCGTCCATCCCGAGTGCCCATTGCGAGATATTGCTCGGGCAGAAGGACTCGCCTGCTAGGTTTGCAGAGGTTTATCCGAAACGATTTGGTAGGCCGAAGCGATTTCGCTAGGAATTCGCTTCGGCATGCGCGAAGCGAAATCGATATAGGCCCAATTGGTGTGGGCAACCGCCAAGAGCGTTTCTTTTAACGGGCCGTTCGGATCATCTTTAGGTGGGTCGTTCCGCACCATGTGGTATCGCCGCAGCGACGTCACCTTCTTCATATCGGCGACCCAAGTGCGAATGATCACGCGATCGCAAACGTATGCTGGCTGCAGATACTCAATCTGATGAAGCCTCGCCACCCAACCCGCGCCATGTTGTTGATAGCGTTCTGCCGACCAACCGAGGGCGGATGAGTGCGCTAATGCAGCATCTTGCATCCACTGCAGGTAAACCACATTGTTGACATGACCAACCAAATCGATATCGCTATCGGAAACGATCAGTGCATGTTCGTAGACTTCGATCATTGTGGTTGTTTCTGAAAGTATGGGGATGAAGCCGAACGGGGGGGCAAGCCGCGTTGTGAATCAATCGGGCGACCAGGGTGGAATCGGACTGCCATCGGGTCCTTTGGGTTTGGCCGGCTTGGATCCTCGGAGGCTGGCTACGTAGGCGGAAACCATGATCAAGTCGTTCTTGTTGCCGATGCGAGTTCCCCACGCGGGCATGGCACCTCCCGCGACCCCCTCGTTGATCACTTTGTAGATGTCGGTGACCCCCTTGATGTGCTTGTAGTTGTCATCGCACAAGTTGGGGCCGACCAATCCCCCTCCGTCCGCTCCGTGGCATGAGACGCAATTGACCTTGAAAATCGATTGGCCGACAACGATCCACTCCGGATCTTGGGAGTAGGTATAGATTGTTTTGGAATCGGGGGTCAAGTCTCGGATCTTCTTGTATTTCTTTCGGGTGTTGGCATCCATGGCCGCTAGATATTGATCCTCCAAGGATCGGCCTTCTGCTCCGACATGGAAGTACAAGATGTAAATAGGTGAAATGACCACGGTGATGATGAACAACCATGTCCACCAACCGGGGAGCGGGTTGTCGTATTCCCGGATTCCATCGTAGGAGTGTCCTAAGGTGACATCGTTTTGGGGTGCCGTGGGGGTGGCTGCCATCAGTTCGGTCTCCCGTTCGAGGAGGGATTTGTGTTTTGCTGGGGTCTGGGATCGACGACTTCGTCGCTCAATGGGATCGAGCCGTAGCGATGGGTGGATTCCCGTCGCAGGGAGACGGTCCAAGCGACGATGGCGACAAAGCAACCTGCGAAAATCACCAGTGCGAGTTCATCGAATACCGAGTAATCGAGCCATGACACAACATCTTTGAGCATCTCGATCCCTTTCCATTCCTTCCTACTGAGCGCCTGAATCGTGATCCGAGGGTTCGGATGCAGAGCTTGTGCTGGCAGCCGCGGTTGCTGTAGCAGGTGCTCCATTCGCGGGGACTGCTGCGGGCTCTTCGGTTTTGTACAGATCGATTCCCAATCGCTGCAGATAAGCGATCAGAGCAATCGCTGTCGAATCCTTGATCAGTTGCCCGTTGTAATCGACGCTTCCTCCCTGCGCGATGATCTCGGCTGCGATCTTATCGGCTTGAAGCCGAGCGATCTCGGGAGATTTTTCAATATCGAACGAGTAGTCTGCTCCGAGATAACTTGCGGCTCGAACGCGATCGGTGATGGCGTTGAAGTTGAGCCGTTGGTCGAGCAAGTGTCGGTAACTCGGCATGACCGACCCTTCGGAAAGGCTGGTCGGGTTTTCAAAGTGCCTCCAGTGCCAAGAACTGCTTTGCAAACCGCCCTCGCGAGCCAGATCGGGGCCGATACGGCGAGATCCCCATTGGAACGGGTGGTCGTAAATCGATTCGCCCGCTTTGCTGAAGTCGCCATAGCGAAGCTTCTCCGCAACCATTGGCCGAATCATCTGGGAGTGACAGTTGTAGCAACCTTCCGAAACGTAAACATCGCGGCCAGCTAATTCCAGAGGTGTATAGGGTTTGACCGTCGAGATTGTGGGAACGTTGCTTCGGATTAGGAACATCGGGACGATTTCCAAAGCGCTGGCGATCAGGACCGCGATCGTGGTGGCGATCATAAACCAAATAGGGAAACGTTCCCATCTACGATGCCAATTCATTTGGGTGACTTGATCGACTTTGGCCGCGAACTCAAGGACCGGTTTCCCTTCGAGCGTGCTTTGGGGAATCGGAGCATCGACATGTTCGCGAGTCAACCTAGGAGCGGAGTAGACCGGTACTTCGTAGGTGGCAGGTCGGTTTATCCACGTCATCACGGCATTGATTGCCAACATCAGAATACCGATCACGTAGAGCGAACCGGCGATGACTCGCGTCCACCAAAACGGCACGACGGTCTGGACTGTTTCTAGGAAAGTGTATTTCAGGCCGCCGTACTCATTCAGAGATCGCCACATCAGCCCTTGAGTGATGCCAGCGACGTAGATCGGGATGATGTAGAGCAGGATGCCGATCGTGCCGATCCAAAAGTGCCATTCGGCCATCTTGGTGCTCCACAGCTTGGTCTGGTACAGGCGGGGCAACAGCCAATAGATCATCCCAAATGTCATGAAGCCGTTCCATCCAAGCGCTCCGGAGTGAACGTGTGCGATCGTCCAATCGGTGTAATGAGATAACGCATTGACGCTCTTGATCGACAACATGGGGCCTTCAAAAGTTGCCATGCCGTAGAAGGTCAGACCCACCACGAAGAACTTGAGGATCGGATCGGTCGTGACTTTGTGCCAAGCCCCTCGTAATGTCAGCAATCCATTGATCATGCCACCCCAAGAAGGCATCCACAGCATGACGCTAAAGAGCATACCGAACGTGCTGGCCCATTCCGGCAGCGCGGTGTAATGCAAGTGGTGGGGGCCGGCCCAGATGTAAATGAACACCAGCGACCAGAAGTGAATGATGCTGAGCTTGTAGCTAAAGACGGGTCGTTCTGCTGCTTTGGGAAGGAAGTAATACATCAAACCCAGAAACGGAGTTGTCAAGAAGAAGGCGACTGCGTTGTGACCATACCACCACTGCATGAAAGCATCTTGAACACCTGCATAGATCGGGTAGCTCTTCCACAGGCCGCTTCCTGTCCATGCTCCAACTGGGATGACCAAATTGTTGAAGACATGCAGTACCGTCACGGTCACAATCGTGGCGATGTAGAACCACAGAGCCACATACATGTGCCGTTCTCGGCGATTGACGAGAGTCATCATAAAATTGAGACCGAAAAACAGGACCCAGACGACAGCAATCGCGAGATCGATCGGCCACTCGAGTTCTGCGTATTCTTTGCTTTGCGTTATTCCGAGAGGGAGCGTGATGGCGGCCGCGACAATGATCGCTTGCCATCCCCAGAAGTGGAGGCGGCTCAGAACATCGCTCCACATGCGGCATTTGCAAAGACGCTGGGTGCTGTAGTACACGGCCGCGAAGATCGCATTTCCGGCGAAAGCAAAAATCGCTGCGTTGGTATGCAGTGGACGAAGTCGCGCGAACGACAGGATTGGGGAAACGTCGCTTCGGAGCCCCTCCGAGATCCAAGGGGCTGCTAGCAGGACCCCCACGAGAACTCCCGCGATGGTGCCTATCAAGCCCCAGAAAATCGTGGCAGTCACGAACATCCGGACTACCGCATCGTCGTAACTGTAATGTTCCATCGCCTCCGAGCCGGAGGCATCACTGCGTGAAAACGCCAAAGAATTTGCGGACATTGGGACAACAATTAGCAGGAGTTGAGTCGCGTGGGGTTCGCTCGAACGCCGAGCACGCATTGTAACCCTGGAATCGTCCTACCGTCATCTCGGAACCAGTCGGGATGCTTGAAAAGACCGCGACAGATTGAAGCAACACCCTGCTTTTTCGCTGTTGAAATAGTGATAACTCAAGCAATTAGCCAACGATTTGCCCCATCGGGACCGCTTCCTCCCCTTCCCATTCGTACTCCATCAATAGCCTGAAAAGTCACCGCAATCGCTAGACCTATCTTTACCGGCTGTTAATAATGCAATAATTCCAGGGTTAAAGCTGGGGACTCCAGATGTAGGGTCTTCGGGTTGAACCGAGCATCGGAGTTGTAGGGATTGCTCCTCCGAAGCTTCTCTCCTTTCCCGTGACACCCCGGTAAACCATCGATCGACCGCGTTCTAAGCTTAGTCAGAATAAAGACGTTGGTCGGTCTAGGCCAAGTTTGACGTGTACGTTTCTTATAAACCTTGAGTGGAATCATCGAATGAGCATTGATCGAAACGCAAGAAAATGCGGGCTGATGCTGGCCATGGCGCTAGCAGCATGCGTTCCCGCGATCGGACAACAAGCACCAGAGCCAACCGCACCGGCACCCGACTATCCTCCGATTGAGAAGGTTGCGGAGGGGTACACCAAGGTGGAATCGAAATCCCCGGACCGCGGCTCCCTCTACAACGTCTGGGTGCGAGACAAAGACGGTCAGATGCTCCTGGAAATCCCCAAAGATTTCATGAGCAAGAAATACTTCATCGCTCTGACGGTCAGCAGCGGCGATCGCTTCGCAGGTCTCCAAGCGGGCGATTACTATGTTTATTGGCGCATGTACAACAAGCGACTTGCATTGATCCTGCCCGAGTTGCAGATCCGCTCCAACGGCGAGCCGGAATCGAAATCGTCGGTCAAGCGACTCTTTACCGACACGGTACTGCTCGATGTACCGATCGTTGCGATGGTTCCGCGCGGTGGTCCACTGATCGATGCCGACGCACTGTTTGTCGGACAGGCTTCGAAGTTCTTCGGTCCTTCGGTTCGCATACAAGACCCGCAGCTCACGAAGATCGTGAAGGCCAAGCCGTTCTCCAAGAACACGGAGTTGGCGTTTGAAGTCGTGACTGCGGGTGGCAAGTTGCAGACCCTTCACTACTCGCTGAGCGAAGTTCCCGAGGACAACGGATACCGCCCACGAAAAGCGGACTCGCGCGTTGGTTACTTCGTGACGAACTACACAGACTTGGGAAGCTATGATGACGACAAGAAGCGCGTTCGCTACATCACTCGCTGGCGATTGGAGAAGCGGGATCCGAGCTTGAAGGTCAGCCCTCCTGTCACTCCGATTCGTTTCTACATCGAACACACCACCCCAGTTCGATATCGACGCTGGGTCAAGCAAGGAATCGAGTATTGGAACAAAGCCTTTGAGAAGGTCGGTTTCTCCGACGCGATCGAAGTCCTCTACCAGGACCCTCGATCCCCGGACACAATGGACCTCGATCCCGAGGATGTCCAGTACAACTTCATCCGCTGGCTCAATAATGATATCGGCACTGCCATCGGACCAAGTCGCGTGCATCCCATCACTGGCGAAATCCTCGATGCGGATATCGTGTTGACCGATGGTTGGATTCGGCATTTCAACTTCCAGTATCACGATTTGATGCCCGAAATCGCTATGGAAGGAATGAGCTCCGAAACCATCGCCTGGTTGGGCTCCCATCCCGAGTGGGATCCGCGAGTGCGACTGGCTCCGCCAGCCGAACGAAAGCGGTTGCAGGATATCTATGCCGCTCAGGCAAAGCTTCCCTACGCAGGGCATCCGTTGACTCAAGTGGATTCGCGACTACTGGGTGACCAACAATACGATGGATTGGTTGGAAGAACCAGCCAAGTCAATGGCTTCTGCAACGCCGCATTCGGCAAGCAGATGGATATGTCGATGGCTCGTATGGCATTGGACCTGATCGAACTGATGCAGGATCCGAAGCCTGCCGAGGGTGGTAAACCAGAAGAGAAGAAAGCCGAGAAGCCCAAGGAAGACATGCTCGACGGCATGCCTGAATCTTTCATAGGTCCCTTGTTGGCAGATCTTGTTGCCCACGAAGTTGGTCATACCCTCGGACTTCGCCACAACTTCAAGGCGTCCGGTTACCTGTCCTTGAAGGAAATCAATTCCAACGCCGTCAAGGGCCAGAAGACGATCGCCACATCGGTGATGGATTACATACCGATCAATATGCCGTATCAGCTCGACAGTGAGACCAAGGGTGACTACACGATGATTGGCATCGGCCCCTACGATTATTGGGCGATCGAGTACGGTTACCTGCCTGAAGAGAATAAGCTACCGGAAATCCTGAAGCGAGCTAGCGAACCGGAAATGCAGTACAGTACCGATGAAGACACCAGCGGTCCCGATCCGTTGGCTCGTCGGTACGACTATTCTAAGGATCCGCTCGACTACAGCGAAAACCAAATGCGATTGGTCAAGCTATACCGAGAGCGATTGCTCGACAAGTTTGTCAAAGATGGCGACAGCTGGGCCAAAGCCCGTCGCGGTTATGAATTGACACTTGGCGAACAAACTAAATCCATCAGCATGATGGCTAACTGGTTGGGAGGCACCACGGTCAATCGCGATAAGAAGGGTGATCCAGGCAATCGTCCATCCTTGATTCCGGTACCTGCCGAACAGCAGCGGAAAGCTTTGGACTTCGTCATTCGAAACGCGTTCCGCGACGATTCGTTCGGATTGACTAATCAGATCCTGAGTCGTTTGACGGTCGACAAGTGGGCCGATGAGGGTGTTCGCTCGATGGGCGAATCCACCTTCCCGATCCACGACCGTATCCTGGGCATTCAAGCCAGCGCATTGACGATGGTCATGAATCCGACGACCCTGCGCCGTGTTTACGACAACGAGCAATTGGTCCCAAGCGATCAAGATGCCGTGACGTTGCCGGAGGTGATGAATCGCCTGCGAACCGAGATTTGGTCCGAACTGGATGGAAAATTCGAAGGGGAAGCAACTCCGCGTAAGCCCCGGATCAGCTCTTGGCGTCGCAATCTGCAACGCGAGCACCTCGACCGACTGATCGATTTGGCCATTCCTGGAGGTAGCTCAAGCAACAAGGCGATCTCTTCGCTCTCGTTGCAACAACTCAAGGAAGTCAAGGGCAAGATCGACACGGTGTTGGCAGCTGGTGCCGGTTTGGATCCCTACTCGCAAGCCCACTTGGGTGAGTGCACACAGCGGATCACCAAGGCCCTGGATGCCATTTACATCTACAACCAACCTAGCGCCGGTGGTGGTTCACCTCCGCCATTCATCATGCTAGGCAAGGACAAGGGGATTGTGGAGGTGCCTGTGGCCCAAGATCCGTCTCAGGACGATAACCGCGAGTAATCGCACCTAGGTTCGAGTCTTCAACCAATTCAACAGGGGATGCTAACCACAGCATCCCCTGTTTCGTTTTAAGGAATCGAAGAGGCCGACGAGGCCAAATCCGAACTTGCTAGCCGAGATGCGTCAACTTCATCTCGTATGCAACTCAACGACGTGAGCCAGGAAACTCTTCTAGCGGTCCAAACTGATCCGGCGGAGATCCTGATGGATCTGGCGAAGGGCTTTTTGGAGGAGTAGGAAGTGTAGGCCGATTATCTTTCATGTTCCGAAGCGCTTCCTCGACGTTTCTCTTGAGTGTGATCATGATAGCCGCGATACTGGCAACAATCGCATCGCTTCGACCTCTTCTGGCATAGACCACAATGCCAGCGCCGATGAATCCCCGGAGCCTCAGGGAGTTGAAGACGCTTCTGGCACTTAGGGCATACAATCTGTTTGCCTCGCATCTCTTGTTTGACTTGCAACGCAGCCTGACAGGCTGGACATTTGATGCGCAAATGAGACATAGGGCGCTAGACTTCTTCGTTCCACGTTCTTGATTTGACAACGCCAACTTAACAGCCTCGGTTTCTTACCACGACGAATGCAGCGAGATTTTCGGCACTTCTTAGCAGAAACCGCTCAACCTGTGCGGGAGATCCAGCCGCAACCCAGTGCTCGCGTCCCATCAAAGACCGCGGCTAGTTGGCCTGGCGATACGCCGTTCATCGGCACTGCGAAATCAACTCGAAACCGATCGTCGGATCCACGGACGACGATCGCCTTCTCCGGTGCGGAGTTGTAACGGATCTGCACTTCGCACGCATGTGGTGAATCGATGGGGAAGTCAACCAACCAATTCGACGAATCGGCTTCCAACCATGTACGCCCCAAAGCCTCCGGCGGACCGATCACGACGCGACGTGTCGCTGGATCGATCGCTGTCACGAAGTAGGGGGAACCCATCGCGACACCGATCCCTTTGCGTTGACCGATCGTGAAGCCTTCGATGCCAGGATGATGCCCGACGACTCTACCATCCGTCGTCACGATCTCACCCGATGTGTCGACTCCACTTCGATCCCGCACGAATTGTGCGTGGAGGCCACTGGTCACGAAACAGATCTCTTGACTATCCTTCTTGTCGGCTACGCGCAAGCCGATCTCACTTGCCATGCGGCGAATCTCGGACTTGCGATAGCCACCCACCGGCAAGAGCATCCGGGGCAACAGCGATCGAGCGATACCTGTCAGCACATACGCTTGGTCTTTATCGTCATCCAAACCTCGATGCAAAGCGTACGGATTGTCGGGGTCACCGGTTTCCAGCATCCGTGCGTAGTGTCCCGTAGCAACGTACTGGGCACCTACCGCCTCGGCGTAATCAAACAACCGACCGAACTTGATCCAGTTATTGCATTGGACACATGGGTTGGGGGTTCGACCGTGATGGTATTCATCCACAAAGTAATCGACGATTCGCCGAAAATCGGATTCGAGATCGAGCGCATAGAAGGGGATAACAAGATTGTCCGCCACACGCCGTGCATCGGCCGCATCGCTGGCGCTGCAACACCCTTGTTTGTGATCCAAGCGTCCTTCGAGTATCGGCAACAACGGATTCGGCCGATCGGAACCGAGATCGCAGGCTCGGCTCGACTGCTCTCCGTGGCGCATGAAAACACCCACAAGGTCATAACCCTGTTCCTGCAGCAGATGGGCCGCCACACTGGAGTCGACACCGCCACTCATGGCTAACACGACACGTTTATTGCTCATGAGATCATTGTAGGCTGGCTTGCTCGAACTTGGGAGAGATGCCGCATGGGAGAGTTGCATCCGCGCCGCTATACTACTTGGAATCTATCCCTTGTTTATTCACTTCCAGCCAACGATTCCTATGAAAGCCATCGCCGTTCGTCCCGGGACCCCCAACAGCGTTCATCAACGCGATATCCCCATGCCGGAACTTGCCAAGGTTCCGGACGGAAAAGGAATTCTCGTCAAGGTTCTGAAAGTCGGCGTCGATGCGACCGACCGCGAAATCAATGACGCTCTGTATGGCAACCCACCGCCGGGAGACGACTATCTAGTTCTCGGTCACGAGTCGTTCGGGATCGTCGAGCAAGTTGGCCCCAACGTCCGCAATATCCGCCCGGGAGACTACGTCACTGCGACCGTTCGTCGTCCTGGCGGCTCGATCTATGACAAGATCGGGACGTACGACATGACAAGCGAAGAAACCTACTACGAACGGGGCATCAATCTCCTTCACGGTTACCTGACCGAGTACTTTGTCGATCACGAAGACTACATCGTCCGTGTCCCCAAGGGACTGAAGCATCTGCATGTCCTGATGGAGCCGATGAGTTGTGCCGCCAAAGCTCTCTATCAAGCTTTCGAAGCTCAGCGCCGCATGAAAGTCTGGAGCCCTCGCCGTGCATTCGTTCTCGGTGCAGGCCAGATCGGACTCCTCTCAACGCTCGTATTGCGTCTTCGAGGCTTGGAGGTGTTTACATTGGCTCGCGCGAAAGGGCCTCACCTCAAGAGTTCGATCGTCGAGGGACTGGAGGCCACATACGTTCCAACCTCCGAAGTCAGTCTCGAGCAATTGACGGCCAAGGTTGGCAAAGCCGACTTGATCATCGATGCAACTGGCTCATCTCAGATCGCGTTCAACGCCATGGAGTGCCTCGGTCACAATGGCGTATTGGTCTGGACCAGCATCACCGGCGGCAAGAAAACAACTACGGTTCCAAGCGACAAGATCAATATCGAATGGGTGCTCGGCAACAAACTCTTGCTCGGTAGCGTGAACGCAAACCGAGAACACTTTGAAATGGGGATCCGCGATCTGGCACTCGGCGAGGTCATGTTCCCTGGTGTGCTCGAGAAGATTCTGACTC
>JBILVV010000085.1:0-13765 GCA_044370255.1 Pirellula sp.
GCGCAATTGGAGCCTCAGCACATCGACGCGTTGACGAGCAAGATTTGGTCGGAGATGCCTGTTCGCCAACGCATTCTCAGCGGGGTTGCTCCAGCGGGTATTTTGTTCGCGCCGTTGTTGGCCGTGATCATGATCCCCCTCGATTTCGGTGGGACATCGGTGCTCGTCTTTGCATCGCTCAAGGAACTTCTCTTCGCGGGTGCTGCCGGGGTCGGTCTGATGTTGGCTAGCGCCGATTCGGTCCCTGCCATGGCGGAGTCCGAGAGCGCTTGGCAACAGTTGTCCGATCTGGTTGCGGTGTTGACGGATGAGTTGGGGCTTCAGCGTGCGGCCAGTGGCGAACCAACGATCGTGAAGCTGGGAGGAGGCTCGCGACAGCTTGTTTCCAGTTCGATCCCGGTGAAGGAAAGTCATATTAGTGATCTGCCGTGCGGTGCTTGGCGTCCGATGACGATCGACCGATCGAATTTGGAATCGATACATCAACTACTGGATACAATGGAGCGGTCACAGCGAACATGAACGAAGCAGATCGACTCGCGGACGAAATCGAGCGAGCAGCCCGTCGGTTGCTAGGTCATCAAGCGGTATGCCATACGATTGTGCAGTGGTGTGAAGAGTATCGCGCGACCGTTTCCGACATCCAGTCGGGGCGAGGAGTCGCATTGCCTAGTGTGGCGATTGTTGGAGCGAAGGGTCAAGGCAAGACGTGGATCGCTAAGCAAATGGTTCTCGACCGTCGCATTTCCGAAATGCTTCCGAGCGGCGTTCTGGCCAAGGAGGCGACTTCGCAATTGACTTGGATCGGCCCGAATCCTCCCGAGGGACTCAACGCGGAACGAGAGGCGTATGTACCCTGCCCGACCCATTGCATGCTCGATCTGGGCCGGCCGTACATGATCATCGATACTCCGGGCTATACCGACGATGATCCCGTTGCGGCCGCGAATGCTCGCGATGCGATGAGTCTAGCACCGATCAAGTTGATTGTCGCTCGCAGGGACCAATTGCGCAGCGCGATCCATGCTCAACTGGCTGCACTGACTGATGGCGCGGTCTGTTTGCCCATTATCAACTCCACCCCGATCAACGAAATCGATCGCGCCGCTCCCGCAGGGCTCTCTCATCGTGCGGCCTCTTCGGTGGTAAGCCATGTCGATCGTGCCTCGGAGTCATTGCGGTCCGATTTGGAGTGGTATGTATCGGCCTTGGGGGCCAGCGCTCCGGGCTCTAAAATTCTCGAACCAATCCTGGTCGCCGACTTCGAAGCGGACGGCGATGAAGATGGTATTGGGATGCAGTTGGCGACTGATCTTCGGGAGCGATTAGCCAAGCAGACCATGGAATCGCTCGCGGCCACCAAAGCCCATCGATTAGCAGCGGCGAGCGAACGAATACGGCACCGAGTGGGTGCGTTGCTCGAAACCCGGGTCCCCCAACTCTCATCGTCGGTGCGACGTTTGCATACGGCTGCCGAATCGCTTCCAGCCCAAGCCATCGAAGCGGTACTCGGATCCAAAAGCGTTTTGAAAACGGTGATACGCGACCGAGTGAGGGCGGACATCATAGCCAGCACGAGCCTGCTTTGGTTTCCATACCGCACGATGCTCGGCGTTCTCGGTTTGACGCACGGTGCGTGGGATCGGTTGCTCTTGTCGATGACAGGTAGTATCCCTTCGATTTTCGGTACATTTGCGGCGTGGGCGAGAAACTGGGGGCAATCGCGTGCGGCGCAGCACGAAGTTCAAAACGGAATTCGCGAGCAACTGCATCGCCAGATCCAGGATAAGCTCGAACCGGCTCAGCAACACTTCTATCGAGCGGTGGCCCGTATTCAGGGTGGCGCTAACGAGTTTCCCGAGCAACCCAAGGAGTTGATGATTCGTTTAAGCGGTGTCGATGAGCTTCAGGTACGAGCTAGAGAAACATTCGATCTCATTTTCGAACAACAACGTGCACCGAAGTGGATCGTCCAAGGGCTCGGTTTACTTGCCACATTGATTTTTTGGGGATTATTCGCCGGACCGATCATGGCGATCTATCGCGATTACTTGGTCGCCAGCTATCACGCGTGGATGGATTCTTCGTCAACCTCAAAGGATTTCCCACATCCAACGTTCAGTATGCTAACGACGGCTGCGATACTCTCCGCCCTGCCCGTTTTGATTTTGGCGATGCTGGTGATGACATGGTTTCAGCGGGCTTTGCGGTTGAACCGCATCTCGGAGGCTATTTATTCGGCGGAAATTAAGCAAGTTGAGGAACTCAAGCGATCGGGAGTGATCCAGCTTCACTACGACGATCCCCTGTTGAGGTCGGCGGAATTTCTTGTGAATCTCGATCGACCTCGCGAGAGTGACCGATCGTAGTGAGCAAGGAACGCATGAGGGAACACGTTGCAATCGACATAAATCCATCCCTCACTTACGACTTACGCTCAGATGCTTATGCTTTGGATACTAATGTAAACGCAGTGATTTCTGGCCGAGCATTGAAACGTACCCGCAGTAGATGACCTAGTCCTCGATTGATGTACATGTGGCGGCCATCGCCAAGATCGAACTCGCCACTGGTATATCTCCGGTTTCGAACTGGCACGATTGGAGGTGGCAGGAAGGGCGGCTTGCATTGTCCACCATGGGTATGTCCCGAAAGAATCCATCCTCGGAATGGCTCCCAAATTGGGAGATCGGCGCCATCGGGATTGTGGAGCAGGACCAAAGCGGCTTGGTCGGGCGGAAGTGTCTGCAGTGAGTCTTGCGGATGGCATCGGTTCACCCATAACTCATCGACGCCGACAATATTAAGACCTTGAACCGAGGCCAGATCGTTGCGGAGCATCGTGACGCCTGCATCGCTTGCCATGGCAGCGACGCGATCGGCGAACGCGCGATCTTGAAAGCCGCGTCCATAGTCGTGATTCCCTAAGATGCCAAAGGTTCCGATCTGACCGTGAGCTAATTGCGGTATGATTTGCGAAACATTGCCGTCGAGGTCTGAGTGATAGCTGACGAAGTCACCCGTATAGACGACGATGTCTGGCTTCATGTCGCGAACCAAGTCCATCGCGCGCAGTAGATAAGCATCGTCGACTTGGGGGCCGATATGCAGATCGGACAACTGGACGAGGGTCGAGCCCTGAAGACTGGTGGGTAGATTGTTTATCGCTAGTGTTCTTCGGACAATTTCGATCCAATGGGGCTCGAGTCGCCATGTATACAAACCGACGAGTGCAGCGATGCCTAGGGAAGTTCGAAGCAGTTGCCGACGAGTTTTTCTTTTCGATCGATTCGGAGGCACTTGATCGGTCATGGGTTCCGTTTCGGTGTGAGTTCTCTGCTACCGATAGCTTGGGGCACCCCACAGCGTGGGTGACCGCCACGGTGCAAACGGGACCGTCGCATTGCGAGGTGAGGCATGACTGCCGTAGGTCCACGGGCTGTTTAGTATAACTGGCTCCGCCTGAGGATCTCGCCAAGAGGAAGGAACCTGTAGGCAGGATGCGATTTCCGGTTTGTTGCAGGCTTCCCGGAGGTGTTCGATCAAAATACGCCGAACCTCGAGAATAGATCGAGGGGTCGAATGAATACTGGTATGCTGAGCGGCGACAACGATTTCGCTAACAACATCGTTCATGTGTGCGCTATCAACGGTTACCACGCCATCGGACTCTATCGACTTGGCGTCGAACCACTGAGATTTTTCCACGATGCCGATGATGTTGTGGTATCGGACCCAGGGAGCGCGACGGGCCTGCAGCATCGCTTTGAAGATAGGTGACTTGGGGTTCAGAGAATCAATGCTGGTAGTTGTTGTCAGGAGTGCGGTATCTCGGAATACTCCGGGATTCTCTCGGATCAATGAGTTGCCCAGTTCGATGAGGCTCGCTGGCAACCGTATCAGATTTCGGGCGATCCATTGCGTGTAATCGTTGGCGTACTCGCTGCCGCGGTGGGGAGTACCAATGGTGATAACGCGTTGGATTGATGGGTTGGGATGGAAGAACAGTGCTGCTGCGAGCTTTTGCTTGTCCTCGTCATTTCCCTTTACTTCCTCGAACGGTTGCTCGCTGAGGATACTCCAAAACTCATTGCCGCTCTCAATCGTTTGCATGCGAGAAACGAGTCCTCCCATCGAGTGCCCAACCAAAACCATCTGATCCAATACTCGATGTTGGAATTGCGGATCGAGATCGCGACGCATCGTCTGCAGATCGGATCTCAGTTGCGTTGCGCTTACCCAGAAAGGTTGGCCGGTTGGATATTGATAAAACCAAAATTGATAATTCTTGCGCAACTCGCGAAAAGATCGAAGATCGTTGAACATCGGCATCCAGGTGAGCGGACTCGACCAGAGTCCGTGCACCATCACGACCGGAATGCGGTTGGGATCATAGGGCTCCAGCATGTAGATGCCGCGATATTTTTCAGTTTTATTGGCATCGCGGAGACCGACTGTGCTATCGGTCTGTTCTCGGAACTTAGGATTGTCAAGGAAATAGGCAAGCGGTGTGCTGAGGTCCGCTTGCAGGGGAACGAGTCGTGAATTGAGTTCGATATCGGTCGATGCGAGAGGATCATGAAGTTCCAGCACACAAGGATGGCGATGATGCAAATCCTTTGTGGAGTGGAGGTGCGGACTGGTGACTCGCAGAATCGCAGTCACGGGAAACGATAATCCTTCGGGATAGTATTTTTCGCCAGGTTCGTCGGGCGAACGGCGATTGCGAAGTGCGATCATCGGGACGCCGACCCCGTACGTCACATTGCTCGCATCGATCCCTTTGACCTGGAAATCGCTACTGAATTTGAGTTTCCCAAAATCGGCATTCGCCCAAGGGCCACGGTTGACGACTTGGACATCGTAATTGGAGTCGGCCGTACTGACTCGATACGTATTGCCGGGTGTGAGTGGACCTTCGCTGTGGACCAATCTCAACATCGATTCCAGAGACGTGTTGTACAGATCGCATGCTCCGCGAAACTGCGGATCGTAGGGGTTGCGCGAGTTGTCCAGTTCCGGACAAAACAAGTAGAGGTAGGCGTTGCTGACAGCAACCGTGTACATGTCGAGCGCTGCGCCGTATTTCCCATCCACTTCGAGACGTTTGCCCACGATGTAGGAAAGTTCCGAGATCGCATAGATCTTCTCAGCCCCCTTCTCTTCAAAGGTCAATTCCTGAAGTTTATCGAGAGCTACCTCGGGTGATTTTTTGAATACATCGAGCAGATCGTAGTGGCGCAATAGAGAAGATGTCCGACCGGTCGGTTGCGGTCCGCTTCGATTCATGAGGCTGAGCGCGTCATTGAGCGGATTCACCGGATTGCGACGTTCGGTAACGTAACGCTGACTGGCGCAACCGGTCGGCAGACACAGAATCACGCCTACCAATAGGCATACGAGCGACCAACTCCGAAACAGACGATGGTTTCGAAGTGTTGCTGGCGACTTCGCGGTCTTGTCGATTTCTTGCCCATCTGGGTTTGGCATACGATCCTTGATCTCCCACCTCCAAATTCGACGAGGTAGAATCGTGGGGCATACCAAGAGGAGAGCCAGAACTGCAATGGCGACCCGCTAAGGGAGAGAAGTCTGGGGAGTTGGGCAAGGAGATACCGTTTCCGCGATGGCGATTTTCGCGGGAGCATATCGGCGAATATCCCAAGAAAGTCTCGCCGGGAGCCACTGATCGTCGGTTTCCGCTTCCATCTCCACGGCGACCAAGGAGCCTGGGGGGCAGGCGGCGAGCCACATTTCGATCCCGGTTCGTAATTCCTCGCCATCGGATTCCCACATGCGATAGGGGGGGCAAACGAACAAAAGCCACGGGGAATCGTAGTAAGCAGACCAAGCGGGACTGCCCAATCCGCCATCGCGTGTCCAGCGAAGGACATCGGACGGGATAATCGACACGCGGTCTTGGAGCCCTAATTCCTTTGCGAAACGAACGATATCCGCTGCCCGAGGTCTCAAAATCTCCCAGATCACCCCCTTCTTCGCTCCTCGAGAAATGGCCTCGAAGGCCAAAATGCCCGATCCGCCGAATAAATCGAACGCGTAGGTGTCAGGAAACGTACCACCGAGTAGATTCATGACCGCTTCTCTGGTCCGGTCCTTCATCGGTCGGGTCCGCTGATCGCACTGGAATTGAATCTTTCGAGATCGCAAATCCCCAGCGATAATTCGAAGTGCAATGGTCTCGGATTTGGGAGGCCGCGGCATATTAGGGGTTTGTCCTTTTCATCAATGAATCTGCAATCCGTTGTCCATGAAACCAAGCTACTTCGCCATCCAGTATTCTCTTTGCAGTGCAGTCTGTCTATGCGCACTGTCCGCATCGATTGTCTTGGGGCAGGAAAACAATTCAGCCAATGCAACTGCTCCTCCCAAGAAATCGCTAACGCCCGAGGAACGCTACGAGCGATCGCTCGCCAAACAAGCAAAGGAAAACGAGGCGAAAAAAACGCGCCTGCAGACTTTTGGCTTGATTCCCGAGGATGATCAATCCCCGTTGGCAGAAGCGTACCGTAAAGCCATGCAGGACTTTCGCGTTTCGACGTCGGAATTTGCTGAAATCCACTCGCGGATGCAGTACCGACTCGACAAGAATGTCGATGACTCTCAGCGATATCGATGGCTTGAAAAACTCAATAGCAATTACTCAAAGCTTGTCGCCTTTCGCAATGCAGCCTCCGATTTGGTTCTCAGCGACCCTGCTCGCTACGAAACGGTAGCCCTGATGCTTCGCGATATGTTGGTCACCGAAGTGCCTGCAGATCGAAGCGACCATTGGGCACGCGGGGCTCGGGCGGTACTCTGTTGCGAACAACTCCTCACGGACGACGTCCTGCTCCATGCTGGATACGCAGGCTTTATCGAAGCCGATTGGGACTTAGCGACCACTGCTTGGGCCAAACTCGCCGAAAGGGGAAAACTTCCAGAAGTCGAGCAGCAAATGCTCGCGACCCTCCCTGAGATGCAAGCTAATTGGGAGCAAGAGCTCGAACGGCGCAAAGAGGATGAAGGGAAAAACAATCCGCGCGTCGAGTTTCTCACTTCGAAAGGAGCCATCGAAATTGAACTCTTTGAGGATGATGCACCTGAGAGCGTAGCCAGCTTTATTTATCTGGTTGAAAATGGATATTACAATCGCAAGTTGTTTTATCTGGTGCGCAGGCACTTCATCACGCAGACTGGGTGCGAGAAAGGGGATGGCAAGGGAACGGCGGGATATTCGATCCGATTCGAAGGGGATGCTCCCACGTTTCGTCGCCATTTTCGGGGCTCATTGGCAATCCCGCTCGGGATTGATCCCGACACACAGGACGTGAATCCCAAGAGCGGTGGAGCACAGTTTTATATCGCCTTCTCACCGCTACCAATCTTTGATGGCAAACACACCGTTTTCGGTAGGATCGTCAAAAATATCGAGTTTCTCGGGTTGCTTAAGGAAGTCAATTTGACCGATGACGAGCAGCGCAAGGATCCTCATTTGCACCCGGACCGCATCATATCGGCCAAAGTCCTTAGAAAGAGGGACCACGATTATCGACCAACGCCTCTTTTGGGAAAGTTGCCAAACTGACCTTCGGCTTGACCGTTCCGATTTTTTGAGATATTCTCGCCCCTCCCTTCGGGTATGGAAACCAGCACTTGCGGATGTGGCGGAATTGGCAGACGCGCTAGACTCAGGATCTAGTGGCCTAATACATACGGCCGTGGAGGTTCGACCCCTCTCATCCGCACTCAAGATCGAGATGTCTTCCCCTTTGATTTGTTCTTTGATATGCCGAAAGATTTCCTAGCCGGGGTCCACCCTGAGTACGATGTGATCGTGATCGGAAGCGGGCTGGCAGGGATGACCGCTGCGAACATACTCGGCCGTGCCGGTCATCGCGTTCTTCTTCTCGAGCAGCACTACAAGCTCGGTGGCTTGGCAACATGGTTCAAACGCCCAGGTAGTCATACGTTCGACATCTCGCTGCATGGTTTTCCATATGGCATGCTCAAAAGTTGCAAGCGCTATTGGAACGATGAAATCGCTTCCAACATCGTTCAACTCAATCGGATTCGGTTCGACAATCCGATGTTCTCCCTCACAACAACTTACAACCGAGAGGATTTCACCGATCTGCTTTCGAGTCAGTTTGGTGTCGCACGCGAAGAGGTAACTCGATTCTTCGATACTGCGCGAGGCATGAATTTTTACGACGATCAGTCCCTGACGACAGGGGAGTTGTTCGAGAAATTTTTCCCCGGTCGCGAAGACATCGTTCGCCTGTTGATGGAACCGATCACCTATGCCAACGGCTCGACACTCGAGGATCCAGCTATCACCTATGGCATCGTCTTCTCGAACTTTATGGCCAAAGGGGTGTTTATCTACGAAGGTGGGACCGACGACCTCGTTGGGAAGATGCAAGCCGAGCTGACACGCAACGGTGTCGACACCCGAATACGATGCGATGTCTCAAAGATCCTTGTCGGGCGCGAAGGTATTGAAGGGGTCATCGTCAACGGCCGCGAGATTAAGTGCCGAGCTGTCGTAAGCAATTCCAATCTGCGATCGACCATTTTCAACCTGGTTGGTTCAGAGCATTTCGATAGCAAGTTCGTCGAAGACGCGCGAGCAGTTCGACTCAACAACAGCAGCACCCAAGTCTACATGGCACTCAAGCCAGGGGTGGAAATACCTGAAGAGACGGGAGATCTTCTCTTCTGCTCGACGGCATCATTGTTCCGGACCGAACTGCTACTCGATCGCAACATCACGTCACGCACCTTTAGTTTCTACTATCCTCGTACGCGCCCTCATGGCAAGCAGCGGCATGCGATCGTCAGCAGCACCAATGCCAATTGGAGCGACTGGGCCGATTTAAACGATCAAGAATACCAAGCCAGCAAGAAAGACTTGATCGAGACCACCCTCGATGCCCTGGAAAAATACGTACCCAACTGCCGCGATAAAGTCGAACTGATCGATGCTGCCACTCCCAAGACATTCCATCACTACACCAAGCACCAGCTTGGCGCCAGTTTTGGAACCAAGTTCGAGGGGTTGGCGGTCTCTCGAGCCTTGCCACAACAAGTACCAGGCTTGTATCACGCGGGAAGTGTCGGAATCATCATGTCCGGTTGGCTCGGCGCGATTAACTACGGCGTGATCGTCTCCAACGAAGTCGATCAGATGTTGTGCCGATCCGCTTCGCTGCCTACGCCCGCACCCGCGACGTGAAGTTGTCGCTCTCATGAATCCACCTCACGTTATCTTATGACCACACGACGAAGAGCTCGCGAAATTGTTCTGCAAGTCCTATTCGAAGAGGATCTGCACCCGTTGCGAGAGGAAGCGGATGCTCAGGAGTTTATCTCGCGTCGTCTCCTGCAAAACGGACCGTTGATCGAGTTTGCAACGAAGCTGTGGAAAGGAGTTCGGGAGCATCGAGCAGAACTCGATAAGCGGTTAGGAAAACAATCGGCGAACTGGTCCATCAAGCGAATGGCAACTATCGATCGAAATGTACTTCGCATGGCCACGTACGAGATGATCCATGGTGGAGTACCGGGTCCAGTCGCGATCAACGAAGCGATTGAAATTGCCCGACGTTACGGAAATCGACATTCGGGTCAGTTCGTCAACGGCATCCTGGATAGGGTTTTCAAGGAAAATGCGGCCGCGACTACCACGGGACAACCGCCCGCCAATGTGCTATCGTAGGAGGCTTGCGGGCGGTTAATAATCATCGTTTCATGGACTCGAGCTATTTGCAGAATGCGTCATGCCTATTCCTCCATCCCCCGAGGATCGTCCAGATCCTAACGATCAAATTCCCCCCGTTCGAGCCCGTGTTACGGAGCATGTTGCCAGGGGGGACATCAGCACGGGTGTGATCGTCGTCACTGGTGGCACCGAGTTCGTGCTCGATTTTGTGCGCAACCTACCCCGCCCAAACATGATCGTAGCGCGTATTGTTTTGCCGCACATGGTGATGCCTCAGTTTATCGAAGCACTCTCCACCAATGTTGAACTTTATCGTCAGCGCTATGGCGATTTGCCAGGCTCCACTCCGGTAATCTCGCTCGCGGTCGATAGCCACATCGTCTCGGCCGGAACGAGTACACCGGTACCGCAATCCCCTTCGCCTCCTGCGGCGTCCGCCGAATCCGGATCGGGACTCGCATCCGATGCGGGCAATCCGAATGGTGCTGGAGGGGTAGGTGGTGCCACCGCAAGGAACGAACCCCCCGGTGAGAGTCCGGCTTCTCCTGCGTCATCGCAACCCTCCGGTGCAGTCCGCCGCCACAACCCGCAGGAGATCTATGACGAACTGAAGATTCGGGACGAGATCTTGAGTGGCTCGTATGCAAACGCTGTGATGATCGGTCATGGTCCTTACGAGTTCCATTTCGACTTCATCACCAACTTCTATCCTCAGTCAGCGGTCAGCGCGCGAGTATTCATGGGTGCTGGTCACATTTGGAGGATGCTCGATTCGCTCAAGCAGTCTTGGGAGCAGTTGCGTCCGCGACTCGGTCTCCCACCGCAGCCTCCCGGACAACCTGGTCCCGGCAATCCTGGTCCCGGCAATCCTGGTCCTCCCGGAGGGCCCGGTCGTCCATTCGGTTGATAGCAATGGAGGTAACGTTTTCGCCCCCCGTTGGATTCTTGCCGGATCGCCGCGAATTGATCCTGGCGAGTTCCTCTCCCAGGCGACGCAGTTTGCTCGATACTTGGGGGTATCGATACCGTGTGGTCGAGCCCGATCCCAACGCCGAGTGTGGTACTTGCTCGCGCGAAACACCTCCCGAGTTGGTCGCGCGGTTGGCGTATCAAAAAGCGGCCGACGTCATTGGAAAGATCGATACCGGTTGGGTTCTGGCTTGCGACACGGTCGCGGAATGTTGTGGACTCATCTTGGGAAAGCCTGCAAGTCGTGAGCATGCGCGCGACATGCTCTCGCGACTCCGTGGCCGCGAACATCGGGTTTACAGCGGCCTGTGCCTTTGGAACAAAGAGACGGCGGCTCGATCGGTACAAGTCGATGTCTCAAAATTGCGCATGGATACTATTTCAGATGCCGAGTTGGAGAGTTATCTGGACACCGACGAGTGGGAAGGAAAAGCCGGTGCATTCGGCTTTCAAGACGGGCCGGCTTGGATTGAACTGCTGAGCGGTTCGCCGACCAATGTGGTGGGTTTACCGATGGAGTTGCTCGCCAGGATGCTTGACCGCTCTCCCGATCTTTAAAGATTCGGGCCATTATGCCAACGGATTGCCCTCGCTACGGATTGTATAGAATCCGGAAAGATCGTATACAAATCGTTTCGTGTCGGTTTCATGCGTTGATTGGATGATTCTGCAGAGGGGTTCGAGGAATGTCTCAGTTTCAAATATTGCCTGATGAACAGGAACTCAAGGCTCTCGGAAGGGATCTGCGTTTCTATCCGGTATCGAACGATCGGCCGAGGTTTCTGACCTCTCCCCAAGTAGAGCAATTCAATCGCTTGGGCTACATCGCACCTTTGGATGTTTTCCAACCCTCGGAGATCGATGCGATTCGGGCCTACTTCGACGACTTGCTGGTGCGTGTCATCGCTGCGGGAGGAGACAGTTACTCCATCTCATCGGCGCATCTGAAATACGGACCGGTTTACGACATCCTCACCAATCCTCGGATTGTCGATTACATCTCCGACCTGTTCGGGGAAAACGTGATCGCATGGGGCTCGCACTTCTTTTGCAAAATGCCGCATGATGGCAAGACCGTTGCCTGGCATCAAGATGCGAGCTACTGGCCGCTATCGCCATCGAAGGCTGCAACAGTATGGCTCGCCATCGACGATGCCGATCGAGCCAACGCGTGCATGAAGTTTGTCGCTGGCTCGCATCACTTCGGTCACATGACCTATCGTTCGAGCGAAAACGACGATCACAATGTCCTGAACCAATCGATCGACAACGCCGAGCAATACGGCGAAGTGGTCTATGACGAGCTCAAGGCGGGTCAGATTTCCATCCATAACGATCTCTTGCTACATGGATCGGAAGCGAATGAATCGGACCGGCGGCGGTGTGGGCTAACCCTGCGTTACTGCACCGCAGACGTCCGCGCGGCGATGCGATGGAACGAAAAAGGAGTCTGGGTACGAGGCGGAGATCCTACCGGTCACTGGTTCAACAACCAACGCCCCACCGAAGCCTAACGCCCACGATCGGTCCGATCAGACCGATCAGACCGATCAGACCGATCCTTCTGATCCCCAACCGTTTCTAAGGCGCCCCATGTACAAGATCCCCCAGATCGACAGTGTGGCCGCTAGGGTGATGACCGTACACACAATCGCCACCGATGGCCAACCGCCAGGGCTGTTGGGATTGAGGAACGGATAAGGGTACCAATCGGTCCATGCTCCGCGCAGCAATGTCAGAAACAAATAAGTGAGCGGATAAATCAGCCACTGGAGTGCTCGCCTGAATGAAATCCTGGATGCTGGGGGGGAGATCAGCCAATCGACCAGTATCCACATTGGCATGCCGTAATGAAGCACCATGTCGGCCCAGGGATGAACGATCTGCTTGACCATCGGCAACCGCGCTAGCAAGACTGCATAGACCACGCCGGTGATTCCAAGGTAAAGGACCAGGGCACCGCGCAAGCTATCGCGACGTCGACTGCTCAGCCCCAATCCACCAGCGGCTTCAACCGCCAGAACAAAAGCGGCCAGCAAATTGGATTGAATGGTGAAGAAACTCAGATACTGATCGAGGACGAACCGATCGATGCGGGTCAAATGCCACGCCTGCAAGCAGACAGCACCGATCCCGAGGCAGGCCATCACCCATCGCATCGCAATTAAAGCTTTGCTGGGAGCGGGAGATGCGTGGATTTCATTCAATTAAGCACCCTCGGCCATGTCTCGAGCATGATACGAGCTTCGCACGAATGGGCCCGATGCAACCTTCACGAATCCCATTGAGCGAGCCAGATCCCCCATTTCGTCGAATTCCTCAGGAGGAACATACCGAGCCACGGGCAAGTACTTGGGTCCGGGTTGGAGATACTGGCCAAGGGTTAGGAAGTCGCAATCATAGCTTCGGAGGTCCGCCAAGCACTGCAACAACTCGTCTCGCGTTTCTCCTAGACCGAGCATCAATCCACTCTTGGTGCGGATCGCAGGGTTGGATTGTTTGACATACCGCAACAATTCGAGGGTCCAGCGATAGTCGCTTTTGGGACCGCGGACCCGCCGATACATTCGCGGTACGGTTTCCATATTGTGATTGAAGACCTCGGGTGCCGACTCAATCACACGGTCGAGTCCCCGTCGATGTTGCACAAAGTCTGGGGTCAAGACTTCGATGGTTGCTCCTGTTTTGCGGCGGACTGCGAGAACACACTGATAAAAATGTTCGCCTCCTCCGTCGGGCAGATCGTCTCGAGTAACCGAGGTGATGACCACGTGTTTGAGACCGAGTCTGAATGCAGCCTCGGCGACTCGTTCTGGTTCATCTAGCTCCAGTGCATCAGGACGGCCACGGGATACGGCACAAAAACCACACGGGCGAGTGCAGACATTCCCCATGATCATGAACGTAGCAGTCTTTTGCGAATAGCACTCCATGCGGTTGGGGCACTTGGCGTTCTCGCAAACCGTCTCGAGCTTTAGCTCCCGCAGAGTGTCCCATGTAAAGTGATTGGCATTGCCTTTGGGAACTTCGCGTCGAAGCCAGGGAGGACGCCGGGGGCGGGGGGGGAAAACCGAG
>JBILVV010000086.1:0-13755 GCA_044370255.1 Pirellula sp.
CGCATAGCAACCGGGAAATTGTTTTTCGAATTGGGGGTAACTGGTTCGAAGAGGTCGGGTGTCTTCGGACTCGTTGGTGCTTCCGTCGTTATTGGTCAACTTGATCTTTGGCGACAACTCGACGAACTCTCGTTTCCCTTTGGCTTTCGCTTTATCCGCTTCGATCTTGAGAGCGATACCCAGGTTTGCAGGGATACCACCTCCTGAATAGGTAGCGCCCCCTGTGCCTGCAAAACCACCCCCGCCGCCTCCCGCGGTCGTGGTTCCAAAGCCTCCGACGGCTCCTCCGGTACCATTCTGGTTGTTAAAGGTCTGCGAGTTGCCGAAGTTGTTGGTAGTGATGTTTCCGAATGAGTTGCCTTGCCCGTTTTGGATATTGATATCCGGCTTGAAATCCATGAGTGACTGCATTCCATCGAGCGAGCCGGTGCCAAGCAGATCGATGCGATAGGATCCTGCGGTGGTCGAACCTTTGAGGTCCTTCATCGCGTTGGGCTTCTCTTGTTCGCCTTGACGTTGCTCGTTGGGCGAATTTTCGCTTTCTTCGAGTAGCATATTGCCGCCGAGAAACGGGAGAAGGCCAAGGGTGAAAGTGGCGAGACTCAGCATGATCATTCTCCTAGGATTTCTTTGTTTCGAAGTCACTTTGGATTGCGACAACTCTATTGGAAGTGACACCAACTGAGGTTGTTCGAGATGGGCCAAGCATTTTTCGATGAGCTGCTCTACATCTTTCGCCGAAGCGGGCCGACGAGCAGGGTCTTTCTCCATGAGCCAGTCGACCAGTCGTTGTAGCCAATCTGGAGCATCATCTCTGAATTCCCGAATCGGTCGAGGAAATTCCTCGATGATTTGCCGCATGACAGTGTAGCTCGACTCCGAACGAAAGGGTGGTATGCCGGTACTCATGGCATAGAGAACGCTTCCGAGGCTAAACAGATCGGAGCGTTGATCGATCGATTCACCACGGATTTGCTCGGGTGACATGAATTGAGGAGTACCTGCGAGCATTCCGCTACGAGTCAGCGATGTATCATCGACTGCTCGAGCCAATCCGAAATCCGATAGGACAGCGCGTTCGACCGTGCCATCGAGAAGAATATTGGAGGGCTTGATGTCGCGATGAACGAGTCCTTGTGCGTGAGCCGCCGCAAGTCCTTTCGCGGCATGCAGGGTGATACGAAGCAATTCCTTCAAACGAAGAGCTCCTCGTTCGCAGAGCCGTTGTTGCAGCGTCGATCCGCGAATGTATTGCATCACCAAATAAGGATAAGATTTCCATTCATCCACGCCATAGATGGGGAGAATATGGTCGTTGACAACGGCGGCGGCGGCCTGGCCTTCGCGACGGAAACGCGCTCGCGCTTCGCCGCTGGCTGCTAGATGTGGCAGAAGGACTTTGAGGGCGACAAATCGATTGAGTCCCGGGTCATGCGCTTTGAAAACGGCCCCCATACCTCCTCGTCCTATAATGCCAACGACCTCATAGGGGCCGATTCGTCCGAGTTTGTCCGGGTCATCCGTTGGACCTAGCAACCCCAGCAGCAACTGATACTCGCCATGAGAGCGTTGAATCGTGAACGTCGGCTCCTGACTTTCTTGCATCGCCGTCTCGACATCGTGCCACCAATCCTCATTGCCCGCCATCCGACACAACGATTGACAGCATTCGGGGCATGAATCCAGATGCCCTTCGATCTCGATCGATCGTTTCTCTGGCAGTGTATTCGCCAGAAAACATTCCAAATCATTTACTGTGATGCAATGGATCGAGTTCGTCACACGTCGTCCCTCTCGATGAACGATAGCTCTTGGACTTTGGCGCGCAGTCGAGCGATGACTCGACACCGACTGACATATACGCTGCTGATCGAACACGCCTGCTGGCGGGCAACCTCTTCCGAGCTGAGTCCAGTATTGCATGTCGCTAAGAAAATATCCCAGGTCTTTTCGGAGAACTCATTTCGGACGAGTCCAGAAGCATAGCGAATCAGTTCGAGCCGCGATTCCCTCTCGAATGTTTGTGCCACGGATTCGGATTCAGGAATATTTTGCAGTAGAGACGTCATGCTCGACGAACCGCTGGCTCGATCCGGTCTGGCCCTGGTAAGCGCATTGATGACCGCGTTGCGAGTGACTTTGCCTAGCCAATTCCTGAACCGAGGCCCATCCTCGCGATGCTCCCAACCTGGAAGGGCTTTGGAAATTGAGAGCCAAACGGTCTGAATGACATCTTCCGCAGCCTCATGGGTCAGTCCCCCGCGACGGGCCATACGATAAACGACCGGTTGGTAAATGGCCACCAGTTCCTGCCATGCTGCGTCGTTATCCATCGCTTGCGCTTGCTGGATTAAACTTGCACGTGTTTCAGGCCAATCGCTCACTCCTCAATCTCCTCTGCACTTCTCACACGGCCTACCAGATTTCCTTACATAGAAAGTAAAGCACAGAAGACGATTTTTCACTTTTTTCGATGGATGACCAATTTACGGAACAAAACCGCAAACATCCTCCATGAAGCGAGAGGAACTTTTCTCGTAAAACCGCTTCTGAATACACTAATCGTAGCCGATTCCCGAGGAGAGAACCGGCACCCATGGTTACCCGTTGAGAATTGGCTATCAGGAATTGACATACGCCACGCTGATTCCCGCAGAGGCCCATCGCCGTTTGGAAGCGGTCGGTGCCTCATCGCATCGCATTCGATTTTCTGTCGCATCGGATATCCAAGCCGATGGTAGCCCGGCGGAATGCTGGCTCGTTCTGACCGACCAGGAAATCGCAGTATTCGCGGCCTCTCCAGAATTCCAAGAAACAACCGATTCGGCAGCTTCTGTGCGTGTTAGTCTCGACCAAGTCCTCGAGTTCCGTACGCGTGCCGCGGTTGGATCTGGCTGGCTGCAGGCTCGAACGGTGGACGGCTGGGTCGACTTAGTACGATTTTCCAACGCGATGGCGAGTCGATTCCACAAAGTGGCGCGGCGACTGGAACGACTGCGGGAGCATGGTTGGGAGACAGGCCTCGAGCATGAAGAACCGCTTGACCCGCCACGTTGTGGAGGTTGCGGGTTACGGCTGGAACATGCGCACGACGAATGTCCAAGGTGTCTACAACGGGGGCATATTCTTCGTCGGGTCGGCGAAATGCTTCGGCCGCAACTGCGAGGCGCGCTGATCCTCAGCGCTCTGACGATCGTGGGGGTCTGCGCCGAGTTGATCCCTCCCAAACTCCAGCAGTACATGGTCGATGAGATCCTCGGGAGCCAAAGCGCATCGGTGCCACCCGCAGATTTTTCGAAGGCCTTGCTCGTCGTGGTCCTGGCTCTTGCCTCGACTCGAGTTCTACTCTCACTAGTGGCTGTCGCCAAAGGGCGCGTAGCTACACTGATCGGAACCGGTCTGACCTCCGCTCTCCGCGAGCAAATGGTCCAAAAACTTCAGCAACTCGCGGTCGTTTACTACGATCGCCATCAGGTGGGTTCGACCCTCAGTCGCGTCGCCCACGACAGCGAGGTGCTGCACGGCCTGATGCATCAATTGACCGGCGGCTTCCTCCTGCAAATGGTGCAATTGGTCGGTGTGGGTGTGATGCTCTTGTGGATCAATCCCAAGCTCGCCCTCTTCACACTGATCCCGGTGCCGCTGGTGATCCTCGGCTCATGGGTCTTTTGGCAAAAGGTATACCCGAAGCATTTTCGATTGCGCGATGCGTCGACCAAGCAATGGTCGGTCCTCAACGGGATGCTGTCCGGAATCCGTGTGGTCAAGGCGTTCTCGCAGGAAGACCGAGAATACGAACGATTCCAAAGGTCCAACGAACATCTGCAGCAGTGGCGACTGTGGGTCGACCTGACCAATGATCGGTACGCAGCAACCATGTCCTTGGTGTTCAGTCTCGGAGGGCTGATCGTCTGGTATGTGGGGGGGCGGGATGTGATCGGCCAGGAGATGACGCTCGGTCAGTTGATCGCATTCCTGGCCTACCTTGCAATGTTCTACGCTCCCCTAAGCGCGCTGTCGAACTTTACCACTTGGCTCACCAGTTTTCTGTCGGGGAGCAAGCGAGTGCTGGAGTTGCTCGATGCCCCCAATACGATTCCGGAGCCCGAGTATCCGACCGCATGGGATCGCGTCGAAGGGTTGGTCGAGTTCGATCAAGTCACCTTCGGGTACGATCGGAACCAACCTGTCCTGCAGAATGTTTCCCTCGCGATTCAACCAGGTGAGATGATTGGGATTGTCGGCCGGAGCGGTTCGGGAAAAACGACGATGGTGAATCTGCTCAGTCGTTTTTACGATGTGCAGGAAGGAAGCATCCGTATCGACGGCATCGACATCCGACAATTATCCAGTACTCAACTGCGAGAACGTGTAGGGATCGTCTTTCAGGATTCCTTCATGTTCCGAGGGACCATCTGGAAGAATCTGTCCTATGGTCGTCCGCAGTCTAAGATCGAACAAGGACTGGAGGCAGCCAAGGCGGCAGGGGCACATGACTTTATCTGTCGCCAGGGCTTGGCCTACGAGACGTTGTTGGGAGAGTACGGTGCTGGGTTGTCGGGTGGCGAGAAACAGCGACTATCGATCGCTCGTACCCTGTTGTACGACCCACGAATTCTGATTCTCGACGAAGCGACCAGCAACATCGATGCCGAGTCCGAGCGCATCATTCAAAAAGCATTGACTAGATTGATTCGTGGGCGAACGACGCTGGCTATTGCACATCGTTTATCGACACTGCGCAACGCGGATCGCATTCTCGTATTCGATCGAGGGCGTTTGGTGGAGCAGGGGAGCCATTATGAACTGCTCATCCACGATGGTCTCTATGCACGCATGGTTCGTATTCAAACGCAGGTGACCAAGTCAACACAGGTCGATCAATTGCTCGCTGCGAGCGACGAGCAGAAGGATTCATCGCCATCATCGAGTCCTGAATCATCGGATGCCGGCACCAGCAACGAAGACGAGTTCGACGAAACGCGATTGACATGGCTGCGGCCCGAAACGCATCGATTCGCGATGGGAAGCCTTGGTCAATTGCAGGTTCAGCAACCGGTTTACTCATCGACCATGGAGGAGTATCGCTCTGCGAGTGGGCTAAGGGAATGCAGCGGTTGGTTCGTGGTGCGAGCGTTTCCAGCAACGCATCCTGAGGAGTATCTGAGCATCCGCGGTTGGACTGAACAAGGAGAAGAGACCGAACTGGGGATGATGGCTCGCCTCTCCGACTGGCCTTTCGCGGATCAAGAAGCGATTCGTCGAGCGCTGAAACGTCGTTACCTGCTCCGCAGGATTCATCGAGTGCATCGCGTCGATTTGCGTCATGGTTTTCTGGAGTTCCTTGTCGAGACGGACGATGGCAAGACGGAATTCTTAATGCGTTGGAGCGCGAGCCAAGCTGTCGACTATGGTGAGTCTGGCAAACTGATCATCGACACGGAGGACAATCGATACCTCATCGCTGACACGACCGCATTACCCTCCGCTGACCGAGAACGCTTTGAGCAGTATGTCTACTGGTAGGAATCGATCTGAACGCTCTGGCAGCAACCAGTTGTCGGCGACCGTACCCATCGATTCGAGGGAATCCTTACTGTTACCGCTTGGACCCAAAAAAGCAGGTTCTTCCGTAGGAACAGAAAGTTCAAGGAGACCTGAGTTCGCCCGTGAGAAACAAAACCTCGGCAGAGCGTACTCCCGGTCGAACCTCTCCCGATGGGATCAGCAATCGGTCTCGCCAGTGAACCGTCGAAGTGGTGACATGAGACGCGGGTTGTTCGCCTAGGGACCGCCACGAATCGGTTTTGGTGTCATAAGAAAGAATCGATTTTGGAAAACCAGGATGCTGATCCAAAGGTCGAAAGTCGGCCAAGCAACCGTCGTCACCTCCCAAGATCATGAAACCTGAGTTCTTCCTATCTGGCTGACTGATATTGAGAGCCGGACTCGGAGCCGCAGCGGCAGCGCGAGGTAAATCCGCAACTCGCAACCAACCCTTTTGTGGCCGATAACAGTAAGCGTCTCGAAGATACGTGCGAACCGGCTTGCCATCCGGCCCCGCTGATAACTTGACCCCACTGCACAAGTAGAACGCATCATCATGGGATGCGGCAACCGACAACATCCTCGCAGGCCCCGGCCATGTCTCGAGCTCCTTCCAAATAAGCGGTCGCTTATCTAGCTCGAGGCCCCAAAACTGATGCATCGCAACCGTTGCATTGGGAGTTTCAATACCACCCGCGATGTAGATCGTATTTCCTACCAACGCACCGCAACCTTGTGCACATTGCCGAGGCAACGCAGGCAGGGCCGATTGCTCCAAACGCCCTTCGTTCCACTTCAGAAGCCAACCTTCATCGTAGTGCCGACTCTCATCGCTCCCTCCGAAGTACGCAACACCGGGACCAAGTCCTTTACCTTCCGGGATCGATACGCAAACAGCATAACCAATAGGCCTGGCTAATGTACCCGTATCGCGCCATTGTGCATCAGGATCGCTTAGAACATAAACTCGATCATGCCAAACTTTCTTTCCACCCTGCCATGGCGGAGCATCCGGAAAGTTGGCCCCACCCGCAACAATCAAGGACGATCCATCCGTCCCAGCAATCGGCCCAGCTACACCCAATCGGTTAGGAATCGGTGCCAATCGTCCCCATGTTCCTGGCTCATCGGCATGGGCAGAGAGGTTTAGTTGCAAGCTCCAAAAGAAAAAGGCGAACGCAAAGGCCAGATATTTCTTCATCACACGGAGTGAACTCTGCCTGGCGAGGGGGCATCGCACCGGTTGCGTTGCTAGTCTTTGCAAACCGAATACAAAAAGTATCACGGCTTGCTGAGCCATGTCAAAATACCAAGCTGATCGAGCTGTTTCTCTAGTTTGCTGAACTGCTCGGATGTCGGCGACACCAAAGGCAATCGCGTCGGCCCACAGTCGAACACATAACGATTCATCAAAGACTTAAATGTCGCGATCGGATGAACGCTTGCTTCGATCAATGCCTGAATCATTCGGACAGCAAGTTGTTGTAATTCCGCGGCCCGATCCGGATCCCCCGCATCGTAGGCCTTGATCAAATCCCGATAGAGGGGTGCCGCGAAGTTGTACGTGCTCCCGACCGCGCCGCGGCATCCGAGGGAAAGAGCGCTCAGAAGCAATTCGTCACGACCAAAAAGCATGTCGTAACGCCCGCCATCGACGCGCAGGCAATTACCGAAATCGTCAAGATCCTCGTAGGTAAATTTAATGCCGACTAAATTCGGAATACGTTCTTCGACTTGCTGAAGAAAATCGTGGACCAAGTCCTTCACGCCCGTCATCGATGGGATGTGATAGAAATAGAAATTGAGATCGGGTGCGGCCCGTGCCACCTCCTGACACCATCGGATCAAGCCTTCTACGCCGGCGGGTTTAAAAAAACATGGTGCCATGCAAGCGACACTGCTGGCACCGATCGCTTGCGCGTGCGCAGCCAAATGGCAGGCTTCTTTGAGCGAGGTGTGCCCGACATGAACGATTACCCGCAATTCGCTCGGGGCCACCCGTACCCAACGTTCCGCCAGCTGGCATCGCTCATCAGTCGTCAACGATAGGCCTTCCCCTGTTGTTCCGCAAATAAAGGCACCGACAACACCGTTGCGAGAGAGCACATGCGCGTATCCCTCCACCGCTGGGAAATTCAGATCGCCGTTGGACTGCAGCGGCGCAAAGGGCGCTGCAATCAAGCCTTCTATCTTACGACTCATACTTGTTTCCGGAATCGAGTAAATGGGTTGCGGGATTACTTCAGGGGGACAAGGTCGGAAAGAGCAAGATAGGTCACTGCTGCCAGTGCCGCTCCTAACAATGGACCAACAACCGGAACCCATGCATACCCCCAATCGCTATCGCGCTTATCGGGAACAGGTAACAACGCATGCATGAGTCGAGGGCCGAAATCACGTACCGGATTGATCGCGTAACCCGTCGTGCCACCAAGTGATAAACCGATACCAAAAACCAGCAAGCCCACGGGTAACAATTCCAAGGTCCCTAGCCCTAACTTATTCATGGGTGCATCGGCGGTGACCGGCACCAAGCTTGGAGAAACCATCAGCAAGATCGGCAGGATCAACGCATAGGTACCGATAGCTTCGCATACGAGCGACTGACCAAGTTTGCGGATATTGGGACTGGTGCAAAAGCAAGCAAGTTTCGCGTCTTGATCGTTGGTTGCCAGGAAATGCTCCCGATAGAAGACAAATACCAACAGCGATCCGAGCATCGCACCGAGGAGTTGTGCAACCACATATCCGAGTGCCATGTTCAACCCGAGCTTCCCTGTCATCACCGCCGCTAGCGTGACGGCTGGATTGAGATGGGCTCCGCTGTATTTATTCGCACAGAATGCACCGATGAATACGGCAAGTCCCCATCCTGCTGAAATCACGATCCAGCCACTGTTGTGTCCTTTGGTCTTGGAGAGCACGACGTTTGCCACCACGCCGTTGCCAAACAAGATCAGCAAAGCTGTCCCGAAAAATTCCGCGATGTAGCCACTCATTCAGACACCTTTTCTTGACGTTAGTATGGACGATGCGGTTTTCAGCCATGAGTGTACCCACTCTCGAAACACGAGTCATCACTCTCTTTCAATTCGTGCCAGGTACGTACCTCGCTCTGTGCGTCGCCGATGCAACAGCAGTCTCAACGACGAAAAGCATGCGAAATCAAAGACTTTTGTCGGCTGTGTCCGTTGCATTCCTTATTGTTTCAAAGATACACTAGACACATGCGTTGAGTCTGTTTACATCGCTGTGGTACCTCGGTTTATCCCCTTCCAGACTATGTTGTTGGCAGCGATGCTTCGATTCTTCTCGATGCTTGCTCGCAGTCTCCAGTGCGTTTCGATCCCGGTGCTATTGGCCGCGGTATCGGTACCCCTTCCAGTCATCGCAGACGATCCGCTAACCCCTGAAGTACGGTTTCAACAGACCGTTCTGCCGGTACTAGAGGCTCGCTGCTTTTCTTGCCATTCACATGCTACCGAGATCAGTGGCGGTCTGGCTTTAGACTACGCCAGCGGTTGGCGTGAGGGAGGGGATCGCGGACCGGCAGTTGTTCCATCCGACCCTGAAAAAAGTTTGCTGATCCACGCCATCGAACGCCGAACCAACGAACTGGCGATGCCACCCGACGATCCTCTTCCACCAGCGGAGGTCGAAATTCTCCGTCGCTGGATTGCCGACGGAGCACATGATCCACGCACGAGCGCCCCTATCACCCTGCTCGACACCTCCTGGTGGTCGTTGCAACCGCTCTCATACCCATCTACACCTACCATCGGTTCGCAGGCGGTTGCAGGAAACCCGATCGATGGATTCCTTGCATCCCAACATAATGAGCGAGGTATCTTACCAACAGTCCTCGCAACACGACGCAGTCTTCTTCGGCGACTGAGCGTTGACCTGCTCGGTCTGTTGCCGACCGCCGAGGAATACCAAGCCTTGGAACGAGACGATGCACCGGACTGGTACGAGCATGCGGTCGATCGGATGTTAGCATCCCCGCAGTACGGGGAACGATGGGCTCGTCACTGGCTGGATTGGATTCATTTCGCCGACTCGCACGGATTCGAACATGACGTCATGCGGCCTCATGCTTGGCGGTATCGCGATTTCGTCATTCAAAGTTTGAACGCGGACATCCCCTACTCGGAGTGGGTCTGTCAGCAGATTGCCGCAGATGTTTTCTATCCGGATCGCCCTGGGCTCACACCTGCCCTCGGTTTTCTGGCGGCCGGGCCATGGGATCAAAGCACTGCAGCGACAGCCGAACAGACTTTCGATTACATCGACCGCGATAATATGTTGACACTCGTTATGTCGGTTCTGACCAGCAGTACCGTCCACTGCGCTCGGTGCCACAATCATAAGTTCGATCCGATTCCTCAAGCGGACTACTACGCGCTGCAGGCAGTCTTCGCGGGTATCGGACGAGGCAACATTTCCTTCGACTCGGATCCCGACATTCATCGCGAACGCACCCAAGCCAATGCATGGCTCAACGCCGCTCGAAATCGAGATCCACGCGTCTTGCTCAGCACCGAAATCAGCACGCTCGTCGAACGATGGGAAGACGCGAGGCAGGCAAGTCCGGCTACTTGGGCAGCACTACCGATCGACATGATGATTGCGAACTCCGGTACCGATCTTGTTGCCGATCGTGAATCGATCGCCGCTCGCGGAGCGAGGCCCGATCAAGACACCTACGTCATCATCTCAAATCCCGCGCCGACAAGCGTGACCGGAATTAAGCTTGAAGTTCTCAGCGACGAATTGCTCCCGATGAACGGACCAGGCCGGAATGATAACGGCAATTTTCACTTGAGCGAGTTCGTGCTGGAGCATTTTCCCGCAGGTAGCAAGGAACCTGTGAGAGTCCGTATAGCCGATGCTCGCTCGGACTTTGACCAAGAGGGTTGGACGATTCTCCACGCGATCGACGGGAACTCGAAAACGGCGTGGGGGATTCATCCCAGAGTAGGCCAGGATCATGCCGCGATCTTTGCCCTGGAATCTTCTATCTCGCTCATGGCGGGAGATCGATTAGCGATCCAGCTGCGGCAGTTGCACGGAGGATTCCATACCATCGGCAAATTCCGGCTGAGCATGACGGACGCGGCCGATCCGATGATGGGTATGCTCCCGCCCGCCGTCGCTGAAGCTCTCTCGGTCGAAAAAACCAATCGATCCGAAACTCAGTCACTCGAGATCGCATCATTCGTCGTTACGGACGAAGCGAAACAACGCATAAGCTCGCTACCCGAAGCATCCCTCGTCTATGCGGCTGGGCCCAAATTCAATCCTTTACCTCAAAGCGAATTCTATAAACCATGGTCTGCACCGAAGTCGGTTTTTGTCTTGAAACGAGGGAACATAGCTACGCCAGGTGATTCGGCTTCCCCGGGCGCGCTTCAATGCCTCGCTCATGAAACGCCGCGATTCACCATTTCGGAATCGGCCAAAGAAGGTGACCGTCGCGCAGCCTTGGCGATGTGGATTACCCATCCTGAGAATCCACTTTTCTGGCGCAGCATCGTCAATCGATTATGGCTACACCATTTTGGGTCCGGCATCGTCGATACACCCAACGATTTCGGCCGCATGGGGAGCCTTCCCAGTCATCCGGAACTTCTCGATATGCTTGCGGACTCATTAAGGCAAAACGGCGGATCGCTCAAGCGTCTTCATCGTATGATGGTGACCAGTGCGGCATATCGGCGAGCTTCTCAGTTTAGCGCTGAACAAGCCGATCAAGACCCCGACAATCGTATGCTGACCCATTGGAAACGACGTCGCATCGATGCCGAGACGTTTCGCGATTCGCTCCTGCTGCTGGCTGGATCGGTCGATGCCACGATGGGAGGATCGGCAGTTCATTGGTTCCGCTTGGGTCCGGCGATTCAAGTCACCAATTCGGTCGACTATTCCGGTTTTGACTGGACCCAGAGAGATGGCAATCGGCGATCAATCTACCGGTTTGTCTATCGTGGTCAACAAGATCCATTCATGGAGGCACTCGATTTCCCCGATGCAGCGCAGTTGACACCTCAGCGATCCCCATCCGCATCTCCATTGCAGGCTCTCGCGCTTTGGAACCATGACTTTGTTCTGTACGCATGCCAACGGATCGCAGATCGTGTCCTGCGTGAAGCACCGTTGGAACCCATCAATGCTGTTTTCCATTTGTTGCTGCTGCGCGACCCGAGCGAGATTGAATTGCAGAGAGCGACCGAGCATGTCGATAAGCATTCGCTGGCCTCATTGGTCCGAGTCCTGATCAATACCAACGAGTTTCTCTTTCTGGACTAACTCGCAAGGATGAACTACATGCAGCAACTCGAGAATCCCCAGCGTCACCAGTTGCTACCGCGTCGCCAGTGGCTGCGCAGCATGGCGCAGTCGATGCCTTGGTTAGCGGTTGCGTCGATGCTGACTCGCGAACCATTAAAAGCGTCCGATTCGATGAATGAATCGGTCGGAGGCGAGTTGCCACTGCGACCCGATGGCGGTCTGCACCATGCGCCTAAAGTGCGACGTGTTATTCAGTTGTTCATGAATGGCGGAGCCAGCCCCATGGACACATTCGATTACAAACCGGCGTTGGAAAAACATCACGGTGAGAATCTCGGTCCCAAGGAAAAGCCTGAGGGTTTTACTGCTCCGGCCGGTTCAGTGATGAAGAGCCCCTTTTCGTTCAAGCAATATGGCCAGTCGGGGCGTTGGGTCAGCGAGGTCTTCCCGCATCAGGCCAAGTGGGTCGACAAGATGGCGTTCATCATGTCGATGGCATCCAAGACGAACGTGCATGGACCCGGCAGCTACATGATGAATACCGGTTTCTTGACACCGGGCTTTCCCTGCTTCGGTGCCTGGGTCTCCTATGCGCTGGGAAATCTTACTGATAACCTGCCGACCTTTGTGGTTCTTCCCGACTCTCGAGGACTGCCCTACAACCAACGAGCGAACTTCAGCTCCGGTTTCTTGCCTGTGCGTTATCAGGGCTTGGTTCTCGATGCGGGGGCGCGCGAACCGATTCCGAATCTTCGGCCTTCGGAGCGTCATGCGTTTGCCGCCGGGGCTTCGGATACGTCCGGTTTGGAACTGCTCAATCAGTGGAATCGCGATCATGCAGCGACTCATTCGAACGACTCGCAACTGACTGCCAGGCTGTCGGCCTACGAACTTGCGGCCCGCATGCAACTGTCGGCACCCGAGGCATTTGATCTTGGCTCCGAAAATCAATCGACGATCGAAGCATATGGCGTAAACCAAAAGGAAACCGAAGACTTCGGCCGCCGCTGCCTGCTGGCACGCCGATTGATTGAACGGGGAGTCAGATTCGTTCAGGTATGGAGCGGACCATCGGGAGCATCCAATAACTGGGACAACCATGGCAGCATCATCGGTGAACTCCCACCGATCGCCAAAAGCGTCGATCAGCCGATTGGTGCCCTGCTCGAAGATCTCTTCCAGCGAGGGCTTATGGAGGACACACTCGTGGTCTGGACGACCGAGTTTGGTCGGACGCCATTCGCGCAAGGAAGCGTAGGCCGCGACCACAACGGCGGCTCGTTCGTCAGTTGGTTATGCGGCGCTGGGGTTAAGCAAGGATTCGCCTACGGTGCTAGTGATGAACTTGGATATCAAGCGGTCGAAGGCAAATGCTATTGCTACGATTTCCATGCAACATTGCTTGACCTACTAGGCATTGATCATCAGCGACTGACGTTTCGGCATGCAGGCATCGATCGTCGCCTGACCGATGTACACGGCCGCGTCGTGCGCGAAATACTTGTGTAAGCATCGCACCAAGCCAAACCACCAGCCGCTCTATGCCCAATTATCCATCAGGATTCCGCTAGCTCTCTCAGCACCCGCAGATTGACTGCGTCCCAAGGTTCGCCATCGTCGGTGTCACCCTTGTCGGTCTCCAAGTACATCGGCAGCTTCTTCAACAACCGATGCTTGAGCACCCGTACAAAGCCCTCGCGACCGATCGTGCCATGCCCAATGTGTTCGTGCCGATCGACCCGAGATCCACATCCCTTCTTGCTGTCGTTCAGATGCAAGGCACGGATCGCATCGAGTACCCCCAACTTCTTGCTCTCTTTCTCCCAAGCCTCAAAGCCATCTGCTGTCGAAAAGTCATAGCCTGCCGCGTGCGCGTGACATGTGTCCAAGCACATGCCGACTTGCAATGCCTCGCCC
>JBILVV010000087.1:0-13729 GCA_044370255.1 Pirellula sp.
CGAAGAGGGGATGAACTCCTTTCGGATCGAACTGCAAGGATGGATAACGCTCTTGCGAAACGAATCAACCGGACTTCGCGAATCCGATGATTTGTTAACGCGTCTGATGACTTGGTCTGGCGGTTTGGTTGGAGAATCGAGCCCAGCAGCGGCCTGGTGGATAGAAGCCATCCAAAGAACATGCGTCGACCATCAATCGGAATTACGGCATCTGGCTCCCTGGTTGCTCTGCAATGAGCCCGCAATCGCAGAGACACCCATGCCACCGATTTCTGTCCCTTCACCTCTCGAAGCGATTCAGCGTATCCGTGCGGTCCAGGACTCTCTCAATCGCGCGTCGACCCTGGCTTCGATCGCAAAACTGCAGGTGACACAATTGCCCGAGATCGAAACGATCCTCGAGGCGGCTCGACGCGAGGATTGGCCTCACGAAGTTGTCGCATGGCTCGACGCGATCGCAGCCTCGTTTCGCAATGCATCCGAATATGCATGCGACCGAATTCGCCGGCTGGAGCAACTTGCGAACCAAGCCCAAGAGATGGGAAAGATGGACTTCACACTTCTCTACAGTCCACCTCGAGAGTTGTTTTTTACCGGCTACAACGTCAGCGATCGGCGCATGGATAGCAGCTGCTATGACTTGCTCGCATCCGAAGCTCGCCTGGCGAGTTTCATCGCCGTTGCTCAAGGACAGATCGAACAAGAGCATTGGTTCGCACTCGGGAGACTGCTTACCAGCAGTGGACGACTGGCGACATTGCTCAGTTGGAGCGGCTCGATGTTTGAGTACTTGATGCCGCTGCTCATCATGCCGAACTTTCCTGGTACGTTGCTCGACAGTACCTACCAGGCCGCCGTCCGTCGGCAGATCGAGTATGGCCGACAACGAGGTGTTCCTTGGGGCATTTCGGAGTCGGGTTACAATGCGTTCGATCAGTTTCGCACCTATCAGTACCGCGCCTTTGGCGTCCCGGGTTTGGGGTTGAAGCGAGGATTAGCGGATGATCTGGTCATTGCACCGTATGCCAGCGCGCTGGCGTTGATGGTCGCTCCCGAAGCTGCATGTGCAAATCTCCAGCGCCTGGTCGGCGAAGGGCAACTAGGTCCCTATGGCATGTTCGAGGCAGTCGATTACACACCCAGCCGCATGCCTCCAGGAAACGAGCGTGTCACGGTGCGACAATTCATGGCCCACCATGAAGGGATGAATCTGCTATCGCTGGCCCACCTGCTTGTCGACCGGCCCATGCAACGTCGCTTTCAAGCCAACCCAATCCTGCTCGCAGGGGAACTGCTCCTGCAAGAGCGCATTCCTAAAGCGACCGCACCGGTTTATCCCCATGCCATCGAGGTCGCAGCCGCCAAGCAGGTAACAAGTGAAGCCACGGTACCCATGCGCATCATCACCGATCCGAACAGCCCAACCGTCGAATCCCATTGGTTATCCAATGGCCGCTATCACGTTGCCATCAGCAGCGCAGGGGGCGGTACCAGCCGATGGGGAAACCTCGCTGTCACGCGATGGCGGGAGGATGCCACCCGAGATGCATTGGGAAGCTTCTGCTACATCCGAGACATCGAACGGAACAAACTGTGGTCGAATACCTATCAGCCAACGCGAGCGACTCCGACCCACTACGAAGCCATCTTCACTCAATCGCGAGCAGAATTTCGAAGGATGGACGCGGAGATCGAAACCTATACGCAGATCAGCATCTCTCCCGAAGACGATGTGGAATTGCGACGTGTGAAACTGACCAACCGATCCGCCAGCCCGCGATCGATCGAGATCACCAGCTATGCGGAGGTCGTCCTCGCTACACTCGCTCAAGATGAATCGCACCCTGCCTTCAGCAATCTGTTTGTACAAACGGAATTGTATCGGGATCGCAACGCCATCTTCTGCACCCGCCGACCTCGATCGACCGAAGAGCATCCACCTTGGATGACTCATATGATGCAGGTGCGAAGATCAACCATCCAGAGTGCAACCTACGAAACCGACCGCATGCGATTCATCGGCCGGCGGCGAACACTCGCATCACCGCAGGCTTTTGATTCGTTGGCCGGACTCTCCGACACGGCCGGATCAGTGCTCGACCCCGTGGTGGCTATTCGGCAAACCGTCTCCCTGCAACCCAATGAATCGGTCACCATCGATATGGTGACGGGGATCGCGGATTCGCGAGCAAAGATTGAAGCCCTGACCGAACGTTATCACGATTCCAATCTAGCCGACCGCGTGTTCGACCTCGCCTGGACTCATAGCCATATCTTGTTGCAACAACTGGGTATCAGCGTAGGAGAAGCGCAAACCTACGGGAGGCTGGCTTCTTCGATCCTCGTGGCCTCCTCCCTGCGACGGGCCAGCCCCAGCATTCTCATCAGAAACCAACAGGGGCAATCCGGATTGTGGGGATACGGCATTTCCGGAGATCTCCCGATTGTGCTGGTCCGGATCCGCGACGCCGATCAGCTCGAATTGATTCGTCAAGCGATCCAAGCGCATGCCTATTGGCGCCTCAAAGGACTCGCAGTCGATCTGGTGATCTGGAACGAAGACGATTCGGTCTATCGTCAAGAGCTCCAAGAAAAGATTTCCAATTTGCTCGCATCCAGCATCGAAACGGTCGGCACCGATCGCCCCGGCGGCGTGTTCATACGACGCGGCGAACAGATTTCCAACGAAGATCGCGAGCTGCTGCAATCGGTCGCGCGAATCGTGCTTTACGGTGAAAACGGAACGATGGCCGAACAAACCGAACGGCGAGCTCGCTTGGAATCGACCAGCCCGCCACTGATCCCGACTCGGCGGACCACCGACAGCCCGGTCGCGGCACAACCCTCACGCAACCATTTGGCCCTCTTTAACGGACTGGGTGGCTTTTCTCAAGATGGTCGCGAGTACATCACGCACCTCGCTCCTGGCCAATCCACCCCAGCACCGTGGGTCAACGTTATCGCCAATCCCCAATTTGGTACCGTCATCTCGGAAGCGGGCAGCGCCTATACGTGGGCGGAAAACAGTCACGAGTACCGTTTGACTCCTTGGCACAACGATCCGGTGTGCGATGTCGGTGGTGAAGCCATCTACCTTCGCGATGACGAGACAGGCCACTTTTGGTCTCCCTGCCCCTCCCCAACGCCACGCTCGAATCATTACACCGTTCGACATGGTTTTGGTTACACCATCTTCGAGACGATCGAACAGGGCATCGCAACGGAATTGATGGTCTATGTGCCCACCGATGCACCCATCAAAATTTCAAAATTGAAAATCACCAACCGCTCCGATCGACAGCGCAAGCTCTCGGTCATCGGATTTTGGGAATGGGTGCTTGGGGAAATCCGAAGCAAGACACTACAGCATATCGTGACCGAAATCGATCCTGCCAGCGGAGCATTACTGGCCCGCAACGTCTACAACCCAGACTTTGGAGATCGTGTTGCGTTTGTCAATTGCAGCGAGCCTATCCGTTCCTGGTCCGGCGACCGAACGGAATTTATCGGTCGAAATGGATCGTTGTCAGAACCCGCAGCCATGAAACGAATCCGGCTCTCCGGCCGAACAGGCGCTGGATACGATCCATGCGCTGCCATGCAGATGCCATTCGAACTAGCCGTTGGACAGGAGCGAACCGTAACGCTGTCGCTCGGGGCGGGAAAGAACATGGTAGAAGCCAGGTCGCTGGCCCTCCGTTTCCGAAGCCTGGAAAGTGCCGATCGCGCGATCCACCAAGTTTGGGATTACTGGAGCCACACTCTAGGCAGCGTGCGCATTGAAACCCCCGATCCCGCCGTCAATTTCCTCGCCAACGGGTGGTTGATCTACCAAACTTTGGCTAGTCGCATGTGGGCTCGATCCGGTTTCTACCAATCCGGTGGCGCGTTCGGATTCCGAGATCAATTGCAAGATGCCATGGCTCTCACCTATTCCCAACCCCACTTGCTGCGCGAGCATTTGCTGCGAGCCGCCGCGCATCAGTTTCGCGAAGGAGATGTTCAACATTGGTGGCACCCACCCAAGGGCCGCGGTGTGCGCACCCATTTTTCGGATGATTATTTATGGTTACCCGTCGCGATCTGCCGCTACGTTCAAAAGACCGGAGACACCGGTGTCCTCGACGAGGTCATTCCATTCCTCAGCGACCGCCCCCTCCGAGACGATGAAGAATCCCATTATCACTTACCCTCCATCTCGGAGGATCGCGGAACCCTCTATGAACACGGTGTTCGAGCCATCCAGCATGGATTGCGATTTGGCGAACATGGTTTGCCCCTGATCGGATGCGGTGATTGGAACGACGGCATGAATTTGATCGGCCTAGGTGGGAAAGGGGAAAGCGTTTGGCTTGGTTTCTTTCTGTTCGATGCCATGCGGCAATTCATTGATTTAGCAAACCTCCGAGGCGACAACGCGCTGGCACAACAACTCGACACCGCATCCGAGCAACTGCGAGTCCAATTGGAACTTCACGGCTGGGATGGAGAATGGTACCGACGAGCGTACTTCGATGACGGCACACCCTTGGGCTCGATTCAAAACGACGAATGCCAAATCGATGCGATCTCGCAAAGCTGGGCGGTGCTGTCCGGCGCAGCGAATTTGGAACGGTCGCAACTCGCCATGGATAGCTTGGAACGGCGATTGGTGGATCGACATTCGCGATTGATCAAGCTATTGGACCCACCCTTCGATCGCTCATCACTCAATCCTGGTTACATCAAAGGCTATGTGCCCGGGGTGCGCGAGAATGGAGGGCAATACACTCACAGCGCGATTTGGGCGGTGATGGCTGCTGCCAAATTGGGAGACTGCGATCGTGCTTGGGATATGTTCGCTCTGATCAATCCCTTATCCCATGCGGATCGAGAGGAATCGATCGACCGCTATCGCGTGGAACCCTACGTCGTTGCTGCCGATGTTTACGGCGTGGAGCCACACGCGGGACGTGGAGGTTGGACTTGGTACACCGGCTCCGCCAGTTGGATGTACCGTTTGATCATGGAGTCTTTGCTCGGTATCGATCAGCGTGCCGACCGCTGGCGCATCCAACCCTGCTTGCCGCATCATTGGTCTCACGTTGAACTTCACTTTCGGTATCGCGAGACCTTCTATCATGTCCGCATCGAGTCCAATGCCGACAAACCTTCCCAGCCATCGGGATCCACTCCCCAACGTCGTACGCAACTCATCTTGGATGGGACCGCGGTGGCCGACGATTATATCTTGTTGGTCGATGACCGCCGCCCCCATGAAATCGTCGTGCTTCATTGCAATGATTCCGGTGAAGAGGCAAACGTGTCCTGCTCCATCCATCCGTGAAAAGCTTTTACTCACGGATTCCGCAGACGAGAGCGATTCTCTGCAGTCGGTCGACAGCGATGACTAGCGGATTGATTTCCACTCGCTCCGTCACACGTGTGCGACTTGGTTGATCCACTCGCGGTCTCCTTCCCCCAAATCAACCACCACCGCAATGAAGGCGTTTTACAAGCATCCAAAACGTAATGCCTGACCTTGTTTTCCTGGTTCCGTTCGCAAAAGTGTCGACAAGCGATTAAAAATGAGTGCTCTACCTGAAAGATTCTGACAATGGTTGTGTCTTCCTGATAGCCATACACACTTGCAGCAAATAGAGAAAGGACAGAACATGAACCGTATGCGAAGGTATTCGTCGTTGGTGCTCGGCACAGGCAGGATTGGGATTGCATGCAGCGCGATCTGGGGGGCGACAGCGTCGGCGCAAAATCCCTCGCCACTCCATTCATCGGTCGACGTGGCTCCGTCCGCTTCACTAGCTCCCGACTCCCTACCTCCCAACTCACCTGTCCCCCCGTGCGACATCGATTTGTCAAAGCCCGGACAAATCGCGGATATCATATCGAACGTGCTGGAGCGCGAGAAAAAAAAGAGCAATCAGGAAGTCCGAACATTTCTTGATCGTGCAAAAGGGAGATTTGCAACGGGGGATGAATTGTTGAAGGCCGCTGCAGACCATTTCCAGATCGACCCAAAGGAGCTAACGCAATCGGTCGAACATTGGAGGCATATTAATTGCAAGCATGCGGCGATCCCCGGCTATGCGGTACCGGATCCGGATGCATTGCGAGGTTCGAGCCCCCTGCCTGTGTCGGCGTTTGCCGCTGATGTGACGCTGCATGTTGTGTTTCACGAAATCGGCCATGCGGTCATTCGCGAATTCGATCTAATGGTCTTGGGGAATGAGGAAACCATGGCCGATGCGTTTGCAACGCACCTGCTGATCGAGCATTTTCCGGATCGCGCCGTCGGCGCGATTTCGGCCAGGGTCAAGTCCTTGATGATCGAGGCCGAGGAGGTGCCGAGAGATCGTTGGTCAATTCGCGGAGAGCACGATAACGATGCGCGGCGGGCATTTCAAATTGCAGCCTTAGCCGTCGCCGCGGACAAGAGGAAATACATCGCCGTGGCAGAACTCGTCGGTATGACGGAGCGAGATGTACAAGAAGCATGCGATTATGGCGCCGATATCCATCGGGCATGGCGACGCACGCTCGCACCCCTGATGATGCCTGCGGGGAAAATCTCAAACGAAGCGCGCTTCCGGGCCGACGAGTCGATGCGGGCGTTTGTCGATGCAGGGGAGACTGGACTTGCGTCGACGATCGAATCGGCGCTTCGGGGGTTCGACTGGCATTCGCAAGTGACCGTTGAGTTTGTGCCGGGATCGGGTGGAGCCAATTGGGTCCGCTCGAAACGGACCGTCTCTGTAAATAGTGAATATCTTCAGAGATTCATCGACCAGGGTAAAAAGGCTGACGCCCAAGCAGTAGCCAAGGACTTGATACAGCCTTGAGCATGCGGCAAACAGAAGGAATCCAGAAGTCGATCGCTCGCCGAAGGTTCAGGTGGCGGTGCTCTTGATCGATGTAATCCTCGGGAAAACGAGCGGGACAACTGGGACATTCATTGTGTCACATCCCGGTGCGTGGTAACGCTAACCACCTGCACCTGCTGGTCCGGATCGATCCCGATCTGGCCGATTCCTGGACTCCCATCCCTGTCGCCCAGCGCTGGTTGACACTCTAAGAGCAGCGGACAGTTGCTTTGATCTGCCCCGAATGAGCTCAAACCGCAATGCCTGTCCGTGCTTCCCTCCTCCCCGCGTCACCGATCCGCCGTAGCGGACTCTCCGATCTTCCTGTTTCATAACTCGGGATCGCTGTGCGCGCTTCCGGAAACAGCTGGGACAGCGGTTCTACAATGGGCTCAACTGTCACCTAGCGACGCGGATCCGCCGAGTAGGATTCTTCGCTCTTTGCCCTCTGCATTGGTCGAAGTGAACAATAGCTCTGCGGCCAAGACCAGGTTAGAATCGTTGTTACAAGGAGCGAATTCATGACGAAATTGACAATCACCGAAGAAATCGCAGCGCGAATACGCAGCAGCGAGGGACCGATCGAGTTGGTCGATTCACAAGGCCAAACCATTGGCATTGTTCGCAGGCCTCCGACAGAGACGGAAATTCAAAGAGCTCGTGAACGTGCAAGCAAACAGGGGGCACGCCTTACTTGGGCGCAAGTCGCCGCGAAGGTCAGGCATAGTGCTGCTCAATGATTTACGATGTCGAGTTTTCTTTGGACGCCGCAGCGGAGCTATTGCGCATCGCATAGGTCGTTGGATCTGCGTTGTTGGTATTGCAAGCGGCGGATGAAATTCGACGTCAATTGGAAAATGATCCTGCGGATCAAGGCGAGTTTCTGTCGGAAGGTCTCTATTACATCGATCAGGCACCACTACGCGCATTTTTCTTGATCGATGTCGATTCGATGGTCGTTGAAATCACTGACTTTCGAATGCTCTAGCCGCACCGAGCGCTCCGATGGGTTAGAAACATACCGCATTTGCGGAGCTTGTCTTCGAGCTTTCGTTGGATTTCTTCCCAGGGGATTCCGGGAGCGGGGTCATTGGCTCTTCGCTCTAGTTCTTTGAGAAACTCGGGGTCTTCTATTGAGAGGCCGGGCGGTGTGCCTGGAAAAGAATCCAGCAACTCGGTGGCCAATCGGATTCGGTCGGATTCCGGCAAGGAGAGCGCGGATTTGAGAATATCATCATGGGCCGTGGACATAGGAGACTCCGAGGAAGGGCTGGATTCATCACCCAAACATTCTTATACAGGCTCTAGGTGGAGGAAAGCATTCACCGTGTCTCCCGTTCGTAGTACCGGCTTAAGCCGGCGGCTGTTGGGCTGTTCTCCTTCAATCCCTAAACCACTGATGAACACTGATACACACTGACGGAGGAAGAGATCTGGGTGGCACGTTCCCTGAGTCTTCGAAGGGCGTGTATCCAGGGTGGCGTAGAGCAGTGAGCACAGAGCAAAGAGCAAAGAGCAACACACCAGGGGCAGACTTTAGGCTTCTGACTTCTGTATTACCCATAAGTGTTTGTAATTTTTACAAATTTCGCACGGCCGAATTTGACTCCCAGCCTGTGTTTTCTAGATCGCAAGTGATTGGCGTAGTTTTTGCAAATGCGTCCAACGTGGGGTGAGGGACGCACTAACTCGCAGCGGATAGCAGGATGCTTCTAAGGGAGGATATTCTTCACGGAAGGTCATTCGGTATGGACAGTTGTACTTTGGATGCCAAACGCTGGGCTTTAGATAACTTCGGTAACTGTGATTTCAACGATTCTCGACTGACGAATCGACTCTTGCGTTATGCTGCCTCTGTTGCTCAACGGCCAGACGACGCAACACCGCAGCAATCGCAAACATGGAAGGAGTGCAAAGGAGTTTATCGATTCATGGACAACAAGAAGGTTTCGTTCAGCGAAATCGTTCGTCCGCATTGCGAGCGTACTCGAAGCATGGCTACGTCGGGGGTTTGGCTATCGATTTGCGATACAACCGAAATCTCATTTCGAAAGAGAAGGAAGATTGACGGGCTTCGTCCAGTTGGCAGCGGGATCGGCCAAGGGTTCTATTTACACAGTTCCCTTTTGGTTTCTGATTCCACCGATGAAATCCTTGGACTTGCCGGACAAGAACTGTTTTATCGAATCGACGCAAGGAAGCACGAGAACACCGCCAAAAGGAAGAAACGAGAGCGGGAATCGGAAGTTTGGGGGAGGGTGGTCGACGCTATTGGTAAGCCACAACCTGATGCCACAATTATTCATGTTTGTGACCGAGAGGCTGATGACTACGACTTTTACTGCCATCTCGTCAACAACGAGGTGGGGTGGGTTGTTCGCGCATCTCGACTTAATCGAAAGGTCTACAAAGGTTTTGAAGGAAACACGATTCCAAACCGTAAAAACCAAGTCGCACTCAAGTCCATTGTCGATTCGTCACAAGTCATTGGTGAATACGAACTTGAAGTACTCCCGAACAAAAAACAGAAAGGCAGGATAGCCAAGCTGGACGTTCGTTGTACGACGATCTGTATACCAATCCCAATAGCATGCAGTCCATGGGCAAAACAACATGGGCCTAAGTTCATTCGCATGGGAGTTATCGACGTACGGGAGAAATCAGCACCAAAAGGTACGGATCCTCTGCACTGGGTTCTGTACACCCATGAGAATGTGTCGACTTTCGAAGATGCGTGGCGAGTCATTGGTCGTTACGAGAAACGTCCCCTAATCGAAGACTATCACAAGGCAGCTAAGACCGGAGCGCAGATTGAGGAGCGTTTGTATCGCACTGCAGCACGCCAAGAACGCATCGTAGGAATCTTATCCGTCATGGCCGTTCGGTTACTTCAGATGAAAGCTATTGCCAGAGTCAAACCGGAAAAACTCGCTAATGAGATTGCACCTAAAAAATGGATATCAGCCGTTTGCGCAATACAACGAGAGCAACAAAGTCCAGCAAAGAAAACGATCTATGACCCAAGAACCATTACGGTACGAGATTTTTTCCGAGGCCTAGCCATGCTCGGTGGTTTTCTCGGAAGGAAGCGAGATGGTGAACCTGGATGGATAACCGTGTGGCGAGGAGTCAAGGAGTTGTTACTTGCTCTACGCCTCCAAGGCGCCCTCCTACACCACGAAACCGCGTCAACTTATGGGTAATACAGAGGTCTAAAGCCTTTGGCCAGTGATCGCGGAAGGAATCGAACCTTCGATTTCCTGCGTGTCATGCAGGTGTCTTAGCCGCTGGACCACGCGATCATCAAACAATGTGGTTGAGACAGGAGTCGAACCTGCAGAATCCCCGTTATCCAGAAAACACGGTGCTCTCGACCAAGTCGCTTTTCCGGTTTGCGTACTCAACCATAGTTGCCTTTCGCTCCGCGAAAGTGGCAAACATCACAAACTTTCACGGAGTGAAAGACGACAATGGCGGGTCCAGGAGTCGCACCTGGCAGTCCGAGCTTATGAGGCTCAGATGAGCACTAGCTCACCCGCAAGTTGCAAGCCCCGGAATCGAACCGGGTTACCGACCTTATGAAAGTCAGCTCAGTACCAACTAGCCTGCATCAATAGGTTTTAGCAATGAGTTGTGAGGCGCGAGGAAATGCAAATATCCGACTGACGCTGTGTTCCTCTATGCTCAAGTCTCACACCTCAAACCTGCCAAGTGGTGCGAGTGGGACTCGAACCCACAAACACTGAGGTTTGAGCTCAGTCGCTATGCCAAGTAGCGCACCGCACCGTCATTGGGAAGTAGCTCGCCAAGGAATCGAACCTTGTCTAACAGTTTCGAAGACTGTCGTGCGAATCCATCACACTCGCAAGCCATAAAACAGGCTTTAGGCGTTAGGCCTTAGGAAGAAGTATCCTTGCTAGGAGTTGAACCTAGTCCGCAACCTTCGCTCGGTTGAATGCTATCCCTTAAACCTCAAGGACATAAACTGAGGTCTGGAACCTGAAACCTGATACCTGACCAGTGGTGCAGGAGGGATTCGAACCCGCGCCCCAAGGATTCAGAATCCTCAAGTTTGCATACATTGCTTCGGCAATTCAGTCATCGTCTATTGTTAGCCGAGGTGTGCGAGCATACATGTTGAATCATTCGCCGTCGTGCGACGCTTGCCACAACTCCTACCCCAGAGTTCATGACCTGCGGCTTTTATTTCAAACCGATTGACGGAAGCTTGGCACGGAATGATGGTCTAGCATCCGTAGTATTTAAAAGCCGATACGCAGTTCGCGCACGTGGGGCCATGAACAACTCGGGCTCGTCACGAACCGATCAGCATCTAAAGGGGCCAAGCCCTTAGTGGACGTATATCAAATCGGTTCCTAGACGCATTGATTTTCTCTAGTGACGCTTGAAGCTAAAAACCGCCTCCTGCACCACCACTGAAGTCCCCATTCGCTCCGCCTCCGTTCTGTCCATCAGGGAACCAATTGTTTCTTAAAAACCACTTTTCTATTGGAGCAGGAGCATTTTCTTCGCGGGTAACAAGAAACGCATAAGTGCCTGAATAATTCCCACCGACGGCATCGTTGTCTATAGGGCCTTGTGCTCCGATGCATGTATTCGCGCTCCCAGTAATTACCGGGGGAGCGTCGTCATAGACGTCAATTACTAAACCGCCAGGTGAAAAGATCGGGGGAATGCCATCCACACCAAAGACGAGTATTCCAGGAATACCATTCCCGTCACGTGTTCTGACAACTCCCGATAGCCATCCATTGTCAGATTGGATCCAATTGTTACCAATTACAACATGAGAATGCTGATTAACTTGGTTAGCATTACCCTCTAATCTCATGATGCCATATAGGAGCCAATTAGGTCTTGAATTAAGCCAATTTCCGACAGAGTTCGCAACTTCATTTTTGAAGAAACCGCAGGTGTCGTACCCCATATGTTGACCAAGAAAAATTGTAGATACCGTCCCATTCACGTAGGTACCTGGTCTATAACCAAGAATCAGCCTGGAATCGCCACTCCCGCTGAAGCTGATTAAATTGTCAGGATCGGAAATTGTCGCGACGCTAGGGGCGTAGGCAAGTATGCCAGTTGCTTCTCTCCGAAAAAGGGGGATGGAGGTCAACGGAGTCGCTAATTCGACTTGGCTTACCGATTGTCCGTCGTATTGAAGAGGCGTCAGGGTCGCGTATTGGTCATCTTGGGCGTTGGTCCGTTTATGATGAAGACCAACAACCAACAAACAGACGAGAGAGATAGAGAATAGCCTATGCATCGATGTGCTTCCTTTGTTCGATGGTGAGATTCTTCCGCAGGCGCTAGCGTAAAATATCATGTACCTATGACGTGTCAAGACAAGCCGCTCAGCCATTGGCGTACCGCACCGTGGAAAACAAGCGACCCATACCGGATTTGAACCGGTGATCTCTGCCGTGACAGGGCAGCGTCCACTCCAGGCTGGACCGATGGGCCGGAAACGTTAGAGGCGCTAATGAGATTCGAACTCAAGCGAACATGTTTTGCAGGCATGTCCCGCACCAAGCGGATTAGCGCCGTTGGGATGAGTAGTCCTGGACGGACTCGAACCGTCGATCGACTGGATGCCCGTGTATCTGTAGGCAGGGCAGTTGCCTTCGCCGCTAGGCCACAGGACTGTTGATAACAGCGGAAGACCAGGGACTCGAACCCCGAAGCGCATGAACGCCAGCTGTTTTCAAGACAGCGCCCTCATCCAGCCGGATGTCTTCCATTCGCAGGGTGACCGATCGGAATTGAACCGATATCGACTTGGTTCACAGCCAAGTTCCTGAAACCAATACAGGACGGCCACAGCACCGGAGGCAGGAATCGAACCTGCGACCTTCTGGTTCAGAGCCAGACGTAACGACCAACAGTTACTACTCCGGAACAGAGAATGTGTTATCGAGCCCGGGCGGAAGGAGTTGAACCCTCATACCACTGCTTCAAAGGCAGCTGGCTTACCGTTAGCCGACACCCGTTAACAGACTTCAGGAGTCAGGCTTCAGACTTCAGGATTTCTATTGAGGATTGAAAGCAGGACCCTGTTACCTCGCCAAGCTCCGGCAGAAGGATTCGAACCTTCACTAGTCTCCTTAACAGGGAGGTGCCTTACCAATTTGGTTACACCGGAATAAACTCAGGTTTCAGGTTTCAGGCTTCAGGTCCCAGGAGAATACGATGCGAGACTATCACAAATTGCGTGCATTCGAATTGGCAGATCAGCTTGCACTTGCCATTTACAATTGCACCAAATCCTTTCCAAAGGAGGAGATGTTTGGTCTGACTTCACAAATCAGACGAGCCGCCGTGTCTGCACCTTCCAATATCGTTGAGGGCTGCGCGAAATCTTCGCAAGCCGACTACGCGAGGTTTCTTGAGATCGCCTATGGGTCCGTTTGCGAAGTCGAGTATCAACTGTCGCTGGCCGAACGACTTAGTTTTCTCGACTCACAGTCCGCCAAAGAAACCACTGCGCTAGCCAACGAGACCGGTCGCGTATTGAACGGACTGCTCCGTTCCCTGATGCCTGACTCCTGAAGTCTGAAGCCTGACCAAAGCGTCCAGCGAGAATCGAACTCGCAATTCCTCCTTGGCAAGGAGATGGGTTACCACTACACCATGGACGCCTTTTGTTGGCTCAACCAAATTGTCATAGATCAGTTTAGGGTTGAGGATTGAGTTGTGAGTTGTGAGGTTTTCGCCTCAAAACTCACCCCTCAACTCTCAATCCTCTTTTCAGTGGGATCGGTGGGTATCGAACCCACATCGGCCGGTTTAAGAGACCGGTGCATTACCTTGTCTGCCACAATCCCATTGCAAGCTGTGAGGCATAAGCT
>JBILVV010000443.1:0-3935 GCA_044370255.1 Pirellula sp.
CACGCAAGTGGTCTTTGCCCTCGAGATCGGTGCCGGGGACGATCGCGACATCCAGATCGCGACCCACCGCTCGGTATCGAGAGTCGATCAAACCACCTTGTGTCCTTCCGTTCCCAATGCGAATGTTACTTCGTATGTACCGAATGCCACGCAGGTTATCTACACGCGGGATCTCGATGATACGACACAGCCGACCATCGGGATGCAGTTCATCGATACGTTAGGGCAAAACGAAAATGAGACGGAGCTCGTTGCCGCGTGGCATCGCAGCAATGACAGGGAGGATCAAGTCGAAGGGGTCGCGATTCGGTTGTCGACCGGGGCCGTTGGAAATCCGCGACCGTTGATACCGCAATACCTGGCGAACACAGGTCCGTTGCTCAATGCGGGAAGCGTTTCGAACACTTTGGGGTATGCGTCCGATCCCGATCTTGCGGTCAATTACTCTCATTCCTACCTAACATGGCGCGACGATGGGGTTCGAAGTGCCGAAGGGGGTCGCGCGAGTATCTTCATCTTGGGGCGCGAACGGGATATCGATGTAGTGGCTCCGTATGTCCTGAAGGAGAACCGGTTGTTCGATGCCACCGAACGAGGCTTGAGCGTTTCCGGTGGCGAGGTGCAGACCATCAGCACCAGTGTTCCAGAGTATGGTTATGGAGTCGAGTCGCCGGTGGTGATTTGGACCGAGGCGAGGGCGAGATCGCAACCGAACTCATCGGACGCCCCAACCTCGGGCGTGTATTTGCGAGTTTCGCTAGCTGGTCTTGCACTCACCGATGACTTTGGCTCCAAGGGCAAGACGGGTGTGATGATCCGCAATGTGCTGGAAAACGATACCAACCTCTTTGGAGAGATCCGAGCAAGAGTCACCCATTTTGGCGGTCGTGAACTGCCCACCTCTGAGGAGGAGGAACCTGGATCGCTTCGGTTCACCAGTCCTCGCGGAGCATTGATAACCGTCTTCGCTGATGGCAGAGTCGCCTACGATCCACGCGGGGTGGCCGCATTCATGCGATTGAAAGTTGGGGAATCGATCACCGAATCTTTTGTCTACAGGGTGAACAACTTCCTCCATCAAGCGGAAGCTCTTGCGAACTTCACCGTCCAAGGAAGCTCGCGTTGGCATAACCTCGCCTTGGCTGTCAACGTGAATAACGATAGCTCGGTCGATCCGCTCGATGTGCTGGTCCTCATCAACTACTTAAATACTTACGGAACCCGTTCCTTGGATGATGAAGTCGATGGTCCGAGGAGCGAACACTTCCTCGACGTCGACAACGATGGTGGCACGTCACCCCTAGACGTCTTGATCGTCATCAATTGGCTAAATAGCCGTAATTCCAATGGAGGAGGAGAAGGGGAAGGAAATGTGGGTGGGGAGGCCAGTTGGATTGCCATGGCTACTTGGTCACCTGAATCCGAGGAGCATGGGCTCCGAAGAAAACGCCAGGAGCCATTGGAACGATGGATGGGGCGCGGTAATTCCTAGTGTAGGGCCAACCACGGCATGCTAGACTATCCCGAAAGTTGTTTGACGGTGTCATCGTCGATGCCAGCGCAATTGTTGTCGCATGCTTGTTGTCCCACCATGAATTCCTTCGACACGCGGATGACACTCTTGGTCCGTATCCGCGATGCCAATGATCAGAGGGCATGGAACGATTTTTTTCAACTGTACGCACCCCTCATCTATTCGTATGCGCTCAAGCATGGGTTTCAGGATGCCGACGCATCCGATATCGCTCAACAGGTCATGTGTACGGTAGCCAAGTCGATCAGTTCCTTTGAGTACGATCGAAGCAAAGGTTCCTTTCGCGGTTGGCTGGTCACCGTTGCTCGCAACTGCATTCGCAAGCGTTGGGAACAGATCCGTCGCCAGGCGACCACCACGGGAATCACAGCCACCTTGGAGCAACAGTTGCATGATCCGTCTGCGGAGTCTCTATCTGAATGGGACCGCGAATATGATTTGCGCGTGTTTCATTGGGCCGCTGACAGTGTTCGACATGAATTCAAGGAATCCACCTGGCAAGCTTTTTGGCTGACAACCGTCGATGGGCAGTCGATCGAATCAACTGCAAAGCTGATTGGTATTTCGACAGGAGCGATCTACATCGCCCGTTCGCGAGTCCTGGCGCGAATCAGATCTGTCATCGCGGAATTCGATAACGGAGGCGAGCGGTGACACACCCAATCGACGAAAACCTCCTGATAGCCGTCTTGGAGGGACGGGCTACCGAAGATATCGAAAAGAAGGTGGAAGTTGCGATCCAGGAGGATCCAAGTATCCGACTGCGCATGGAGCAACTCAGCGGCGCGATCCACTGGCCGCTTGGCAGCGCTCCGGCCGTTTCGTCAACGGTTTCGGAGTCACTCCATACGGCAATCCTCCGATTGGAACAGGATTGGGACCAGGTTTTGGCAACCCATTCAAGTGATTCCTATTCCAACCAAAAACTCGATGGCGATGTCAACTTTACCGACATCCCTTCGGTTCGAATCGTGCGCGAGATCGGGCGAGGAGGAATGGGAGTTGTTTTTGAAGGATTCGACGAGGCATTGGGACGACGCGTGGCGATCAAGCAGCTACATCCGCAGTATTACCGCGACGTCCAAGCCAAGGAGCGGTTAAAGCGGGAGGCGCAAGCCATCGCGTCCTTGAACCACCCCCACGTTCTGGCGATCTATGGCTTGCAACTGGTCGGAGGTTATCCATGCTTGATCCAACAATTCGTCGATGGTGAATCGTTGCAGGCAATCATCCGTCGCGATGGGCGAGTTGCATTTCCAAGGTGCGGTGAAATCGCGTTGCAGATCACTCAAGGATTGGCCGCAGCCCACGCGGCAGGAATCATTCACCGAGACCTCAAACCGGACAACGTCCTTGTAGAAAATGGTACAGGAATCGCTCGCATCGGTGATTTCGGACTTGCCAAACGATCCGGGGATGAGAATGTAACCATCGAAGGAACCGTCGCAGGAACTCCCGCCTTCATGTCCCCCGAGCAGACTCACGGCACGGGAATCGATCACCGCTCCGATTTGTTCAGTCTCGGCAGCTTGCTGTACACGATGGCGGCCGGAAAACCTCCGTTTGCAGGTGAGGATCCCTATGTGGTCATGGATGCAATTCGAAGCCGAACACCCATATCCTTGGACTCCGTGTCCAACGATATTCCAGCGTGGTATTCCCATCTCGTGGATCGATTGCTTGAAAAGGATCCCTCGCGACGTCCTCAAAGCATCGAACAGGTTGTCGAAGCCTTGCACAAGCAGAGTGCTTACGGCACTTCAAAGCCCGGAAGTTCGAAAAAATCTTGGGTTGGGTTCGCAGCGACCGGAGTCCTGCTGACGACTCTGCTGGGCTGGTTCTCGTGGACCATCGCTCAACGGAATCAGAAGCGTGATTTAGCACCCTCCGCGGTTGCATCGGCTCCGAGTTTTTCGCTTCCCGCAATTGTTAACAAGTCGGATGGCAGATCGTTCGAACGTTTGGTTGATGCGATCGCAAGTGCCGTGGAGGGGGATACCATCGTCATCGCTCGCGATATAGACTCCGGACGGATCGAAATCAACGGAAAGAGCATCCACTTCGAAGCGGCTCCAGAGACATATCCTACGATACGTATTCTCGCTGCAAAAAATGATGAGAGTGGAATCTTTCTTCGCAGCGATTCCGACCTCAGCATTCAAGGCTTACGAATCGAATGCCAGACAGACGCGGACTTGCCGTGGATGGAAGATGGGAAACTCGTCTCGGGGATATACACCGCGCAAGGGAAGAATCTGCGTCTCGAGGATTGTCACATCCGTCGACTTGCAGGAGGTGTTTGCTTAGGAGTCGGCGGCAATCTAGAAATGCGGCGCACCTGGGTCGTAGGAGGAGACGTCGGCATCGCTTGGTATGCTCTCGATAGTACCTGCCATGTAGA
>JBILVV010000444.1:0-3932 GCA_044370255.1 Pirellula sp.
ACTTTCCTCGTGCGCGATGCCGTTTGGAGACAAACCGGATCGATCATCGATGCATGCCGCATTCCTCGTATCGGACCCAGCCTTGGCGGTGTGGAGTCGTTGATCGAACAGCCGATGGTTATGAGCTACTTCGATTACGCGCCCGAGCAACGCGCAAAATTTGGTATTGCAGACAACATGATCCGAATGTCCTGCGGGATCGAAGATGCCGATGACTTGATCGCGGATTTGGAGCAGGCTCTCAGCCAATCATGAAGTTTCGAACCCGCGCTATTCATGTCGGCAGTGAACCTGATGAAACCGGTGCTGTCATTCCTCCGATCTATTTGGCGACTACCTTCATCCAGCCCGGAGCTGGTGAATGGGGTACGTTCGACTACTCACGCAGCGGTTCACCGACGCGTGCTCGGGTCGAAAAAGTGCTCGCGGACCTCGAGGGTGCAGCCGGTGCGCTCGCTTTTTCTTCCGGAATGGCGGCGACCCACTGCGCGATGATGTTGCTCGAGGCGGGTTCGCATGTCATCGCCAGCAACGATATCTATGGAGGGACCTATCGGCTGCTTCACAAGATCTGCAGCCGCAATCAGATCGAGGTATCGCTCGTTCCGGCTCACGATGCCGAGTCGATCGCCGATGCGATCCGACCCAACACAAAAATGGTGTGGATCGAGAGCATCGGCAATCCGCTCATCACGATTCCCGATATTCCGGCCATCGCATCGATCACGCGGCCAGCTGGGATCTTGCTTGGGGTCGACAGCACCTTTGTTCCTCCAGCGATCTTGCGTCCGATCGAGTTGGGGGCCGATATCGTGATGCATTCGGCAACCAAATTGCTCGGTGGTCACAGCGATTGTTTGGCCGGGGTTCTGGCCGCTCGCGATCGGCAACTTCACGATCGGTTGTATTACACTCAGAATGCGACCGGCGCGGTGCTCGGTGGATTGGAATCGTTCCTTCTTCATCGAGGGATAAAGACCCTATCGTTGAGAGTGCGCGAGCAATCCAGCACGGCGCTTCGCATCGCGCAGTGGCTGGAGCAACATTCAAGGGTTCGAAGGGTTTTGTATCCGGGGCTCGTCAGTCATCCGCAGCATGCGCGTGCGCGGAAGTATATGGGTGACCAATTTGGAACCATCATCTCGTTTGAATTGACGGGAGATATCGCTGAGACCAAGCGGGTATGCAGTGCGACGAAGCTCTTCGGTTTAGCGGTCAGTTTGGGTGCTGTGGAGTCCTTGATCGAGCAACCCGCGACGATGTCGCATGCCAGCTATGATTCAGCTGCGCGTGCGGCAGCCGGTATATCGGACTCCTTGATCCGTCTTTCGGTCGGCTTAGAAGACGCCGACGATCTCATCGCTGATCTCGACCAAGCGATTGGATCGTAACTAAGGCTTCATGGCGTGGATCGGATTTTGTCACGCCTGATAAAAACCTAAGTCCGTCGCACAGCCTCCGGGCGCGCCACCCGTGAGCCAGTAGCGCGATTGTAGACGAAATGATACCGTAGTACGCAAGCACTCGGGCAGGGAGTGTGGAAAACGTAGCGATGTTTCGATCGCTTCAACCCGGATGCTCGCGCATCTCGGCTAAACAGAGGAACGCTTCCCTCAGAATCTACTGCCAGCGGCGGAGCCAGAGTTCGAGAATGAGTAGGTTCCAGAGTCGATAGGCTTGATTGCCGCGACCTTGCATGTGCTCGTCCACCATGGCGCGGATCGCTTCGGGCCTTAGAAACGCATGGCAACGCGAGTCCGGGCTGAGGAGTGCGTCGTAGGTGCGGTCACGCAAGGAGGTTCGGAACCATTTTGCAATCGGGACCCCAAAACCCATCTTGGGACGATTCCAGATCGCGGCAGGAAGCAGATCGCGATAGGTTTGGTACAGCAGCCACTTGCCGCGGCCCGAGCGCATCTTCAAACCGACCGGCAACGAAGACGCCCACTCGACCAACCGATAATCCAGGAACGGTTGCCGAGCTTCGAGCGAATGCGCCATCGATGCAATGTCCACCTTCGTCATCAAGTCGCACGGCAAATAGGTTTGAAGATCTGCTGCCATCGCGCAGCTCATTGGATCGCGAGGGGGTTTTTTGGGCTGGCCATCCGGATCATGCAAGGCGCGATTCCATGCATTGCGGAGGAAATCGACCGGATCGCGATTCGGCAACTGCGATATCCATGACTCTTCATAGAGATCGAGTCGTTGGGCTTCGCCGAAGATCTGGATCCAGTTCATGTAGCGATTCGGTGCCGATTGCCCGAGCGCCTCGCAGAATCTACGGACCCGACGCAGCAACGAACGCCGAGCCGTGGAATCAGGCAACCGCTTCAGCCACCATGCTTGACTCAAGCTCCGAACCGGCAGCCACCTTTGCATCTGCTCGCTTAATTGCAACGCTCGGTAACGCTCGTACCCGCCAAATAGTTCATCTCCACCGTCGCCGCTTAGAGCTACCGTCACATGCTTGCGCGTCATCTCGCACAGATACCAGGTTGGCACCGCGCTCGAATCGCTGAAGGGTTCATCGTACGACTCGACCAATCGATCAACGATTTCAAGAGCATCGGGCTGGACCTCGAATCGCTCATGACGCGTTCCCACATGATCGGCCACCATCTTGGCGTACGCAGTCTCGTCGTGATCGGCTTCGGAGAAGCCGATCGAAAACGTTCGAATTGGTTTCGATAAATGTTTTTGGGCTAATGCCACGATCAATGAAGAATCGATCCCTCCGGAAAGAAACGCACCGAGCGGCACATCGCTTCGCAATCGCAGACGGATCGCATCGTCGAGCAACTCCTTCAGCTGTCGCGAAGCATCGGGTTGAGAGATCGGCGTTTCGAGCGACCAGTCGATATTCCAAAAGGGAGCTACCTCGACCCGGCCGTTTTCGAAGACCAATCGATGTCCAGGTGGTAGTTTTTGAACACCACGATAGATGCATTGGGGGTGTGGGACATATTGATAGGTGAGGTAGGAGTCAACCGCGCCCGGATCGAGTTCTTTAGGGAAGCCAGGGATACCTACCAGCGCCTTTAGTTCACTGGCAAAGAACAATCGGCTTCCATCATGCCAGTAGAACAGCGGTTTCTTACCAAGTCGATCGCGTGCCAGAACCAACCGATCGCGGTCTGAGTCCCAGATCGCGATCGCGAACATGCCGTTGAAGTGCTTGAATGCGTCCACCCCGAGATCCTCGTAGAGATGGACGATGGTTTCGGTATCGCTATGCGTTGCGAAATGATGACCCGAACCTTCGAGCCGATGCCTCAGTTCTCGATAGTTGTAGATCTCGCCATTGAAAACGACATGAACCGAGCCGGTTTCGTTGGCCATCGGTTGTCGACCTGTTTCCAGGTCGATGATGGAAAGGCGTCGAAATCCCAGTGCGATGCCGGACGAACATTGTTGATCGACGGTTTCGAGACGGCGGTGGGGGTCCGAAAGCCAATGCCCCTCGTCGTCCGGCCCGCGATGGACCAAGGCATCGGTCATCCGGCGCAGCATCTCGAGGGACAAACCAGATGTGTCGCTACTCCAAACTCCGCCGGCAATACCGCACATCAGTACGTGGACCTAAAGCTCAAGACCGGTCGACCTAGCAGATCGCGATGCATGCGGAGTAGCCAACGGATTAGGAGAAAAGGATGCCGGGATTTGATTGTTAGAACTGTAACTCATCCCATAGTCGCTCGCAACACAAAAGATGACCTGAAGATGACCTGAGATGACCTGGACAGGCATTGCTCGAGTTCACATTGCTAGCAAATGAGGTCTACCCCTTCATATATTTGCTATACATCATGTGATTTGTACTGAGTGGTTGATGAGGTCATTGGACCTGGATATCTTGGCGATCCTTCTAAGTCCGCTTTTGCCCGAAGGGAGGTACTTCGCAATGACCCAACCGCGTTCAACGATTGTCA
>JBILVV010000445.1:0-3925 GCA_044370255.1 Pirellula sp.
CGCCGAAAGGCTGAAAGTACTCTATCGCTTCGCGACCGGTTTTCAAGTAGAAACGACCATCTTGTCCCGCCTACCGAAACAAATGAAGGCTAGAGTCCCGGTTCTTTCGGGAGATCGATGGCCGGAGCGACTGGGGTAACATCCCCCGGCGCACTATCCCCCGGCGCAATATCACCCTGCTGCGGCTCCGCTGGTTCGGTCGAAGTGGGTGGTGAGACCACGTCGGTAGGTTGCAACGCTGCGGGAGCTTCGTTGTCGGATCGTGGTACCAGGAAGCCTGGCCTGTAGGAGCCGCTTGGAAAAGGCTGGCCAGGAATAGGCTGGTAGGGGCCGCGTGGAATAGACTGGCTTGGAATAGGCTGGTGGACCGTCTGCACTGGAACATAAATGGGAGGAACAACCTGGATGGGAGGTCCGAGTTGCGTGTCGACAGGGTAAGCGACGTTGCTAAGCTCATTGCCCCAACCGATCCCGTCCATGTTGTTAATCAATTGCTGCACACGATCGGCGATGATCTTCTCCTTGAGGGATTCCCGTTTCACATGGGTAGTCCGCAGTTCTTCCAGTTGCTCTTCCAACTCCTTGAGTTCCCGTTCGCGAATCGACTGCTTCTCTTCGAATTGATGCGCGACCGTCTTGGTGATCTGCTCCACAAGCTCCTTGCGTTTGACCTCTTCTTTAGAAGATTGATACTCCTTCAGTAGCCATTGGACTCGCATCTCGTCCTGATGGGCTCCTGGGGAGGGATAAACCGATGGAGTTCCCGTGGGAATGTTCGGGCTGAGAGGGTTCGGTTTCATCCAGGCTGGAGGGGTCGCCGTGGTGGGGGCAATGTACCGCGTCGGTTGTGAAGGGCCACGGATCGGAGGAGAATCTTGGGCGAGAGCCGAATATCGACTCATTGCAAGTGCCGCCCCTGTCAGGAGGCTTAGGCCTATCGCAGTCCAAATCAATGGTTTTCGTTTCATGATTCGAGGTTTCCTCGGTGATAAAGGTTAAAAGTCGGTCGCTTCCAAAACCTGCAAGTGGGATTCGATGTTTCGGTACTCCTGCCACCATCCATCCGCAGCACCGGAGTCGGAGTTGGGAGGAACAGCTAGCAGAGCATCGACTCGATTTCGAATCGATTGATAGCCATCCGTCGCCCATAACGGAACCTGGATGACCGTCTGCTGCGCTGTGGATTTCAGCTGCGCGGAGTTTTCCGAGGATGCGGAGCGGGGTGAGCTGGTATTCCACACGCGTGCAACGATTCCAGCCGTCATCATCGCACCGAAGGCTAACGCGATCGTGGCCGTGGCCCATCGCGTACGAAGGAACTTCGGCAACCAGTCGATCGTCGTGGTTGTTCCTGCCATCCAAGCTCGACTTGGTGACGCGGTGTAAATTGGATTCTGAAGGAACGCAAGCTCGTCTTCCAATGCCTTGGCGACTTCGCTGGCTTGAGCGAATCGTTGAGCTGGATCCTTGGCAAGCAGTTTCTCGATGAGATGCTCAAGCCACTTGGGCACATCGCTCCGACTGTGTCGGATCAGCCGGGGTGTATCGTGAACGATACGTTGCATCGCGGCGTAAGGCGATTCCGCGCGAAAGGGAGGATGGCCCACCAGCAGCGCGTACATGACTGCCCCTAGCGCGAATAAATCGGATCGTTGATCACAGGGCTCTCCCTTGACCTGTTCTGGAGACATGTACTGCGGCGTCCCCGTAATGACACCGCTGCGAGTCATGCTGGCATCATCCGTGACTCGGACCAAACCAAAGTCCGCGACTCGGACGCGGTCTACTCCTCGGTCGAGCAAAATGTTCGCGGGCTTGATATCGCGATGAACCAAACCGCAATCATGCGCTGCACTCAGCGCCGATGCGATTTGTTGAGCGATCCGAAGCACGGAAACAATCGGCAGGGGGCCCTCATTCTTCAAACGGGTTTCGAGATTACCCCCCGGCACGTACTCCATGGCCATGTACGGAATTCCGCGATGTTCATCGACAGCATGGATCGGAACGACGTGCGGATGAGCGACCGACGCCATGGCCCGCGCCTCCAATGCAAAGCGTTGGCGCGCTGAACCGATCGTTGCCAAGTCGGGTCGCAGGATCTTGATTGCAACCGTCCGCCCTAACGCCGGATCAATGGCCTTAAAAACGGTCCCCATCCCACCGCGGCCAATGACCGATCGAATTTCAAACAAACTGATGCGCCCGAGTGAATAAGGGTCATCCGTTGGTGCGAGTATCGCAAGTTCGCTCTGATAGGATGCCGAAGCACTTTCCGGTGTGCCTGAACGAAAAGGAGTCCAGGTTGGCATTTCGCGGGAGCAATAAAGTCGGCTCCGCAATTGGAGCGAACGGATTTCAAGCGAGGTTGCCAATTCCAGCGATTGGCGACAGGATTCGCACGATTCCAAATGCTCTTCGAATCGAGCTTGTTCGGCCTCGGACAACTCGCATCGCAGGAATTGATCGCTTCGTTCAAGAGAACAACTCATGAGTTCCTCCCGTCCGTACCGATTTGGCCGAGCGATCGGATTCGCTCCTTGATCAATCCCAGCAACCGCGACCTGATCGAGTAGATTGTTCCAATTTTGAGTCCCAAAGTCTGGGCTGCGGTGGCGGTATCCACTCCTTCAATGGCGGTCATCCAAAACGCTTTCCAGTGTTGCGGGTTGGCCTCCTTTTCAATCTCTGCGACGGCTTGATAGAACAACCACTCCTGAAGTTCTTTGCCTCTCGGCTCCCCGTCTCCATGTTCATTATCTCCATTTTCATCGTTGCCATACTCCTCGTTGCCATACTCCTCGTTGTCATACTCCTCGTTGTCATACTCCTCGTTGTCATACTCATCGTCGCCATGTACCGCATTTGGGGCTATCGGGTCATCGACGTCGAGGAGCGATCGACCGTTCTTCTCTCGAAAGCGGAGCGACGCGAATACGTGGCGGCGGGTTGTTTCCGCGAGCCACGCGCGAAAGCTGCCCGGATGGCCACTAGGCTTCCATTGGGCCGCCCGGCGATGCACTGCCAAGAAAACCTCTTGGACCACGTCCTTCGCTTCCTCGGGCTGCAGCCCGCGTGACCGGGCCAACCGATAGATTGCTGATTGATAGCAATCCTCAAAATGTTGCCAGGCGAGTCCGTCGGCCGGATCGGCGAGTCGTTCAAGCAAGCTGTGGTGGGTATCTGGCCAGAAATTCATGAGGACGGTCCTTCGCAAGTAGTATGTCGCAACGTCGCGATCCCTTGCACAATCTCACAAGAATTTTTCGAAGCGGCAGCGAGAAAACGAAGAGAAACGAGAAATCGGGGAGAAAACAAGGACAGGAGAAAATAAGGACAGGCATTGCGTTTCGACTGGTCGCGGTTCCTCGGTGTGGTCTTGGACTTTTCATCCTTGGGTCGAGGCTTCGAATCCCCGAGTCTCTTCTGGGATCTCGGGGTTTTTATTGTGGCACGACGCTCCGCCGTCGTGTCTCCTCCAACGCATCATCCAGCCCACTTTCGTCCGTAAATCAACAGCCTGATCGCTCGCAGAGATGCTGAGATGCGGAGGAGGCATACCGGACATCGAATACACAATCCCCTACATCCCAAGAATCTCTGCGCCTCTGCGACTCCGCGAGAGCTTCGGCTGCTATCTGCCTATTTCCGTCGAACCGTAACGACCCCAATCGGACTCAGAAGGATGGAACGGGAGTTTGCTTTCCTTGCCATCAAAATTTAGAGGGGGAAGTCCTTTGGAAAATCGATCAGGGTTTGGGTTGTTGAATCCGAAACCCTCATGCCACAAATTGTTTATTTCCCTTCTTAATTTCCTGTCCCTTTCTTGACGAGCTCTGTATTTCGCGAGCGCTGTGGGATCCTTGTCAACGGAGCAACCTGCGGTCCACAGGCAGAGCATGGCAAGAACAAAGCAAGCAAAAGG
>JBILVV010000446.1:0-3924 GCA_044370255.1 Pirellula sp.
CTCGACATGATCGATACCGGATGCGGCATGGATGAAACCACGGCCATGCGCATGTTCGAACCGTTCTACTCCACCAAAACGGAGGGATCGGGACTTGGTTTGCCAACGACCCGCAAGATCATCGAAGCTCACGGTGGTCGCATCAACGTACAAAGCGAAGTGGAGCGGGGCACCAAATTCGTAATCGAGTTTCCGACGCCAAAACGGATCGGTTGAACGCGACCAGGCAATCAATCAGCGCGAGCTGGGGATTCCGTATCTTTTTTTGGGGGGAAACAACCCACCAGACCGACTCCCGCCAGAAGGGCGATGATCGGCATCGCCGGGGATCGCATCCGCATGTTGCTCCAATACACGCTGTGGACCAGAGTCAAACTGGCCACGAGCAACAAACCTGGGAGCCAATTACGGAGAGATTTCCCTGATCGAATCAATTGTATGAAGCCTGCGATTGCTGAAAAGAACAAGATGGCATACCAGACGGCGATCGCAATCTGAGTTGCCCGAGATGACTGGCGCGACGATGGCCAGAGCGACCAAAGCCAACCGGTGCGGATCGCGCATCCTTGCAAAAACGTCCGTGGGTTATCGAGCATCGTCGACCAAGCAAGCGATTGGGCTAAACGATCTACAGATACTTCATCCTGGTTCGGAGATCGCGAACGCTCGTTTCGCCATTGCGAGTGAAACGTTTCCTCATCCCACTCGCGCGACACGCTCGTTTGCCAATGGTTGTAGAGGATGGGATTGTTTGCAAGGTAAAGGGTATAGCCGCCGTGAGTCGTAGTCGCGATCGGCTTGCCAAACTGAATAGCATTTCGTGCGGCCCAAGGTGCGATGACGATTGCCAAACCTAGCAAACAAACGGCTACCCATTTCCAGCGTCGTTCCAATAGCGCAAACAACCACCATAGAACCATCCACGCCAACGCCGTTGGGCGGCACAACACCGCCAGCCCCATGCCAATACCCAGAAGCAACGATTTCCAACTCCAGCGATCTTGACGGTTATGCTCCTCCCTCAGCCAACACCACCAAAGAACCGCTCCAAGAAGTGTTGCAAGCGTTTCGGTCATAATCAGAGTGGATTGACGCAGCAGAATCGGATCGCATGCTACCCAAAACGTCGCGAACCAACAAACCAGGGACGAAAGTTCCAATCGCTTACCGATAGCGAATGTTATGGCGCATGTTGCCAGACCAAGGATTCCATGCAGACCCATGATCCGCCATCTACTTGCATCTGGGTTGGGTGATGAAGCGAACCACGATAGCAACCATGGATAGAGTGGAGGTCGGTAGGCTGTCGGCACAGCAGTTCCCTCCGGGTTGATGCGACCGAATGTTCCCGTGTCGTGCCAAGTTCTTGCCAGAGCATAATAAGCGTCCGGGTCCATGCTGAGGCTGTCCCGTCCTAGCCACAGCGTGCCGAGTCGAATTCCCGCAATCAACGCGAAGCCAAGAATAAGTACCGAGCGATGTTGCCAAAAAGAACCGGACATGGTTTGCTCATCCCCGCAGGAATGCGGCGTTCAAGATGCTGCTGGTGACCAGCCTTTTCGGGGTTTGGCATCTACCGTACCAGGGCGAGTCTGCAACCTATGAATCCGCTCCATCGCATTTTGGACTTCGCCAGCGCTGCTTAGCGCATGGAGTCTCAACCGGAAGGTACGCGACTGGCCCCCCTGCAGCTTCACCACGCGCCCCTGCTGCTCCTCGAAGGACTTGGTGTTGGGAAATCCCGATGCCGGCTCAATACCCAGCACGTAACCATCCTCTACGCCCGCGGTGTTTTTCCAGAAATTCAAGCATGGCAGGGTCCTCGTGTCGAACTGGACAGAGTAGCCGAGCGTCCCATCATGATTGGTCAGCATGGCTTCTGCCCAATCGTGCTCGTCGACCAATGGCGTGCTGTAATAGACTTGCTCGCGGAACCCTCCCTCAGGCCCCTCGCAGATACTCCAAGTTTCAACCCCCTGGCTGGCTCTCGCATCTCGCGGGGCCAAGTGATCGAGCGCTGCAATGATGCGAGATCCCGCCTGCAAGACCGGTTGTCCTAGATTGATATGGTAGAGCAACTGCATCGAACCGGGAGTCGTGAGTGGGTTGGTCACGGTATCATGAATCTCGATCGTATTTCGATTGGGATAGAACCGATATCGAGTCTCTAACTCCAAAGAGTAAACCAAGAATCGCGATTCGATCACTTTGCCGACTACATCTACGAACCCAAGTTCCGCTTGCGATTCAATCGAGAGTTCGTGGCACGGAAGGTTGGCGATGCGGCCATGAACGGGATACCGCACATGACCTCGATCATCGAACTCCGGTGCGCCGTTGCTGAGCAACCCACATCGGACCAACAACTCATCGAAACCCTCGAGCCATCCGATGCCCGACGGATCGCCGACAGGGACCAGTGATGGATGAACTGGTCCGCAGACGGGACTTTGCCATCCATACTCGATTTCTTGAATTTGCGACTTCCAAATCCCCATCCCACGCTCTGGTAAGATTACCGTCCTCATCGCTCCATTATCGACGGTCAAACACTTCATTCCCATCGATTTGCCGTCCGACCACTGGGACCAATCGATGTGGAACGCACCGCCATCGACTTCGACATGCAACGAACGGAGTTCTTCGTCAACAGGCTTGGAGTGCTCCAAGACGGGATCGATTGAGGATCTACGATGGATCAAATTCCAGCGAGTCATAGCGTTTAAAGATGGAGGGAGGATTCGGAAACAGTTTTGCGAAAAAACGGATAGCTCACAAAGCTATTGTAGCCGTTGCAGATGAACCCGGGGACGAGAAACGCGAATGGTATTTGATTGTAGAGCCTAACGAGACTAGCCATGGCAACTCGTCGCTGAACCCTTACGAATCAGCTTGCTTCGTCGTAATCTCTATTCCCAATTTCTCTTCTCGCTTGCGCTCCGATCGCAAATCGTCGCTCAGTAGCATTCGCTGAAAAAACAGCATGAGCAATGTGCACAGGTATCGCCTTCCCATTTCCTGCATACGCAGATTGCTCGATCCCCATGTCCTTCCTTCCCAGTGGACGGGGATTTGACAGATCTTATATCCCGAGATGAGGGCACTCAGCGATATCTCGAGCGTGATATTGAAGTGGCATGCGCGATAGGGACCGCAACGCTGTACGACTTCCGTGCGAAAGCCTTTAAAGGCGTTCGTTAGATCATTGAATTTCGTCCAAAACATCCATTGGATGCAATGATTGACGATCCGATTGACGACGAGTTTCAAACGTGGATAGCGATGCACACTCGCTCCACGGATAAATCGCGATCCGAAAACGCAATCGTATCCATCCCCGAGCAATCGATAGTATCGCACCGCGTCTTCAGGATGATCGGAGCGATCCGCCATGTAAATCACAACGCAATCGCCCGTTACGAATTCCAAGCCCGTTCTAACCGCCCGCCCGAATCCACCCGGAGGCAATCGCCGAATCAAGCGGATTTCGGGATGAAGCGAGGCTAGCTGTAAAACCTGCGATTCGGTCTGATCGCTTGAGTTGTCATTGACGACCAAAATCTCAAACGGAATCCTCTCGCTGTCCAAGACCCCCACCAGTTCGTCTAGACATAGGCCGATGTTCTCCTGCTCATTGTAAGCCGGGATCACAATCGATAGTTTCACAACGCATCTCCAACTGTTTCCGCACCGCTCCCCTTGGAACGGTTACTCTGGATCATAAATTCTGACATAACAGTCGGCAGGAGTCGACGGTTCGCCGACCGATCGCGAGAGTTTCGCGCGATAGTCTGAGGGTGCACCCATATCCTCCCCTTCGCGACCGATGATCAGGTAATCGAAAGCTGGGTAACTCTCGCCCCAAAATCTTTCGCGAGGCTGGCACAAGAGCGTTGGGCTGCCACTGAGCCAGACATCGAACAC
>JBILVV010000447.1:0-3916 GCA_044370255.1 Pirellula sp.
GTTCGAAGGGTGGATGATCCAACAGGAACAAGGGTTTTCATAAAGATCCAATGGGATCGCCCCGGAGACCCCGCGCCGGTTGAACTCTTTGGTTGGGTTTCGACGCAATCCGCATCCGTATCTGCATCGGAGGACACACCGTGAGAATCCATCGCCATGGCACGATGCTCATCGAAGTCTGCTCGGCACTCGCTGCAGGATCGATGGTTATGCTCCTGGGGGTCGTATTGATCGAACGATCGATGCGTTGGTCTCAAGCGATGCAGCATCAAGCGAATCTACAGCGCGAGTTGAGCTTGCTGGCCAAGGCGTGGCGAGACGATTTTTCAAGAGCCGAAAAGGTAGACGCTCGATCGCCACAGCAGGTGGTGCTGACACTCTCTGATAAAGAAGTCATCTATGAATCGCTCGGTCATGAAGTAGTCCGACGGTCCAAGCCCATCATCAACGCGGATACCAAACCCAGTGGATCGGAGTCTTATGTTTTGGGTGGCGGATACCAAGCTAATTTCGACGCCTCGTTGCTGGTGATCCAAGCCTTGAACCCGGCAGGCGAAGTGACAGGAACCAGGCTGAGAGTGTTTGGCCCTACCGCCCGCAGGCAATACCGCGTTATCGACATCGACGACCAGGATACGGCGATCAGCCAGGAGGAGAAGCCATGAGACGCGCAAAGCCAAGCAAGCGTTCGGGGGCAGTATTGATCGTCGCATTGGTCGCGATCACGATCTTTGCAGCGCTGGCGGCAACCAATATCCGTTCCCTGCTTCGGCATCGCCAGTCGGTCAAAACCGAACGGGACATGGTCCAGGTTCAGTTGCTGTCCGATGCAGGATGCGATCGAGCCGCGTCGATGTTCGCTACCGATCCAGGATACACGGGCGAAGTTTGGCTCGATCAACTTAATCCTAGCACCGGACATCGCGTGAGGGTGGCTATTCGCGTCCTTCGCAAAGAGGATGTACCTATCGCAAGTGTGCAGGCTTCACTGGAAGGACGCAGCTACTCGCCCGATCGAATCCAACGGACCCGAACGATTGCTTTGGGTGCAATCAAGTAAATTCATCATCCATACATCTCTCATCCAGGAGTCGAACACATGTCGCATATTCAGTGCTATCGAAGAGCCTTTACGCTCGTTGAATTGCTCGTGGTGATCGCGATCATCGGAATCCTCGTTGGACTGCTGCTGCCGGCAGTGCAAGCGGCCCGCGAGGCGGCTCGAAGAATGTCCTGCGCAAACAATATCAGCCAAATCGGGCTGGCTATGCACAACTTTGAATTCGCTGCAGAGCTTCTGCCCAGCGGCACGGTCAACGATTCGGGGCCGATACGGAATGAGCCTATTGGAAACCACACGAGCTGGACCGTGAAATTGCTTCCCTATCTCGAGCAGTCATATCTCTACCGATCGATCGATACTAGCAAAGGTGTGTATGATCCCGCAAACGAAGGGGCGCGCCGGACGCAGATCGCCACCTTGATCTGCCCTTCGTATCCCCATTATTCCTTTGCAGGCGAGGAAAGCGACGACATCGGACTGTCCACCTATGCAGCATGCTATTCGAGCACCGAAACGCCGCTGGACAAGGCCAACGACGGAGTCTTCTATCTCAATAGCCGAACCAAGTTCAGCGAGATCGACGATGGATCGTCCAATACGATTTTTGTGAGTGAGAAGATCTCGGAGAACGGCGACTTGGGTTGGATGTCGGGAACTCGAGCCACTCTGAGAAATGGCACGATCTCCTCGGCTCCGAAGAGATTTCGTCCTGGTCTCATTTCGATGACCACCACATCGAATCCTGACAACGGCAGTTTGGAAATGGGTGGTTTCGCCAGCTTTCACAACAGCGGATGCAATGCTCTGTTCGGTGACGGTGGCGTGCGCTATATTCCAATCAGTATCGATCCCGTCGCTCTTCAGAAATTATGCACCCGAAACGGTGGCGAGATGGCACCCGATGTTGGGTGGTAGAGAAGGGGATTCGGGCGACGCTCTTCTGCCGCGTGTTTTTTCGCGAACCGTTGGGTCACCTGCTAACTCTTTGCAGATGAGCGGGGATAACTCGCGTTCTTACCAATGCGTCTTATGACGCTTCAAGATAACAGGTGGATCCGTGGGCTATTGACAACCTTCGTCGCTAATCGATTTCCGCTGAATACTCGTCGAGTCGTTTCGACCGGGGGTTGGAAACAGCATTACTACGAAGGAGTTCTTCGTGAACAATTCTCTCGTCGGGAAACCGACAGGGAAGGTTCGCTCTTGGACTGCTTGTTACATCGAACACCGCAAATTGGACCCGCTGACTGTTGATCAGTTGATCCATGAAGCGATGCGCGAGCAAGGGACATACGCCGGGGTCACCAAGACCAAAATCCGGCGCGCCGCTTCTCGGCTCGTCGCTGGTGGCATGGCAAAGTAGACGAGAGCAGCCCAGGGTTTTACCGAGATTTCGGTGACCCATCCTGAATCGGATTCGGAGCCTGCCGAGGCTTGGCGTCAGAACTCGGCTTTCCGTTGGTGGCTTCGACGACCTCCGGATTTCATCCTATAATGTGCGCGAGTGCAGGCGCTCGGGATCGTCTCTGGAAATCACCACGAATAGGAAAAGCTCATGCTTATGAAATACTCGCAGCCTCGATCGCTATGGATGTTCACAAGTGTCTGCCTGATATCTTTTTTGAACCCGGTTCGTTCTCCTGCCGATCATGGCTGGACCAGTTTTCAAAACGGTGGGCAACTGAAGGTGAACGCTCTGCCGGATTCCTGGGACGCATCCGGTAAGAATATCGCTTGGCAAGCATCGATCGATGGTTACGGACAATCCTCGCCTGTAGTGTTCAACGATCAGGTTTTCATCACCTCGACCAGCGGGCCAAACAAAGAGAAATGTCACGTCGCTGCTTACAGCCTGAAGGATGGCTCAAAACAATGGCAGCAGGATTTCGCGAATCCCTCTCCTGAAGAAAACAACAACTATGTAAGCCGCGCTGCGCCGACACCTGTGGTCGATGCACAAGGCGTATTCATCAGTTTCGAAGGTGGCCTGATCGTCGCCTCGTCCTTTGATGGTAAAACCCGTTGGCAAAGGAACTTGGTCGACGAGTACGGGTCGGTCAAAGCGCGTCATGGATTGGCCGCTTCGCTGGAACAAGACGACCAGCATCTCTTTGTGTGGGTGGAACGGGAAGCGAATCCCTACGTCTTGGCCCTGCGCAAGGATTCCGGCGAAACCGTTTGGAAAGCTCCAGGGGTCGGTGCTACCAGTTGGAGTAGCCCTCGCTTGATCACCGTTGACGGCAAGCCGCAGCTTATTTGCAGCTCTAGCGGTCGTGTTGCTGGCTACGATGCGAAGACGGGGAACAAGTTATGGGAGTTCACCGACATTGCGAACAACACCACATGCACCCCCATCCCGGTAGGCGATGGATTGTTTGTGATCGGAGCATCGGATGGACGGGGCGAACAAGCTGGAGGGACCACCGCGCCCTCCTCAGGACTCATCGCCGTTAAAGCGACAACAGACGGCAAGTACACTGCGAGCTACAAGTGGCGTGCTGACAAGGCGACATGCAGTTTCGGCAGCCCAATCGTCGCTGGCAATCGTGTCTGGCTGGTAAATCGATCAGGGGTCCTCTACCAACTGGACCTCGAAACAGGCAAACAGATTTCAGCCGAACGCATCTCTGCGGGGAGTGTATGGGCCACGCCGTTGGCGACCGAGAATCGACTCTACTTGTTCGGCAAGGCCGGAATGACCTCAATTGTCGATCTCACGAATGCAGCGGAGCTCAGCACCTGCACCCTCTGGGATGCAACTGGCGATGCAGCGCCTCGCGGTGGCCCGCCGGGTGGCGGTCCCGGTGGCATGGGTGGTCCGGTCCTGTACGCTGCAGTAACCGCGAGCGATAC
>JBILVV010000448.1:0-3898 GCA_044370255.1 Pirellula sp.
GCCCTGCGCAGAGTCGATGAAGACAGCCCGTTAGGGAAGGCTTTCCGCGCGTTCGAGTCACGATCCCCGGAACTCGGTGTTCACGTGGGATTGCGACGCGATTGTGGTAGCACGATGAACCCGGTCGGCAGCCCACAGCGTGTAGCGAACACTTCGTTTCAAGAGTTCATCTTCGAAGGAGCGATCTCCAATTTCCCTAGCCCCGATGTCGAACCCGACAATGTGAACTATCTGGCTGGTATCCGCGAGATCGGTGTTCGCAGCGAGTTCACGGACCATCGCGATATGCCTCGCTTGCTGATCGAATCCATCGAATTCGAAGGCCCATACTTCGAGATGTGGCCGCCGCAATCGCATCAGCGAATCATGGGTTCGCACATCGATCCAAGCGATCGTTCCGAATACGCCAAGGATGTCCTCAATCGATTCGCCGAGCGGGCCTATCGTCGGCCGTTGAATCAGGAGGAACGGCAGGAACTGTTCGACTTCTGGTCGCAAACTCATGATGAGGTCGGCGACTTGCGGGAAAGTATTCGACGCAGCCTGGTCCTCATACTGACCAGCCCTCAATTCCTGTTCCTCTCCGAAGCGAGCCACTCACCGGAACCCGAGGATCTCGACGCATGGGAACTGGCATCGAAGCTGTCGTTCTTTCTCTGGAACCGTCCACCGGATGAGCGATTGCTTTCCCTCGCAGCGAACAACCAATTGCACGATCAACTCGGCAGCGAAGTCGATCGGATGATCGATGCTCCGGAGTTCGCGGCCTTTGCAGAGAACTTTACCTCGCAGTGGCTCGGCCTCGAGAAACTGGAGATCGTTGAAACCGACTCCAAGCGATTTCCGAATCTGACGCGCGATGTGAAGGTCGCACTGCGAAACGAACCGATTCGCTTCATGGAGTATGCGATCCGAAAGAATCTGCCGGTCCGTTCCTTGATTCAATCCGACACGATGGTGGTCAACGATGTCGTCGCGAGTTACTACGGGATCGGTGATGCCGTGGAGTCAGGTTTCGAATTCCTCTCGGTTCCAACTCCTCGCGAATTCAGCGGTGGCATCCTGACCCAAGCAGCGATTCTTGCCGGCCTGTCCGACGGCCGTGAAGCCAACCCGGTTAAGCGAGGCGCATGGTTTGCTCGCCGCATTATTGCCGCGCCGCCTGAGGATCCGCCTCCCAACGTGCCCAAGCTCGAGGACTTGACTCAGTTGTCGCTGCGCGAGCGATTGGAGCGTCATCGCAACGTGAAGGGATGCGTGCAATGCCACAACGGGATCGACCCCTGGGGCTTGCCCTTCGAAGCCTTCGATGCTGGAGGTCTCAAGAAATCGGGAGCATTCGATGCCCAATCGGACCTTCCCACCGGCCAGCATGTTGCGGATTTCGCAGAGTTTCAGCAGCTATTGTCCACGAAGCTGCTCGATCAAGTCACCCACAGCGTGGTTCAGCATCTGACGGTCTACGCCATCGGCCGAAGTTTGACTTACAATGAAGCGCGTCGACTGAAAGAGAGGGGTTCCCTCAGCAATTCCCCAGAGCCGGGCATGCGAGACATCATTCACGAAATCGTACGAAGCGATTTCTTTTTGAAGAAATAAGCCCAGGGGATCCGAAAACCCATTCCAAGGACCCAATGCCATGAATTGTCGAATCGATAGGCGAGCTGTGCTGAAGGGAATGGCCGGCACCGCATTGGTACTGCCGGTGCTGGAAGCGATGGGGGCTGAAGATTCGTCGAATCCACCGCGCAGGTTCTGCGCTTTGTACACTGCCAACGGCATGTCTCTGCCGAAACCCGAGCACGGCATCGACGAGTGGTCGTGGTTCCCTCGCTTGGAGAAGGAAGGTCAGTTCGAGTTCGGCAAGTCGACTGAGCCACTCGCTCCATTTCGCAGCCAACTCAGTTTCTTCGGCGGCCTTCAACACGATTACGGACTGAAGGCCGATCCGCATGTTTGCTCCGACATGTGGCTGACCGGTGCGCCGCTTCATAATCCCAAGCCCGGGTCCTATAACACCGTTTCACTCGATCAGATCGTCGCGCTGCATACCAAACAACATTGCCGCCAACCGTCATTGGTTCTCAGCATCGACGCCGGAGTCGGATTCCTCTCTCGGACCGGCACGATCTCGTATGATCTTCAGGGACGACCGGTTCCTGCGGAAAGCCATCCTCGGCGAGTCTTCGACCGACTGTTCCGCGTCGAGCAATCTTCGCAAACGGCCCAGCGATCGCAGTTGCAATCGCGTATTAAACTGGTTGATGCAGTCGTCGAAAATGCCAACCGCTTTCAAAAATCGCTCGGTCGGTCGGATCGAGACAAAATGGATCAATACCTATCGAGCCTCAATGAGATTGAATCCCGATTGATCGCATCCGAGAAGTGGATCGACATTCCGCTCAAGCAGCAAGATTACTCCGCTATCAATCTCGACGCCTCTCCCGAGGGAGAGCCTGCGGAATACTATCGCAACATGTTCGATTTGATCGCACTGGCGTTTGATGCCGATATCACTCGCACCATCGCATTTATGCTTAATCGCGAAGACGGGATGGGGATCAGCGATACGTTCCCGCTCAAGCTTGGCCTGACGCGAACACACCACAACCTCTCGCATGCCGGGGACAAAGACGGGCAGCTTGAGTTCGCGAAGTACGACTTGTTCCTCAGTCAGCAGTTGGCGAGCTTCTTCACAAGATTGAAGTCGCTTCGAGATCCGGTGGGGAGTGTGCTCGACAACACGATCGTGCTGTACGGTAGCGGTGCGAGTACGACTCACTGGCCGCGTAATCTTCCGACGATGGTGGTTGGTGGAAACAATCTTGGGTTGCGGCATGGTAGATACTGGCGACAGGACGAGGGGAAGATGTCGAACCTGTACTTGAGCATTCTTCAATCGCTCGGGGTAGACGCTTCGGCTTTTGCCGACAGCACCGGCACTCTTGCAACCGACGTTTTCTCCAAGGCGTAAAGCCGAATGGATGCGAGCCTCTGGCTGGCTGTTGGGCTTTTGTTAGCCGTAGTGCGCAAGCACTCGGGTCGGAACTGTGGCAAACGTCGCGATGTCGTACGCGCTTCAACCCGGATGCTTGCGCATCTCGGCTAACAAAACCACGACGACGCGGAGCGTCATCCCACCATCAACCTTCAACCATCAACCCCCTGCTCCGTTTCCCGTTCCTGCAAAGCGTGTTACCCTTTCTTCTGGTGATTTCCAGCGAAGGCAAAGATACACTTGTTACACGAAGGACGAGCATACGGATGGTTAAGTTAGGGGCTCACATGAGCATCGCAGGTGGCTACTACAAAGCCGTCGAAGCAGCAGCGGAACTCAAGATGGACGTCTGTCAGTTGTTCACCAAGAACAACAATCAGTGGGCTGCCAAGCCGATCACGGATGCCGAGGTCGAGCAGTTTCGAACGACCCTGAAATCGACGAAGGTCACTAACCCCTTGTCTCACTCGTCGTACTTGATCAATCTCGCGTCACCTAAGGATGACCTGTGGGAGAAGAGCATCGATGCCATGGTGATCGAGTGGCAGCGGGCGGAGCAATTGGGGTTGGATGGCGTTGTCCTGCACCCCGGTGCATTTGTAGATTCGAGCGAAGAGCAGGGAATGCAACGCATCGTCGACGCGATCCATCGCATTCATCGGGAGACCAAGCCGAAGCAAGCTTGGTTGTTGCTCGAGAATACCGCGGGCCAAGGTTCGTGTCTGGGTTGGAGCATGGAACAGATGGGATGGTTGATCGAGCGGACGGGCGAGGCATTGCAAGTCGGCATGTGCTTGGACACATGTCACGCGCACGCGGCAGGCTATGACTTTTCGACAGCAGATGGCTTTGAGGCTTGGGAGAAAGAGAGCAAGAAGTTGGGGGTACTCGACGCGATCC
>JBILVV010000449.1:0-3891 GCA_044370255.1 Pirellula sp.
CTCGGGCCATTGATCGAATTAAAAGCCCACCGCATCACCGCTCTGGCCATCCATCCAGACAACGGCACCATCGCGACCGCGATTGGGAACCTCAGCAACGACTGGGGGGAAGTTCGCATTTGGAATGGTAAAACAGGAAAAGAAATCGCGAAGTACTCCGCATCTCCGGCCGATGGTTTGCCACATCTAGGCGAAGTGTTTCGGCTTGTCTTCAGCGAGGATGGCAACAAACTGACCGTGGTGAGCGGTCCACCGGGCGGCAAGTAATCACGGACGAGTCCTGGCTATGGGTGACATCAAGAACCCGAAATTGTTGTATGCGAAGGGGGGGCTCATGCTCGTTGTCGGGTTCCTCGCATCCATCTTGCTGATCGCACGTCACCCCGACCTTGGAAGCGCGATGTTGTTAGCCATCGCTGTCTGGGGATTTTGCCGAGCATACTACTTTGCATTCTATGTGATCGAGCACTACATCGATCCTGGTTTCAAATTCGCAGGATTGATCGCCTTCCTGCGATATCTGGCTCGGCGGCGCGATAAGGATTGACGTCAGAGAGAATGATCGGTTCGCCGATCTCAATCGACTGGAAATCGATTACAATCAAGCTCGCATTTATTCCTCCCATAACTTCCATAACTCTCCTGCCTCCCATGAGTCCCACCCCACAATCCCTTCTCTATTGCTTCGCAATCTCAGCAACACTTCTGTTCAGCAGCACCTCTGCCCAGGACTCTGGTACGGTCCACTCGTTCGAGCGGCAAGCCCTCACGAAGACGTACTTCAGCGAGGGAACTGGCGTCGGGGATGTAAATGCCGATGGCAAGCCGGATGTGGTCTACGGACCGTATTGGTTTGAGGGACCGGACTTCAAGGTCTCGCATGAGATCTATCCCGTGAAGCCGCAACCGATGAACGCTTATGCAGACCACTTCTTTGCATGGGTGCATGACTTCAATGCTGATGGTTTTAACGATGTGCTCACGGTTGGGTTCCCTGGTACTCCAGCTTATGTGTACGAGAACCCGGGCAAGGAACTCGCAACGCATGGCCACTGGACCAAGCATCAAGTGTTTGATTGGGTCTCCAATGAGTCGCCTGCTTTCACCGACGTGACGGGCGATGGCAAACCGGAATTGGTCTGCACACGCGCGGGGATGTTCGGTTTCGCGCAGCCCTCCGGCAAGAACTTTGAAGCGTGGCAGTTCACTCGTATCTCCGGTGTCGTCGCGCACGAGCGCTTTGGACATGCCATGGGGATTGGTGATGTCGATGGCGATGGCAAACTCGACATCATGGCCAACAACGGTTGGTTCAAGAACCCAGGGCCGAACCGAGAAGGCCTTTGGGACTTTGAACCGGTCCCCTTCTGTCCGGGGGGGGCGGATATGTACGCCTACGATGTCAACGGCGACGGGCTCAACGATGTGATCACCAGCCTCGATGCTCACGGTTACGGTCTTGTCTGGTGGGAACAAAAAAAGAAAGCGGATGGCGAACGCGAGTTCGTTCGTCACTTGATCATGGGGAGCAAGCCATCGGAGAATCCGTACGGCATCCATGTGTCCGAACTTCACTCGGTCCGCATGGCCGATATCAATGGCGATGGTCTTCAGGATATCGTCACCGGAAAAACCTATTGGTCGCACCATCGTCAAAGTGCCGAGTGGGATTCCGGAGCGGTCGTCTACTGGTTCGAACTCAAACGATCTGAGAAAGGGGTGGAATGGATCCCACATTTAGCCGATGACTCGTCGGGTATCGGGCGACAGATCGTCGTCGCGGATGTCGACTCCAATCAAACCCTCGATATCGTTGTCGGCGGCATGCTCGGATGCCACGTTCTGCGACATGAAGCGAAACAACTTGACGGGCTCGCATATCAAGCTGCCCAGCCCAAAGAAAGACGCCCTCTGCGAGAGGATCTGACAGGACTCGATGCGGCATCGCACATGACGGTCCCCGAAGGATTCCACGTGCAATTAGCCGCCGGCGAACCTCAGGTGCATCAGCCTGTCGCCATGGCCTTCGACCACCGCGGACGATTGTGGGTCGCCGAGGCATACACCTATCCCAAGCGTGCTCCCGAAGGAGAAGGTATCGATAAGATCATCATCCTCGAAGACACCAACCAAGACGGTGTGTTCGATACACGCAAGCAATTCGCCGAAGGGCTCAACTTGGTGAGCGGTCTTGAAGTGGGGTTCGGCGGTGTGTGGGTCGGTGCTGCTCCCTACCTGCTGTTTATTCCCGATGCGGATGGTGACGACGTGCCCGATGACAAGCCGCGAGTCTTGCTCGACGGCTTTGGTTATCAGGACACGCACGAGACACTCAACGCGTTCAACTGGGGGCCCGATGGTTGGCTCTATGGTTGCCATGGAGTCTTCACCCACAGCAAGGTCGGCAAGCCCGGCACTCCGGATGACCAGCGCACGCCCATGAACGCCGCTGTCTGGCGCTACCATCCGACCCAACACAATTTCGAAGTTTTCGCCTGGGGCACGAGCAACCCGTGGGGTGTCGACTTCAATGACCACGGACAAGCCTTCATCACCGCATGCGTGATTCCGCACTTGTACCATGTCATCCAAGGTGCCCATTATCAACGGCAAGCAGGCGAACACTTCAATCGCTACGTCTACTCGGACATCAAGACCATCGCTGATCACTTGCATTATGCGGGCAACATCGGCGACCATGCTTGGTGGGGACATGAACCGGGAATCCAAGACGACACGTCGGACGCAGGAGGAGGTCATGCTCACTGCGGCGCGATGATTTACCTGGGGGATAATTGGCCCGATCGCTATCGCAACCATATTTATTTCAACAATATCCACGGCAACCGCGTGAATATGGATCGCCTCTTCCGCGATGGGAGCGGCTATGTCGGCAAGCATGGCGACGATCTGTTATTGGCAAACGATCGATGGTTTCGAGGCATCAACTTAAGAACCGGGCCGGACGGTTCGGCGTATCTGATCGACTGGTACGACCGGAACGCATGCCATCGCATGAATCCGGAAATCTGGGATCGAACCAATGGTCGTGTTTACAACATCGCTTATGGCGTTCCCCATCGGCAAGCGGTGGACTTGAGCAAGCAATCCGATGCGGAGTTGGCAAAGCTCGCATGGCATAAGAACGACTGGTACGTGCGAGTGTCACGAAGGCTCCTTCAAGAGCGGGCAGTGTCCGGAAAGCTGGATCGAAAAACCGTTGGGGCGGAAATGGATCAACTCCTCGCGAGTGATGACGAGACACGTGCACTTCGAGGGTTGTGGCTGGCGCATGCAACGGGCTTGCTCGACGATGCAAAGCTCGAATCCCTACTGGGGCATGCGTCGTCGTATATAACGGCTTGGTCGATTCAGATTCTGTGCGAAGATAAAAAAGTATCCGAATCGACGATCAAGCGTTTTGCAGAGTTGGCGGCCAGCAAGAAGGCCGACGCGATCGTTCGTTTATATTTAGCGTCCGCGATGCAGCGAATCGATTTCGATAGTCGCTGGTCGATCGCTCAATCGCTCCTTAGCCACGATGCGGACAGCAAGGACCGGAACATTCCGCTGGTGGCATGGTATGGAATCGAACCTCTGGTTGCGAAAGATCCGAAGCGGGCCCTCGCATTGGCGAACACTAGCCGCATTCCCCTGGTCAGCCAGCACATTGTCCGTCGCGCGGCTGCGGATTCCGAAGGTCTTGATGCCTTGGTCTCCGAGATGACCCAATGGCCCGCTGAACAACAGAAGTCTACCCTCGAGCAGATCCTGCAATCGATGGAGGGACGGGTCAATGTGCCGCAACCCAAACCCTGGTCAACCGCCTACGAGCAACTCTCTAAGAGTGATGCCGGAGAAGTGCGCGACCTCGCATTGCGAGCAGCGGTC
>JBILVV010000450.1:0-3872 GCA_044370255.1 Pirellula sp.
CGGGGTTACAGCTCATTTGTCCAACGGTGTCTAGGTTTCCAGTCAGCAGTGCAACGCGTGCCCCGAGCCGAGCCGCTGCTGCGGCAGCCTCGGTACCTGCGTGCCCTGCCCCCACCACGATGACATCATACCCATATCGATTCATAGTGGAAAATTGTAGCTCCCAATGGCAACTTCTGTAGTCGAAATCATGACAAACCCATCCGTGAGAGCCATCTATCAATACGAGTCACCGATCAGCCTTAATCAGTGGTTCTTGTTCCCGGCTGTCCTTTTTCTACGCGAGCACCAATTTGCCCGTTCGCATCCCCTGGTGGCACGCCCTGAGGCTTTCGGGGATAAACCCGCGTCGTGATGGGGAGGGCTGTCCATGCACTGGCTGGTGTCGATCGTCGTCTCGTCCAAATGTTAGCCGAGATGCGCAAGCATCCGGGTGGAACCGTACTGAACCTCGCGTTGCTTTGCAGACTTCCCAACCAATAGCTTTGAGCGGTCGGTTTGGCAAAAGATGGAGGGCAAAAATGTTGGGGTAAAAACCGCTGATGAATACTCATGGGACGCTGATCGAGAGAACACCGGTAAACATCTTAAACAAATAGATGCACAGGAAGTGAGCAATTCCATTGCAGTAATTTTTCCCCTCGAACTTTGCTCTGTTCACTAAATGATTCCTCAGCGGTCGCGATTGTTCCTCACCATCCCACGTTAGGAATCCCAAGCCCACCGTGAGATTCAAAGGAGAGGAGTGTTTTGTTTTCGCGACCACCATTGGCACGTAGTTTGCTTATCCGGCCTGTGCCCACACGCAGGAACGGTTTGAAAGACTCTAAGGAACTAAAGCAATGCTTGGATTTTTGATAGATATGGATGGGGTGATTTATCGGGGTAGCGAATTAATCCCAGGTGCGGATCGCTTCATCACTGAACTTAGATCTTCTGGGATTCCATTTTTGTTTTTGACAAATAACTCACAGAGAACACGGCGCGATGTCGCGAAAAAACTTGAACGCCTGGGGGTCGATGTCGAGGAGGAGCATATCTACACCTGTGCGATGGCAACAGCGAGATTTCTTGCTTCTCAAAAACCTAGCGGGACCGCTTACGTGATCGGCGAAGGAGGCTTGTTGACAGCGCTTCACAAAAACGGCTTCTCCGTTGTCGATCGCGACCCCGATTATGTCGTCGTCGGCGAAGGCCGAAACCTGAATTTTGAGATGATGGAAAACGCCCTCCGAATGATACTAGGGGGTGCCAAGCTGATCGCGACGAACATGGATCCCAACTGCCCCACGCAAGCTGGCCTTCGTCCCGGCTGCGGAGCGATTGTTTCCATGCTTGAGGCAGCATCGGGAGTTAAGGCATTCAGCGTAGGTAAGCCAAGTCCGATCATGTTGCGTGCAGCGCGTAAGGAGTTAGGGTTGTCAACCGACGAAACACTGGTGATCGGAGACACCATGGAGACAGACATCCTTGGTGGTGTTCAATTGGAGTATAAGACTATCCTGGTACTGAGCGGTGGTACACGGGCACAAGACCTAACAAAATATGCATATCAACCCGATTGGATCGTTGATTCCGTCGGGAGTATTACCTCCGAGTTTATCGAAAAAGTCACACAACAACGTGGACTCTTCGGATCATCCCTGAACTCACTATGAGTTCCGATTTGCAATGCAAACACTCGCACTCATGGACTTACTTCTTACTCCCTAGCAAACGCCCGGAGGTATCGTAGTAGCGGGTGGTCCCGTTGCGCGTTTCCGCGCGGCCCTGATAGGATCCGGAGGGACTGTAGAAGCGGGTCGAATTCCCAGAAGACTTGCTTGTTCCTGTGCTACGCCCTGACCGATCGTAGAAACGGGTCTGGTCGCTTCGCGTTTCTGCGCGGCCCTCGATACTGCCACTGGGAGTGTAGAATCGAGTCGAATCGCCACGGCTCTCCGCACGCCCGATCGTTCGGCCTGATGAATCGTAGAACCGCGATGAACCATTTCGGGATTCTGACCTGCCAACCACCGACCCGCGATTGTTGTAGAACCGCCCCGAACTCGGATTGCTTTGCAGAATCTTTCGGTCCATCGAACCCTTGAGCTTGTCTTGGGCCAACGACCTGGACGGAGAGCCATATATTGCGGCAACCAGACATGCAACCAACGCCGCACGCCCCAAGATGCCTAGGAGAGTTCTACGACACGTTGGAGTTGGAATGGATAGACGGAAACGAAACATAAGCGTGCTCCGCGAATGAGGTACTCCGACGGTCGAGAGCCGCCTGGTTGTGCTTCTCCGTACAGTTTATGGCCAGCTAGTCCGGAATGGCTACTCCCTCTTTTGGAGTTTCCACCGATCTGATCGGGGTTCGCGTTGCTTGCCTCGCGTCCATTGCGAACACAAGAGAACTTTGTTAGGGTCATATCTAGCGGCGTGTAGCTCTTATCTTACTACTTCCTCCTCTCATGTCTCGGCTCCCGACAGTCCCTCTGATTTTGTTAGCATGCTTGGGAGGCTTCAGCGCTTGCGCTCCGAAGCCCGACTCTGTCTCGGACTCGCCACCGAAAAAGGATGCATCGGTTGATTCGCAAGCAAACGCGAAAACGCCTGCCGCAGATTCGGCACAGAAGGATTCCGCCCAATCGAGCAAATCGGGAGATCTATCTTTTGCAACCAAACTCAGAGAGGTAGAGCGAATGCTGGCCGCCGGTCAAATCGATGCGGCATGGGCGCTTTCGAAAGAACTCCTCATCGAGAAGCCCGACTCCGCGCCTGCGATTTTCTTGGCAGCACGCATCATGGCACAGCGCAAGAATTTGAGCGGTGCCATCGAAATGATTTCCAAGATCGATCGAAACGATCCCGAGGCTGGACTGCCCGCCCTTGGACAGCTCGCGGAATGGCAGGCTCAAAGCGGCAATCTTGGAGCGGCTGAACTGAATGTCGAAGCGGTGCTCATGGCCTATCCCGTCGCAATTCCTCCGAATCGCTTGTTAGCCAATATTCTTCACGCTCAAGGACGCCGTTGGGAGGCTTATCGAGTGACGGAACGACTGATCCGGCTTGGGGATTTCTCAACACCCGATTTGATGAACAGTATCGATACTCGCGAGCCGGTGGACATGCCCGCTTTGCGCGATGCCGCCAAGCAGTATGCCCCCGATGATCCTTACACAAAATTCGCAGAGCTTCGAATGCTAACAGGCGCCAATCGATGGAGCGACGCGATCGATGATTTGAGAACCCTGGCAACACAAAACCGCGAGCTCGTTGAGCCATGGATCTGGTACGGCGAAGCTCTTGTGGAAACAGAGAGATGGACGGAGATCAATGAGTGGCTTGCAATGGCTCCTAAAGGTCATCAACGGCACCCCGAATACTGGTATGTGCTCGGTCGTATTCAAGAGCAGGGACAGGCGTTCCCGCAAGCTGCTCGCTGCTATGCCGAGGCCTTGCGAATTGATCGTCGACATGTTGCAGCGATGCAAGCGCTCTCGGTCGCACTGACCGCGATGCAACATACGGATCTTGCGGCGAACGTGAGAACGGAAGCGGGTAAACTGGTTCGCATCAAGGATCTGTTCCAACAGATTCAGCGTGGACTCGGCAAGAAGGAAGCATTTATCGAGATTGCTAACCTGTATCGCGAGCTAGGGGATACTCTCGGTGCGTTTGGTTGGGACGCCATCGTACTGGCTGAGGAACGCAAACCCTTCCCGCCGGAATTGGTCGCGATTCAGAAGCAATTGCGATCTGGGGAGAAGCTCGAGTGCCGGATCCTGTCCAAGCTGCCAGCCGACAAATGGCCTCTTCCGGAGTCGACGTCCATTCCACCGGAGAGTGCTGGTCGGGTCAATGTGATCTCGTCGTTAGATGTCCCG
>JBILVV010000089.1:0-13503 GCA_044370255.1 Pirellula sp.
CGATACTGCGGCGTCGATATCGTCGGCTTGGAATGGATCCTGCGCAATGGTGGCGACAGGTTCCTCAGCGCTCGCGGTGCGTGTCAGGCAAAGGAATGCCCAGGCCGCAATCGATGCAAATAAGAGCATCGCGACCTGCACATGCCCACGCAGATGAAATCCCATAGAGTAGACGGTGAGCATGTACAGCTTGCCTGCAACCTTGGTTCGCCGATTTGTCATGTTGTTCACCCCTGATTTGGAATATCGACTTCCATCATACTGTAATTAGGGTATTCGAGGCATCAGTCGCATCAGGAATCGCCCAACGCATTATCGTATTCGAGAACAGCGCTACTCGCGTCTTCATCAAACCAACATTCTGAGGAGAACTTGCCATGAGATGGTTGCCACTGATTGTTTTGATCGCTCTGTTACCACAAGAAGATCCCAAGCCGGACTCGCAGGTGGAAAATACTCGTTTGAACGAGCATTTAATGTTCTTCGAGCCGTATGTCGGCAAGACGTATCGAGGCGAATTCGCAAATTCGACTCCCGAAAAGCCGATCCTCGATGTCGCGCGATGGGAGCGAGCGTTGAACGGTCAAGCGGTTCGCGTCCTGCATTCGGTGAACAACGGCGAGTACGGTGGCGAGAGCATCATGATGTGGGATGCCAAAGCGGAGAAACTCACGTTTTGGTATTTCACAACCGCTGGGTTCCATACCACCGGAACGCTTCAATTCGAGGGCAACAAATGGATGACGATCGAGAAGGTAGTGGGAAATGCGAACGGCATCACTGAGGTTAGGGCGACAACGGAACCAACGCCAGATGGCGGGTACATTACCAAGTCCGAGTACCTCAAAAATGGAAAATGGGAACCAGGGAGCGAGCGAACGTACCAGATCGCGTCAGATGCCCAGGTGGTGTTCAAGTAGACGTATTGCCGGGGCTTGAAAATCGCTGATGATTCCATGAATAGAGATCCCACAAAAGCTTTTTTTCCCCCCGCCGTTCCGTCAAGTTCGATGGAAACAGTTGCTTAGCCGCATGTCTTTGTAGTCAATCTTCGATCTACCGATTACTCTCGAATCTAAATCAAAGTGTCTCATGCCACATCTCTGCCCACGGAGCGACTCAGTGCATCCCTATACGCGTCGTCGATTTCTAGAGCAGTCATCTCTCGCATTTCCAGCCATGGCGCTGGGGATGACACATCGATCCTTCGCCGATTCAGCGACCGGCGATACGCTCGCGTGGCAGAATGCACGCATCCTGACAGCTAATTCTGCTCCTATCGATAAAGGGACGCTGATCGTTCAAGGGACCAGTATCCTTGCGGTCGGCTCTGCGGATTCCGTTGCGATTCCGGCGAATGCAAAAATCATCGACGCGAGCGGCAAGTGGATCATGCCTGGGCTCGTTTGCACCCATAGCCATATCGGAGGCATGGGAGCCGCCGATGGGAGTGCTCCGATCCAACCCGGAGTGCGAATTCTCGATTCGCTCAATGTCCGCAATTCGGGATTCAAGCGCGCGTTGGCTGGTGGACTAACGACTCTTAACATCATGCCCGGGTCCGGGCACTTGATCTCCGGTCAAACAGTTTACTGCAAACTGCGATACGCAGGCAAAGGACCCTCGACGATTGACGAGTTGCTGATTCGCGATGCGGACGGCACAGCGCTAGGTGGCTTGAAAATGGCAAACGGAACCAATTCGATCGGCGAGTCTCCGTTTCCTGGCACACGAGGCAAGTCCGCATTTCTCGTTCGCGAGCAGTACATCAAGGCCCGCGAGTATCACGCGAAAGTGCTCGCGGCAAAGGATGCCCCCGACAAAATGCCACCCCGCGATTTGCATATGGAAGCGCTTGTTGAGGCAATGCAGTGGAAGAGAATCGTTCACCATCATACCCATCGTCACGATGATATTATCACGGTGTTGAGGCTGGCTCAGGAATTCAACCTCCGTGTTGTACTGCATCATGTCAGTGAAGGTTGGAAGGTTGCCAAAGAGATTGCCGCAGCGAAAGTTCCGTGTTCGGTGATCGTGATCGACTCGCCTGGTGGGAAGTTGGAGGCACGCGACATGACCTTCCGCAACGGGAAGATTCTCGATGAAGCGGGAGTGCGGGTCGCATTCCACACCGACGATTGGATCACTGATTCGCGCGTCTTTACGCGATCGGCAGCGTTGGCGGTTCGTGCCGGGATGAATCGCGATCGAGCGATCGAAGGCTTGACGATCGCGGGGGCAGAGATGCTGGGGCTAGAAAATCGAATCGGATCGCTTTCGCCCGGTAAAGATGCGGATTTCGCGATTCTGTCGGGAGATCCTCTAAGTGTTTACACGCGCGTTCTGGAGACCTGGGTCGAAGGCCAAAAAGCCTTTGATTTATCGGATCCCCAGGATGCGTTATACGCCGAGGGAGGAACCGGAGCGGGCTCCGATTTGGATCCCTTCTTATGCTGTTATGCTCAGCCGTGGCAAATGGGAGGAAAGCAATAATGCGTTCTCATGCAAGATTCTGGTTCTCCGCCGCAATACTCATGATTGCTTGCCTTACCACTCCGGCGATAGCGGGCGATATCATCGCGGTGAAAGGGAAGAAGATTCACACTGTATCCGGCCGTATCATCGAAAACGGAGTGGTGGTTTGCGTCGACGGCAAGATCGCTGCGATCGGCGACTCCGCAACCGTGGTGATTCCGGAGGGGGCTCATGTTCACGAGGCCGAGGTCGTGCTCCCCGGGTTGATCGATGTGAGAACGTGCGTTGGGCTATCTGGCTTGCTCAATGCATCGCAGGATTCGGATCAGATTGAAGGATCCAATCCCTTGCAACCCGAACTGAGAGCGATCGATGCCTACAACGGCAAAGATGAATTGGTCGAGTATGTTCGCGGCTACGGCGTTACGACTATTCATACAGGTCATGCACCGGGCGAGTTGATTTCTGGCCAAACGCTCATCGCCAAGACGCACGGCAATACCATCGAAGCTGCGTTGATTGTCGATGGCCGAGCGGTCTGTTGCACTCTCGCAGAGACTGCGAAGAAATCAGGTAAAGCGAGTCCCGGTACGCGAGGAAAGCAAGTCGCGATGCTTCGGCAATTATTGATCGAAGCGAGCGAATATCGAGCCAAACTGGCAAAGAAACCCGTGGGCGGCGAGACGAAACTGGAAGGTGCCGATGCGAAACCGGAGCCACAACGCAATCTCAAGCTCGAAGCGATAGCAGCGGTGCTCGATGGCAAGAAGGCGCTCCTAATCACCGCAGACCGCGCTCAAGATATCGCGAATGCGTTGCGATTGGCCGACGAGTTCAAGATCCCAATCTGGCTCGACAGCGCAGCCGAAGCGCATGAGTTGATCCCTGAAATCAAGAAAGCCCAGGTTCCTATCCTGCTGCATCCGACCATGGCCCGCGCAAGCGGCGAAAGGGAAAGTCTTACCTTTCGTTCGGCTGCGATCCTGAAAGAGAACGGTATCCCATTCGCAATTCAGGGTGGTTACGAATCGTATGTTCCCAAGGCGCGTGTGATTCTCTTTGAAGCGGCGATCGCTGCGGCTCATGGCCTGTCTCGTGACGCCGCGATAGAAGCCATCACGCTGTCCCCAGCGAAGATACTGGGTATCGCCGACCGACTCGGTTCCATCGAAGTCGGCAAAGACGCGGACCTCGCTCTCTACGATGGCGACCCTCTCGAGTACACGACGCACTGCATCGGCGTGGTCATCGACGGTCGATCGTATCCAGGGGAATCCCACTAATTTCGGGAGCAATGCAGGCCAGTAGCTGCGGCTTTTCATCAACCTTTGGCCATAGACACCGTAGACTTCGAGCCGTCAACGGTGAGCGAACTCGCTAGTATCGCCTCCAAGACATGTTCGGTTCCTCGGGTTGGACTCGTAGGGCTGCAACAAGCTCGGCATGCGCGAAGCCTGGACTATGTCCGAGATGTAATCCATGCTGCTAGAACACTGTAGGTGCCGTACCAAGCAACCAAAGCACACCCTGCAAGGCCGGTTGAGATCAACCCACTACCGACACTCAATAACGTTTACGATCACCCAGCCCGAGGGGTTGACTCAACGCAAATCAACCCGGTCGACCGAGGGCTTTGGTGCATCGTTTTGTTCGTGCTCTGTTTCGTACTCGTACTCGTACTCAGGGAATCCGCGAATGCGGATGAGCGGTACTCGTACTCGTCGTCGGACAGTATAGCCGTCCCGAGTGTTGATCCACAACCATTGCAACCGTCGCGACCAATGATCGCCTCTGCTGCCGTTCGAAAAGCCATCGAGTACGAGTACGAGTACCGCTTCGCTGAGTACGAGTACCGCTTCGCTGAGTACGAGTACGAAGAAATCCGGTCTGCGTCGGCTCGCTGCACGAACCAACCATTGAGCGCTCCCAACTCGCCACACCTCATGGAAGCCCTACGCTTTGCCCCTGCTAGATGTCGTCGCCACGACGGAATTGTCCAGGCGAAACACAAGGCTGTGCAGGCGACCGTGACGACCGCCATCAACGCAACAGTGAGATAGAGTCGGATGTGCAATTGAATAATAGCTATTCTCCCGTACCGGCGGATCCGTGGCACACCGCCTGGCTTATGGTAGCAGACAACCAAGATGTCGTTTAGCCGGGTGAGCCAACTCATCGCCGATGGTCATCTCTTTCCGATTCGGCTAAAGTATTGATTCGAAGGACTGCACGGAGGATGGCAACTTCCGCAGCGGTCGATCGTTACCCCATGAACAAGCATAAGGACGGATCGCTATGTTGCGAAAAACGCTTGCCACAGGAGGGATTCTTGCTCTTGGTTGGTTGCTGGGCTGGATGCTTCACGCTCATTCAAACGACAACGAGGCGTTTGCAATGCCGCAACAGGAAGGGACTCTCAATCCTTCGGTCGTCCCCGCGCCTGCTCCGATCGTCGCCAATCCACCGGTTTTGCAGTTGCCTGAAGGTTTCGTTCCATCCTCCAACGAAGAAGCCATTCACGTTGCTGTCTATGAAACGGTGAACCGCGGCGTGGTCAACATTTCCACGCGATCGATTCAGCCCGAAGCATTTCTCATGGTGGCAGAAATCGAAGGGAACGGAAGCGGCTCCATCATCGATCAACAAGGGCATGTCCTGACTAACTATCACGTAATCGAAGGTGCTCGGGACATCAACGTGACATTGTTCAACGGCAAATCGTATTCTGCGGATTTGGTTGGTCAGGATCCGGATAACGATATTGCTGTGCTGCGAATCTCCGCTCCTGTGGAGGTTTTGTTTCCGATCGCTTGGGGGGACTCGAGCACTCTCCGCGTCGGTCAACACATTATCGCGATCGGCAATCCGTTCGGATTGGAGAGAACCATGAGTACAGGAATCATATCGAGCCTGAACCGACAGATCACCTCCAAGACCCGCCGGCAAATTCGTTCGATCATTCAAATTGATGCGGCACTCAATCAAGGAAACTCTGGCGGTCCGCTCCTCAATGCACGCGGTGAGTTGATCGGCATGAACACCGCAATCGCCACTCGTAGCGGAGATAATGCAGGGATCGGATTTGCTATTCCCGTCAATACGATGAGCCGCGTTGTACCGCAGTTGATTGCAACCGGACGGGTAGCACGCCCGACCATTGGCATCGAGAAGGTTTTCGAAACGGAGAAAGGACTGTTGATCGTGATTCTGACTCCGAATGGCCCAGCGGAACAAGCAGGCCTGCAGGGCTCGCGAATCGATCGTCGCCAAGTGCGCCGCGGCTTTGCCCTATTTGAACAAGAGGTTGTCGACCACAGCCAAGCCGATTTGATCACCGCAATCGACGGTCAAAAAATCGATCAGGCTGACGAACTCCTCAGTGTGATTGAAACCAAGAAGGCAGGCGACCAAGTATTACTAACCGTGCTGCGCGGAGGACGAAGCATCCAAATCGCGGTAACACTAGGATCAGGCTAATGATCGATTGGAACCTGATCGATTCCGCGAAAGGGGTCATCTTTGATTGCGATGGAACACTTGTGGATTCGATGCCGATTCATTATCTGGCATGGCATCGCACGATGACCGAGGTTGGGTTGCGATTTGAAGAGGATCGCTTTTACGCCTTGGGTGGAATGCCGAGCGATCGAATCATCGCATTGCTATCCAGCGAACAGAATATTTACGTTGATCCCAAACGAACCGCGCATCGCAAAGAGCTGGCTTTTCTGGAACTGATCCATTTGCTCGAACGCATCGAACCGGTTGTCGATGTCGCCAAAAGGTTGCGCGGCAGAAAACCCATATCGGTAGCTAGCGGTGGGTTTCGCGAGATTGTCATGCGTCAACTGACTCAGGTGAAAATGGACGATTGGTTCGATGTCATTGTCGCGGCCGAAGACACCGCTCGGCACAAGCCTGAGCCGGACGTTTTTCTTGAGACTGCGATACGAATGGGTATACCTGCAGGGGATTGCCTGGTCTTTGAGGATTCCGATTTGGGCATTGAGGCCGCGCGTCGCGCAGGAATGGAGTGGATCGATGTTCGCTCCTTTTTCCGCCCCAAACGAATCCCGATACCAACACCATGATCCGTTATAGAGGCTGGTTTTTTCTCCTTGCGGTCGCAATGTTTGCGGTAGCCTGGCCGCTGTCGCAGCAACTGAAACTCGATCGTTCCCTGGAACGCATGTTTCCCTCGGGAGACCCGGACAGAAACGCATTCGAGTTGCTCGAGTCGCGATTCGGTGTTTCCCGTTTCCTAGTCTTCGCCTATCGAGATCCAACACTCTGGGAATCATCAGGAAAAGGGATTGAACGCGCCAAACAATTTCGCTCCCAACTCGAAGCAATCCAGGGTGTTCGTTACGCCCTAGATATCTCTCGCATCGATGACATGCTCCAGACTCTACGCGGACCATCCCTGTTTGGGGTGCTCACTGCAAAGCCGCCACATCCATTGCTCGATCCTAAGGACCGAATTGCAGAAGAGTATCGGGATCTGTTTGTTGGCCAGACGCATGCTCGTGACACTGATCTCGTTGCAATTGGAGTACTTTTGGATCCGAAAACCGACCCTGCTTCATCCCAAAGAACCTTGACCGAGTTACGAACTCTTTCCCGTGCAATGCCCGATGGCATGCTGGTTGGACATTTGGCTATGGTCGACGAAGGATTTCGCGAGATCGAAAAGGATGGTGAGCGTCTCGCCGTCTATTCGGCTGTTTGCTTGACTATCTTCATGCTCGTCGGATTTCGATCCGTCCGATGGGCGTTGATCATGATCGTGGTCGTCCAGTGGTCTCTGGTGGTCACGCGAGCAATCCTTGTATTGCTTGACTGGGAACTGTCGATGGTTTCCTCCATGCTCTCATCGATTGTGATGGTGGTAGCGGTCGCGACAACCATGCATTGGATGTTTCGATTCCATCAGGAATATGAACTCGACGAAAAGAATTCGGACGCAAGATCCCGTGCGAGAGGTGCACTGCAGCGGTCGTTATCGCAATTGATCTGGCCGATAATTTGGGCATGCATCACCGATGCGATTGGATTCTGTTCACTCACCCTATCGCGAGTAGGACCCGTGCAAGACTATGGCAGTATGATGGCAGTAGCCTGCATGGTGGTCCTGTTCGGGATCATCGCATTGATTCCAACCCTTGCTTTGTTAGGTCCCGATTTTTCCGGTGCTGGACCGATTCGTTCCTGGTTTCGCTTGGGGCAGTTGCCTGGTGAAGCGTGGTTGCAGCGGCAACTGCAGAACCTGTTGGCCTGGGTTTTATCCCATAGATCGGTGGTAATTCTCGGTGTTACGCTCCTGGCTGTGATTGCGATCATCGGCTCAACTCGATTGCGGGTAGAGACGGACTTTCTCAAAAACTTTCATGCTCGCTCGCCGATCGCGCACGCTTATCGCGCAGTAGAAACGGAACTCGGAGGTGCTGGCATTTGGGACGTAACGGTACCCGCTCCGCCGACGATCACCCCTGAATATTTTGAGATGGTCGAGTCGTTGACACATGATCTGCTCGCAATTGAGATCCCTGGCTTCCCCCCGTTGCGACTGACAAGCGCTCTCAGTTTGGCAGATACCGACCGCGTTGCGAACGGATCCGCGTTGTTGCGAGTGATGCCAATTGAGGCACGTTTGCTCGGCATGAAGCAATCGATGGGAAATTTCTTCGAGACCCTACTAGTCCAGAAAGAGGACAAGCGATATCTCCGCATCATGCTTCGCGCACGAGAACGGGCTGAATCGGTGCAGAAGACCGAATTGATCACAAAAGTACAGAGGACCGTGGCGGAGCACTTGCTGCGAGATTCGTGGCAACGAATCGGACGATCAACACCGACATCGAGCGACATCGTTGCAAGCTCGTCGACTCGCTTATCGAGTTCCGATACCGTTCACGATAGCGACTCGAGAAGCAACTCGGGGGCCGCCGGTTACTATATTCTTTTGACCCGTTTGGTCGAGCACGTAGTCGCCGATCAATGGCTCGCGTTTGCGGTAGCAACGGCAGGTATCGCGTTGGCCATGGCATGTGCATTGCGCGACCTGCGATTAGCAATCATCGGTCTGATTCCAGCGATTCTGCCTAATCTCGTCGTACTCGGAGTTCTGGGCTGGAGCGGTACTGCTGTCAATCTTGGGGCAGCCATGATTGCAGCGGTTTCGATGGGGTTGGGCGTGGACTCTTCGCTTCATTACCTGATTCGGTATCAGCGGGAGCGCGAACACGGCCGGACGTTGCGCGAAGCTTTGCAAGTGTCGCAGGGAGAAACTGGTTTAGCCGTCCTCATGGCAACACTCGCACTGGTCATCGGATTCGCGTCAATGGGATTTAGCGAATTTCTCCCGACAGTTGCGTTTGGTACACTAGCCGCCTGGACCATGTTGGGAGGACTCATCGGAAATCTTTGCGTTCTTCCCGCTCTGGTGTCCTGGATCGCCCGGGAAAAGTAAACGATCAAGGAAGCCCGTCGTCTCAAGCCGATTCATCGCATCTTTCGGAATTTCCGTTAGGGTCACCTGCGTTTCTTTCGATACATCGAAGCCAGTTTACCAAACGCGTTGCACAGATTGATTGCTACTTACTTGCGACACGTACCCAAAAGGCTGTACCATGAGAGCGGAAGTGTACGATGTTGCATTCCATAGCAGGCCTTATCTTTTCATCTTGGTTGGAGGATTCATCGTGATTCGATACACATGCGATCGTTGCAAGCGAGACATTGATCCGTCGACGGATCTTCGTTACACCGTGACAGTCGAAATCGAAGCGGCAGGAGAGACGGACGTAACCGACGTGGTGGATGAAGTGGACCATCTCGAGGAGTTGCAAGAGATGCTTCAGGCGTCTGATGAAATCTGCGCTTCGGTTTTTGACGACGATCTCTATCAGCGCAAGCAATTCGATTTGTGCAAATGCTGTTTCCAACAGTACATTCGAAACCCTCTCGCCCGCGACCCCAGTGCTGCGATAGGCTACAGCAAAAACTAAATCGGCAGTTTTGCAATTCTGCATCTCATAGACCCATGGCACGCTCGCTGGATTTCGATCCCAAGACTCACATCCAGCGGCGTTCTTTATTCGGACCGTATAGCTATGAGTTCTCTTCCGAGCACCCTCTCGATCCGTCGAATATAGTCGAGGTCCATCTTGATTTCTGGAGGCAGGGAAGTTGGGGATCGCGTTGCGGTAGCGGCGACGATTGCAGGCAAATCACACTTGCGAAGAATTCCGGTAAGAACAAATCCATCTCGATAAGTCGCCGGCAACTCTCCAAGACGCAATCTTGACAAGGGATCGGGGCTAAGCAACGCTGCATGAAGGGCGAGCAAACTCGAGTCGCTGTCGGCTACCATCTCAATAGCCGTGTTCGGGAATTGCTCCTTCACTATTTCCAGCGATCTCAGTAGACCAGCGATTTGCCTCCCTTCGAGGGACCAACCGCAGAGCAAGTACGAACGCTTCCAATGCAAGATCGCCTTCTCGTCCAAGTGCCCGTTCCAAGACCACGGCCCTCGCCCTTCCGGGAACACCCATACCAATTCGGCTTCAGCATCGGCGACCTCGAGACTCGATCGCCACTTGGCTAAGTCCTCTTCCGTCAGCGCCTGTTTAGGTTGGCGGCGTAGTCCAGCGAGAAGTTCCCACTTCGTGTCGTCGGCCGGAATGATGACGATGCGTTTCGGTTGGCCATTTGTTTGCTTCTTAAAGTGCACCATTCGAACAAGCGATGCGGGTTGCACATCGACATCGTAGCACGCGATGATCCGATCCAGTATGGAGGATTCGCTCACTAACGTGCGTGTCGGCGGAACCGGGGGACGTAATCGCTCGAGGCTACCGATCGGAACGCGGCCATGAACGGTACCAGAGATCTCATCTGTCCATTCGCGACACATCGCATCCCATTCCAAGGCATCCGTGGGATAAAGCTGCGGAGCTTGTGGTACAAACCAATCCTGGACATCGGTAACACGCTCGTCGTTTGGTAATGAATCGAAGACTCGTAGTTGCGCTCGCTCAAACAACGGCTCGGCTGGTTTTAAGATCACTCGTCGCTTGCCGCGAAGAAAATGATCGAACCAAACAAAACATCCGAGTTGCAATTCCTGCGTATCATCGTGACCGCCGGTAGTCCATTGAATACCGAGTTGCTCTTTGTAACCGTGGTGGTACACATGCCGAACTTGATGATGCACGCGCTGGACGCCATCGAGCGGAAAGATTGGATCCTTGTCCGTGTTTCCGATCAGCAATGGTCTAGGAAAAACCATGGCGGCAAGCATGGAATAGTCCCAGCCGTAGCGATTGACCATGAACATGCAATCGCAATGTCCGCGGACGCATTGCCCGATCACATGATCTCGCAGATCAGTAACACCAGCGACAGGAACTGCGACCGAGATGCGCGGGTCGATTGCAGCCGCGAACCAACTGTAGGCGCCGCCTCCACTGCGGCCGGTGATTCCGATCCTGCTCGCATCTACCTCGGGTCGAGCGACGAGGTAGTCGATCGCTCGCAAGGCGTTCCAGGCTTCCACACCTGCGGGGGTATAACCTCGCGCAGGCCAATCCCACCGGTTGAAACTATATAGCCCATGATGGATCCCTTCGATCTCACCCAATTGGATCGTGTCGATCGCCATACAGACATAACCATGCCTTGCAAACCAAGCGGGATGATGTTGGTAGTGCGTTTTATTTCCCAGGCTAACCCCATTCTGATTCACCCGTCCGTGCCCGCATACGTACAAGACTGCGGGAACGCGTCCTTCTACGCTCTTGGGCCGATAGAGGTTTGCGGTCACGTAGAGACCCGGGAGCGACTGAAAGTAAAGCTTCTCGACAACGATATCCTCGAATCCCAAAGTGCCGGTGATCGCAGATTGAAGATCGGAACCGCGTTTCTCAAGGGGAGGCAGCCCGAGCATTTCGACGAGTTGTTCGCGCAGTCGCGATTGATCTTCACTCCAACTCTGCGCATCGCGATAGCCGGAGAGATCGTTCGCTCGTTCGATTTCCGCCACACGTGCAGCGAGAGTTGCTCGCGCTAGTGTTGGTCCGTCCTGGGCATAGCTTGCTCGGGCCGAGAATACCAAGAAGATCCAACTAAGAATCGATATTTGATTCCTCATCAAGGTTGCTCCGTCAAGAAAGCCATATACGGCAGACCTGCAGCGACTCGATCGCAAGTTACTTAATCAACCGAGGCCCTGCTTATTTCTTTGCCTTCAGTCCTGAAATGGCCTGCTTGAGTGAAGCTTCGGCAGCGGGATTCGGTTCAAGCGGTTGCGATTGGATGCCAGGCAGCAACTCATCCCATACGATACTGAGTTGGTCTTGCAGTTTCGTGTTATTGGCGGTCATCACAACCACAACGTCGAGATCGGGCATTACGACGCAGAATTGGCCATCTTTGCCATCGCCGCGAAATACGTTGTGGCGACATCGCCAAAATTGGAAGCCGTAACCTTGATTCCAGTCGCTATCCGGGTTGGTTCCATTGGAGACTTGTTTTGAAGTTGCCAAATCGACCCAGTCTTCCGGTATCAATTGCCTTCCGTACCACTTTCCTTTCTGAAGAAGGAGTTGACCGAATTTTGCTATTTCTTCGGTCCTTAGGAACAGACCATAGCCTCCCAGGGTAATCCCTTGCGGATTGGTATCCCACTTGGGTGCTTCGATCCCAAGTGGTTCGAACAGTCGCGGTTTCAAATACTCCAGGGTCGTCTGACCGGTAATTTTTTGGATGATTGCGGACTGCATGAATGTTGCGGGTGTGTTGTAGACAAATCGCGAACCGGGTTCGTATCGAACAGGATGCGCGAGGAATTCCCGGATCCAATCAGTTTTGTCTCGTACCTTAGGCTCATTCTCGTGACCCGTCGACATGGTCAGCAGGTCGCGAACCCGCATGGCTTGAAGCTCGTTCGAGGGGTTATCCGGCAGAGATTCCGGAAAGAACTTTGAGACCGGATCGTCGATATCTAGCAGTCCTTCAGATACCGCGAATCCAATCGCAGTGGAGGTGAAGCTCTTGCTCAAGCTCCAAAGCACGTGGGGCTTGTCTGCAGACTCGGGAGCCCACCAAGCTTCAGCTATAACTTTCCCATGTCTCAGCATCATAAAGCTATGCATGGAGTCGATGCGTTGGTCTGAGGTTTGAATGAAGCGCAGGATATGCTCTGACGATACGCCTTGCGACTCAGGGGAACTACGAGGCAGGCTCGTGTTCTGCGCCCAAGCATCGTGCGCAATGCTCAGGCCGATCGCGAGGACAGCTGAGCACAGGATCAAGATTCGTGACAATGGTTGCTGGATTTCGAAAAGGGTAATCTTCATAATAGAGGACTCGTTGGGGAGCTGAATACTGGGGCCGAGCCCTCCAAGTATACAAGAACGAATCATGCGCTGTGATAAGAACCCCAGTCGGGTTGTATCGATCCGACGGGTATCGAACGCGCAAGTTCAGAAACGAAAAAGGGTGCTCGTGAAAGGCCCCCGCACAAGAGTACGACGCTTATGGCTGCTCCACTTAAGTCCTGACCAGATTCACGCTTCCCCCTCGCGAGAGCCCTTCTCGAGCACCCATCGGAACAAGTATACGCCACGCGAGTTGTCTGGAAAGGGCAAAGTTTCAGCCTGGGCTATTTCGCTGAAATTCCACCCATTTCTGAACGAGCGACCACAAAGATGAAAAGGATTGCAAGACAGCGGGGGGTACCTGGGGTATCGTCTCGCTTCGCTGCAATTCCTCAATCGCCAGAGTTGTTCGGCGATCAAAAAGCTGATCGATTGCAAATTTCTCACGATTCTCCAAGGCGAAAATCAAGTCTGCGAGGATTGCATCGGGTGTGCGGCCTCGAATCAATGCGCATTCCCCGAGTCGGTATCCGTGTCGAACCAATCGGAGAGTCCATTGCCAATCGTCCAGCATGGTCCGTTGCGCCGACACATCGATCGCATCTCGACTCGATATGGCTGGCAAATCATTTTCACAGCGGACGGCATC
>JBILVV010000451.1:0-3867 GCA_044370255.1 Pirellula sp.
TGTCAGCGGCCCACCACGACCGTAGCATGCAGGCCCTGGTTCCGAGCCCGCGCTTTGAGGCCCCACTCTCAACTGCACGCCATCAAACCAGCATATGCTTCCACCTCCCGCTGCGACGGTATGAATTGCAAGAGTGGGAACAACCATTCGTACTCCTGCCTTGATGGTTTCATGATCCAATTGCATGCGACCATCAATTCGGCAAACATCGGTACTGGTTCCACCCATATCCAGACCGATCAGCTTGGATTCCTTATGAGCATCGGCCAAAGCTTCCAGCGCCACTGCTCCTCCAGCTGGTCCGGACAAAATCATTTCGCGTCCACATGCTAGCGAAGCGTCGACCAATCCACCGGAACTCGTCATCACACGCATCGAACGCCCCTGTTCAGTCCCGATGTGGAATTGCGATTTGATGCGAGTTAAATAGGATCGCACCACGGGGGTCAAGTATGCATCGACAACGGTTGTCTCTCCGCGCGAGACCGCCCGGATGACCGGCGCAATTTCGCTGCTGCAACATATTGTTTCGAACCCCATGCGGCGGGCGATTTCCGCAACAGCCCTCTCATGGTTCGGGTTGCGATAAGAATGGATCAAACAAATCGCGAGCGAGCGAAAGCCAGCACGATAGGAACGCAATAGTTCCCTCTCAAACGAATCGATATCCAGTGGACTCAGAACCTCGCCATGAGCATCGAGACGCTCATCTACTTCGATTACCTGTTCATAAAGGGGCGCACGCTTGCGAACGGTCAATGCAAAAAGCTCGGGGCGTTCCTGATAAGCGATTTCTAGCAGATCGCGAAAACCACGTGTGGTCGCAAAGACCGTGGGAGCCCCCGATCGAGTCAGTAAGGCATTGGTCCCTCGTGTGGTCCCTAACCGAACCGCAAGGGGAGGTAGAGCCTCCGTTAACGGGACGCGAAGCAACCAATGAGCGGCCAGCACGGGCGCTTCGACACCAGGATCGATCTCGTAGGACACAACGTCAGCCATATCCTGCGGACTCAGCGACGGCTCACGTTGTAACAACAACTCATCGTTTAGCAGCACGGATCCGCGTTGTGCATCAAAGCCTTGACACAGAGCGGTCCCTAATCGGCGGCCGTTTCGGTCCAACAGATGGACCCTGGCACCGATCCAAAAAGCGTCAGGATCTCTGGTGCGCAAAGGATCGTTGAAAATACGATCGCTTTCCCACGCATGAATGCGGCCTGGAACTCGACCGTGACTGAGGAATTTCGTTCGCAGAAGAGCACCCCGCGCAGATCGCACAAAACAATCGGTGAAGGTCCCGCCAACATCGCACCAGACGTGTGCCAAGCATTCTCCGCTATTCCTGTCAGACTCCATCGTTCCGTATTCGATCGTTCCGTATTCGGGTTTGCCTTAAAGATAGTGGGACCATAATCCATCGCTGACAAACAGTCCGCGACGCGTCAATCGTACTCGATCTCCCTCCCGTTGCATCCAACCGGCTTCAACATGTTCCGCTATTTTCAAAGCGATCGCCTCGCGAGTTGATGCATCCGCCTCGATCGCCAACTCGTCCCAGTTCACTCCGGCCAATTGCCTCATTCCGAAAACGAAGCGTTCTCTTATCTTCTGCGATGGGGTTAAGATATCCCGCTCCTCGACTGGAGACTCGCCCGCCTCAATCCTTCGCAGGTAAGTCAAGGTACTGCGATGATTGACGCTGCGGACATCCCCTAAAAACCTGGCCGCACTCGGACCAAAGGCCCACCAGGGAGAACCTTTCCAATAAGTCTGATTGTGTTGGCACGCGTGACCGGGCCTCGCGAAGTTCGAGATCTCATAATGCTCGAAACCGGCATCCGTCAAAACATCGATTCCTTGAGCATACATATCTAGCTCCTCGTCCTCCGAAACCGCGACCAATTCGTTGCGAGCTCGCAGTCCCCAGAATCGGGCCCCTTTCTCGTAGGTCAATCCATAGGTCGAGAGATGATCCACTTCACAGGCGATTGCAGTAGCAAGATCTCGACGCCAGACATCGAGCGATTCCCCCGGGGCTGCGAAGATCAAGTCCAACGAAACCGATCCCATGAACTGCTTAGACAACTCGATCGCGCGCGTCAATTGTTCGGAAGAATGGTCCCGCTCAAGCGTCGCAAGCTTACGTGGATCAAACGACTGGCCACCCAAACTGATCCGATTGACACCGAACGATTTCCACAATGCAAGCCTATCCGCCGCGATGTCGATCGGATTGGCTTCCATCGACCATTCCGGTGCATCACCACGAAGGGGCAACCATCGAGACAGAACAACGAGCATTTGTTCTGTGAGTTCGAGAGACAAGATGGAGGGAGTCCCACCCCCGATAAACAGGGTCGAAACAGGGCGAGGATCTTGGAGAATCGATAATTCCGTTTCGAGAGCCGCGAGATAACGCGCGAAGAGATCGCCTCGATTGGCGAGCAGCGAGAAATTGCAGTAGCCGCAACGATGCGCGCAAAACGGAACATGGATATAAGCGGAGAGCGGAACTGGATCGGATTCTCTCCAACCCCAATCGTCTTGGACAGTCATCGTTTGCATGCGTTGGATTGGAATCCAAGAGAGACGGAATCACAATCCGAATTGCATGCGAACCGCAGGATCGAGAACGGGGCCAGCAAGCCAGCTTAGCGAATTGGCCGTCTCGACTAACCGCAGCAAGTTACAGCGGTTGCTCGTTCGAAGGAGTCTCAGGGAAGTTCGGAATTTCGACCCCATCGACAAAGCTGACCAGCGACTTGCTCCGTTGCGGGTGCTGCAGCTTCTTGACCGCTTTGCTTTCGATTTGGCGAACACGTTCGCGGGTCACTTGGAAGATCTTGCCAACTTCCTCGAGGGTGTAGGCATAACCATCGGCCAATCCGTATCGCAGTTTGAGGATCTCTCGCTCGCGATAGTTCAGCGTCTGCATCGCCTCCTGGATTTGGGTCTTCAGGGTTTGTTGGTTGGTTTCGTAAAGGGGGTCGTGATCTCGATAGTCTTCGAGGAATTCGCCGAAGAAGCTTTCGTCGTGATCGCCGACGGGTTGATCGAGCGACAGTGGCTGGCGAGCCATTTTGATCACTACGCGAGCATCATCGAGGGACAAACCAGCGCGGCGGGCGGTTTCTTCGACACTCGGTTCGCGGCCCAACTCTTGGATCAAGTCGCGAGTGACCTGACGCACTTTGCTCATCGTATCGATCATGTGGACCGGCACACGAATGGTTCGGCTCTGATCGGCGATCGCTCGCGTGATGGCTTGGCGAATCCACCAAGTGGCATACGTGGAGAATTTGAATCCTCGCTCGTATTCGAACTTGTCGACCGCTCGCATCAAGCCAGTGTTTCCTTCTTGGATCAAATCCAGGAAGCTCAATCCACGATTGCGGTACTTCTTGGCGATCGAGACCACCAAGCGAAGATTGCCAGCCGAGAGGTCCCGTTTCGCGGCATCGTACTGCAGTCGGTAAACATGGACCCGATCGACGCGCCGAGTCAGGGTGGCAGGCGATTCGTAGGTGATCCGCATCAGGTAACGAAGTTCCTTTAGCAGTTTTTCAATCGTCGTTCCGTCGACAAAACCGGTTCGACGTGCTTCCGCGATCCTATCCTTCAAATTTGCCATCTGCGATTGAATGGTTCGAAGCTTCGCGAACATCGGTTCGAGGCGATTGGTTCGTAGGTTCATCTCCTCGATCAATCGGACTGCCTTGTTGCGGCGGCAGACCAGGCGTTTCCAAGCTTCGTGGCGTTCGTGCTTGGGGAGTTTCTTGTTGATCGAGGTGTGGAAGTCGCCGTGGTTGCGGAGAAGCAGATGACGGAGAGTTTTGATATTCGGGCCGATGCGACGCATGATGGCAA
>JBILVV010000090.1:0-13495 GCA_044370255.1 Pirellula sp.
TCCAAAAGTCCTCCGAGACAGTTGCCTACATGATAGCGATTTGTCGTGGCGTTGAGGAATTACACGCTCATGGCTTCCTGCATCGCGATATCAAACCTTCCAACATCATGCGACTCCACGATGGCACGATCAAGCTCATCGATTATGGATTAGCCATCCCTGTAGACTCCGATATAGCAAACACAACCCCTCGAGCTGGCACGGTCGGTTACATGGCTCCCGAGCAAATGAGCGGGGATGGAACGATCGACCCGCGGAGCGATATTTACTCGGTCGGTTGTGTCCTGAAGTACTTGTTGCGTCACATGCCTGTTGTTTCGTCGGATGAAGGAGATGCTAGTTTGCGCAAGGAACTCGCGAAACTTGCCAGCGAAATGACACAGACGATCGCCCAGGAGCGACCTGCTACGATCGCAATGGTCCGTCAACGACTTGAGAAACTCCAGGGTACAACGCTCGCAACGCAGGGGAGCAACGACAAACGGAGCCGATATGCGTTGGGCCTTTGGTTGATAGGCCTGCTTCTGTTAGCGGCCCCAGCTTCCTGTCTGTACACTCTGAGGTACTTTCCTAGCGAACCGAGCGCTGGCCCAGCTACCGAGGAATCCCCAGGTGCACCGCCAGCCATAGCCTTTGAACTGAAGATGGTCGATATACCCTCCGGTCAGTTCGTGATGGGAGGTGTTGATGAGGACACGTTCATCAAGAGCAATGAGTTGCCTCGAAGGACCATTGTTTTTCCGAAGCCTTTTCGCATGAGTGCCCACGAGATCACCGTTGCCGAATTCCGGGAGTTCGTCGACGCCACCGGGTACAAGACGGAAGGGGAGCGATCGGGCGGTGGAGGCTGGTTGCCATCGGCGTCGTCCAGCTACGGTACTCGCAGTTCGGAATTCAATTGGTCGCAGTCGGGGTATCTGATGTCCGAGAATCTGCCGGTCACGATGGTGACCTACAGCGACGCGTTAGCGTTCTGCGAATGGCTGAGCAAGCGGGACCAGCGATTCTACCGATTGCCAACCGAGGTTGAGTGGGAGTACTGTTGCCGGGCAGGGACCAGCGGCCTGCATCCGTTCCCGTCGAAACAGATCAATGAATTCGTCTGGTCGCAGAACAATGTGGGTGATTACGTGGCCCCGCGTCCTGTTGGAACCAGGCAGCCAAATCCTTGGGGGATATACGACATGATTGGCAACGTCCGCGAATGGTGTTTGGATTGGTACAGCGACACCGCTTATCAAGCGGACCATGAGACCTATCCTGCAGGCCCCGAAACGGGCGATTTACGAGTGATTCGGGGAAGTTGTTTTATGGATCGCGATTCCTTTTCCCGTCCATCCCATCGCGGCTACCTAAATCCCACCACCGTCGTCGGCAACCAAGGCTTCCGGGTCGTTGAAGTCCTCAGTCCAGCCTCGAAGCAAGCAGATTGATTTGTCCGATTAATTCGTTGGATTTAGGCTACGCGGCCGTTGATACCAGACCTAATTCCAACATCGTGTTACATATTGGCGATATTCTGACAGAAAGGCCAGTCGCACCGGGGAAAAGCTGAGAATTCACGACGCAAACCGCGATCGTCGTTCCGTCTTTCCGTAGCCTCGATTCACAAATAGAGAACCGGAAAGTTCGCTACACTGTTCGAAAGTCGCACTATGGGATAGAGCTTTGTCCATATCATATCGGCATTGAACCGGTGGAACTCTCTTCGTGCAGTCTTTCATCTGCGGTGAGGCTCACGAAAGCCGATGCGAGAAGACATACGAGTATCGGCGCAGTTACGATAGCACCGAATCCGAAAAACGCGCCACCTAATTTGCTCGCTGCGGCCCCCATGACGTACAACCACAACAACGAGATTCCTGCCTTGGACGCCAAGGTTACGCTTCGGTATATAGCACTCGGCGCAGTAAGTTCAAACGCCACCACGAACAACAAGGCAAATGCGAACAGAGACTCAATTGCGATACTCCATGCAGTCAAGGCAAATCCATTCACGTAGGGAATCTTCTCAAGCAGATAGCTTCCTCCGTATGCAAGAATATTTTGGATTACCATGATCAGTAGCCCATGCACGCAGATCCATGGGGTCACCTTGAGTGAGAGATTGGGTACTGATGCTTCCATTTCACGCAAAACGACCACTGCCATAACAGCTGCCAAAACTGGTACCGCGAATCCAAAGGTGACGATTCCTAATCCTACTCCGATTGCAGCGAGCAAAACAAGAAGCTTAAACTTGGAATAGTAGATCTGAAAACCTGTATCAATCCAAAGCCCCAGTCTCGCAGGCACGTTACTCGAGGGAGCCTCGTTCTCCAGTCGCTCGGCGATCGATAAATAGCGACCTGCACCGACGCGACCAAGTGCGGTTGTGTTTCCGGCGTCGGCGTTTGGAAGAAGAATCGCGCTGATCTGCGTTTCATCCTGAGTTTTCATCGCGGACATTTACGGATAGTAGTGAAAGCCACCAAACACATTTGGCGTCGTATAACCGCCGGCGCTAAAATTGCTTCCACCGAACACGTTCGGTGTGGTGGACATGAAACCGCCTCGTGGTGTGTAGATATTTTGCCCACCGAATACATTCGAAGTTGTGATGGTTCCGTCGCCATAATTCATCCCGCCAAATACGTTCGGAATACCAACCAATGGAGAACCGCCACTCGGTGAGTAGATGGTGACACCCCGAAACACATTCGGCGTAGACCACCGACCATCGGAGAAGTTCTGTCCACCAAACACATTCCTCATAGACGAAAACTGCTGGGCGTGAATCGGTTTAGTGGTCCATGCCAGAACGAGCAAACACAGAATTAGGATTCTGAACCAGCCATGCACCTCCGTACCTTTCCGGCGGGACTTGTGTGATTTCACGCTGCGATTCTCCTTACTGAAGCGAAATGGTGAGCAGGAGACAAACTTGAGCATCGCGGAAACAGATAACTGTTTTTTCAATGCTTTTCATGTTCGGGTCTCCCCTTTGAGGTATCGCAAGGGTGTAACATGCGTCTGAAGTTTCTTACCCGATCGCATCGGTTGAACACCGCCAAATAGCAGATCCACCACTAGGGCTTCGGAGAGCGTTTGCTTTTTCGCGGACACAGACACAATCGTCAGGTCCGGTGCTTCGCGGTACGATATGGTTACCTCCGACGCTTAGGAATTTTCGCAGAAAGAATCCATCGATGCACACTGTTCATCATGTTAGCCTTGCGATGCTGGGGTTGATGTTATCCTGTCTGTTCGCCGAGGCGGAGCAACCCAAAAGCGGGATTTCTGCCAAACCGGAAAACAAACCTGCTACTGGCTGGAAAAAACATACCATCAATCACCTCTCCCCCTACGAAGCCGCAGGTGTTGCGGATTTCAATGGCGATGGCAAACCCGATGTCTTCAGTGGCGATTCCTGGTACGCCGCGCCCGATTGGGCCCAACACAAAGTCCGCGATATTCCTCCTGGTCCCAACCCCCAGTACCACGAGGATTTCGCCGACGAACCTCTCGATGTCAATGGCGATGGAAAAATCGATATCGTAACGTGCGCCTATTTCAGCAGGAGAATCGCTTGGGTGGAACAACCTCAAGACCCAACACAACCCTGGACCGAACACGAAATCGATCTCCCGGGATCGATGGAGACGAGCTATCTGATCGACCTCTATGGCGACCGAACCCCTGTCTTCCTGCCAAACGTCGGCGGACAGATGCTGTTGTATGAACTGGTCTCGAAGTCGCCAGAAGTTAAATGGAAAAAGCGAACGCTTCCTCCCCAAGGAGCCGGACACGGTATCGGACACGGGGATATCAACAGCGATGGACGCATCGATATCATCACTCCCCAAGGCTGGTACGAACAACCCGCAGAGCGATCGGCCGAGTGGTCGTTTCATCAAGAGTTTCAACTAGGAGCCGCCAGTATCGAAATCATCGGCCATGACTTCGACGGCGATGGCGATACCGACGTAGTCTGGGGTATGGGACACGACTTCGGGTTGTATTGGCTCAAGCAATCGATCGATGGCAATGGCAAGCGGACTTGGACCAAGGAAGAAATCGAAAAAACGTTCTCCCAAGTGCACGACTTGCACCTCGCGGATTTCGATGGAGACGGTCAGCAGGAATTCGTCACCGGCAAACGCATTTACGCGCATGCCGTCGAACCCGGGGCAACCGACGCGCCCTGCCTGTACCTGTTCGAGTTCGATCGCGCGAAACAAAGCTGGTCGAGGACCATCGTTTATCTCGGCGAACCCGCCCCAGCGGCACCGCTGAAAGCCGAGGAACGAAACGCTCTGAAAGATTTCCGCCCCGGATCCGCGGGAACAGGCTTGCGATTAGCATTGCACGATATGGATAGCGATGGCGATCTCGACATCGTTGCACCCGGCAAGTCCGGGCTCTATTGGTTCGAGAACCCGCAAAAGTAATCCCCGTCGAGCAGCGCAACCCGCATCACTAAGCTGCGTCGGCAGTTTGCTTGCGAGCCATCATCTGATCGAATCGTTTGGCGATCGGCAGGTAGATGACAAGGATCAATCCCATCACGACTGCGAGCATCGCGAAGTAAATATCAGGGGACATCCGTGTATAGAGTTGTGTGACTGGCGCGTTGATCAAGAGGTTCGCCAGGAACACGACACACAACCAACAGGCGGTCACGAAACTCTTCATCGACTCGGGAGCCGCAACGAATGCCAATTCCAATCCGGTGATCGAAATCAGGATCTCCGCTACCGTGAGAATCAGATAGGCGAAGACCTGCCACCATACGGTTACTCGCTCGTTGGGTTTCACCCAATCGATTTCCGCAACCGTGACGGTTGCAGAATCTTTCTTGATTTTCTGACTTGCAACTGGGAGAAACTCGAGAAATGCAGAGTCTTTTTGAAGGCCGTTTGCATGGCCATCGACGATCGATAGAGTCTTCTCGCCCGGAAGGAAAATCTCGCCGCTCTTAAACTCGAGTTTCCTGTTGGAGTTATTGAATTGGAAGTTGCTCGATCGGATGGTGATGTCACCCATCTTGAATTCGCTACCTGGATTGTCGAGTTTCTGCGAGGAATTCGGCAGAACGATGGTTCCCTCTGGAAACGTTACCATCAACGCCTTCGTCGATGAACCGGCGAGAAACCCAGCAAAAGCCATGATCACCATGCTCAAACCGGTGAGGATGTATCCGATGGCGATCTTGGTCGTAGCCTTGACGGGAAACTTTTTAAAGAACCAGACGCTGACCGGAATGAGGAGCACGATGAACAAAGGATTGAATGCTTGAATGGCATCGGCTCGGGTTTCATAACCGAACAGATTGCAATTCATGTAAGTATCAGCAAAGAAGATCCAGGTGCTCGCCGACTGATCAAAAATGGACCAGAAGAACATGACCGTGGCGAACAGCGCGCCGATCTTGCTCAAAGTTTCCAATTTCAGTTTGGTATCCTGGGCTTTGACCTCAGGGGAGACGAACAGGGTCTTGACCGGAATGCCCGTGACGGTACGACTCTCGATATAAGCACGCGAGGGATCGCCAATCTTTTTGCGTACAATGCTCTCTTGGGCGTAAAACCGTTTTCCAATGGCGAAAATGACCAAGGCCACTGACATCAAAACTGCTGGAAACACGAATGCCGTCTGGTAACCGAATCGATTCCTAAGTTCTGGCATGACGAATTGGGCCAAGACCGCTCCGATGTTGATCGCCATGTAGAACCAAGAAAATGCGCTGGTCCTCAACTGCGTTTGTCCGGGTCGTTGCTGATCGTAGGTCAGCCCCATCAACGTCGAGATGTTCGGCTTGATCACCCCCGAGCCCATCGCCAGCAAGAGCAGCGAGCCGATTACGATCCATTGCTGCTCAATTCCGACAACGCACTGAGCGATTACATAGGGCAAGCTGAACAGGACAATCGTCCAGTACTTGCCTAGAAAATTATCGGCGATCCAACCACCGATCAGGGGAAAGAAATAGCATGCCGCGATGAATAGCGACATGTAGGTGCCCGCATTTGCCTTGTCGATCCCCAACTTGTCGATCATGTAGAGGGACAGGATCGCTCGCATTCCGTAGTACGAACATCGTTCCGCAAATTCGCCCCAAAAGAAAAACCAGAAGCCAACCGGATGGTTGGAGTTAGCTACTTCCGTGGTGGCAACCGCAGACGAACTCACAATGATTTTCCTTTCGAGACGGGAATGCTTAGGACGATTACTGAAGGGCATCGTCGTGCGCGGGACATCCCTCACCACGCGAGCCTCAACATATTACTCCATGCGCGACGACGATGGGATGTCCCTTACGTTTCCTCCGGGGAATCCTATGCTTTTTTCCGGAGCGGCATGACGGCGATCAGGGTCGCGGAGATAATACTGGTGCAAGCGAGGAAACAGAGGCCATACTCGTAGCTCCCGATGTTCTCTTTCACATAGCCGATCACCGTTGGTCCCAGAAAACCCCCCAGATTACCAATCGAATTGATCAGCCCCACGCTTCCTGCAGCCGCAGTCGCTGTGAGGAAGTAGCTTGGCAACGACCAAAACGCCGGCATGTACGACTTCATTCCGGCCGCTCCGATCGTAAACAAGATCATCGTCAGCCACAGATACTTCGGGCAAAACGCGGTCAATGCGATGCAGATCGCTCCCAATGCTACCGGCAGCACCGAGTGCCACCTTCGTTCCTGGAAATGGTCCGACGACCACCCAATCCCCAACTGGCCAGCGATCACCAACATCGACGGAATCATCACGAGCCAGGCTACCGACGTCGGTTCCAGGGAATACCACTCCTTGAGAATGCTCGGCAGGAAGAATTCAAGTCCGTAGTTGGCGGTCACGATGCCGAAGTAAACGAGCGATAGGAGCTACACACGAGGGTTGGTCAATCCTGCCAACAAGGAATGATGATGGGCGGCACTGATGGCGGCTCGATCTGCAGCGAGTTCCTCCTCCAATGCATTTCTTTCTTCGTCCGTCAACCATCGAGCATGGTGCGGTTTATCGGGAAGCAGATACAGGACGGCGATACCGACCAACACCGCCGGTATACCCCAGAAAATGTAAATCCATTGCCATCCTTTCAATCCCAGTACGTCCGGATGGGTGATCGCGACTCCGTCAATCATTACTGTGCGACCAATATCCAAGAACCACCGCGAAACCGCAGGACCAATGATCATTGCAATCGGAGATGCAACCAGAAAATACGACATGGCACGGGCACGATCTCGCGCGGGAAACCAATGCGTGAGATAGACCAGTACGCCGGGAAAGAATCCCGCTTCCGCAACTCCTAACAGGAACCGAACTGCGTAAAACTGAAACGCAGTCACCGAGAGTTCGCCACTGAAAAAGTTATTCCAAAACGTCGCAAGCCCAGAAAGCTCCTCACCTGGGTTGGCTTGAGCAACATATCCGACACGCCAAGCATTCCACGAGTCGACGATCGATTGGGATATTCCCAATGGGACGGCGACAAACGCAGTCATCGCAGCCATGATTCCCCAGGTCACCATGATGCGGCAGATCCACTTTCTCGCACTCCACCGCTCGACAATCACCGACCCGGGGACCTCTAACAAAAAGTACCCAAGAAAAAAAACACCTGCCCCAAAACCGATGATGCTGTCGCCGAAGGAGGATATATCTTCCTGCATCGTCAGCTTTGCAATCCCCACGTTGGTGCGATCGACGTAGGCGATGATGTAGCAGACAAACAGGACCGGAATCAGCCGCAGATACGCTTTGATTCGCGCAGAATCCAACGGGTTCTTCGAGGGTGAGTCCATGGGTGCGAATACGTAGAAAGGTCGGTAGGAGAGGATAGCTTATCCATCGGACGCAGGCACTAGTGTAGCAAGTCTCTCATCGATTGCTTGCTTGATCCAACTCATGTCGGGATTCCGGGTCCAATTCGTACGACAACGCCCCGATCACGCCGGCCACTTGTTCGGCCGATCGGATCCCGACGATGGCCGCTGTGACCGCCTGGTTGCTCAAGACCCACGCCAATGCGATCTCCGAGGGTGTTCTGCCCGTTCGCTTGGCAATCTCGATGACCTTGTCCGCGATACGAAGATTCCTGGTCAGGAGCGGCTCCTGGAAATGAGGGCTGCGCGTTCGCCAGTCATCGCTCGGAAGATTCGCGATCCGATCGCGCGACATGGCACCGGTCAACATCCCCGACCCCATGGGTGAATAAGCCAAGACGCCGATGTTGTGTTCCTTGGTATAAGGGAGGATTCCCTCTTCGATCTCGCGCCGCATGAGGGAGTAGGGAGGCTGCACCGAGGTGATCCGCGCGATCGATGCGATCCGTTCCATCTGCGTCACGTTAAAATTGGAAACGCCGATCCATCGCACTTTGCCTTCCTTTTGCAATTCTGCCAGGGCACTCCACCCTTCTTCGATGTCTTCGTCGGGCTCGGGCCAATGGATCTGGTACAGATCGATCGTGTCGACTTGGAGTCGACGCAAACTGTTTTCGCATTCGGCGCGGATCGCATCGCGTTTGAGCAGCTTGATGATTTGACGATTCTCGTCCCAGTTCCGTTCGCATTTGGTGAAGATGTAGGGACGCTGCCCAGAGTAGCTCTTCAGCGCTTGAGCGACGACCTCTTCGGAGTGCCCAAGACCATAAACCGCTGCGGTATCGATCCAGTTCATGCCAGCATCGAGAGCCGCATGGATCGCGCGGATGCTAGCCGCATCGTTTTGATGGCTCCATGAAAAGGCCCAACCGCTGCCGCCCATCGCCCACGCCCCGATACCAAGTCGTGTAATCGCCAAATCGGAACATCCGAGCAGTTGGGTTGCAATCATCTTCTATGTGTCTTCAAGGAAAATTTTATCGTGGCATGAAATCCTGCCACATTCTAGTGAACTTTTTCGAACCTTGCCCTCCAGCCACCGAGTTTGCTTGGAAGTATTGGCGGGTTTCCGTTATGGATGTGAAGCAGTGAAGTGTCGTTCGATCGCGATAGAGATGTTTCGCTAACAGGGACTCCACTCTACAATGCGTCGGGGGATCCACAGTGCATTCGGCGTCGACCAGCGATGATCGTGCCTCTGGACGGATTTTCTCGTACTCGTACTCAGTGCAACGGTACTCGTACTCGAAAGGATGCAAATGACAGAGCCAATCTTCGACCACGAACGACTCGACGTTTATCGACTTGCGATCGAATACGTATCATCGACCTATCGAATCGCGAAATCACTTAATGGTCCGGAACGCCACGCTCGTGATCAATGGCTGCGAGCGGCCCAATCGATACCCCTCAACATTGCCGAGGGTAATGGGAAACAAAGTCTGAAAGACAAGAATCGATTTTTTGAGATTGCGCGTGGCTCTGCTTTGGAGTGCGCTGCAATTCACGATATACTCTTATCGTTCGAGGCGATCGATTCTGAACTTAATCGGATTGGAAAAACCAATTTGAAACGGATCGTGTCGATGTTAACTCGCTTGATCCAACGAACTGATACGGTTTCCGAGGGATCGATCGAGTACGAGTACGAGTACGAGTACCGCGATGCTGAGTACGACTACGAGAAGAAGCACGAACAAAGCATTGGACCGAAGTGCTCGATCGAGCGTTTCTGACTTGTGTTCAGTCAATTCCTCGCACTCGGTGAATGCGGTCGATCGTCGCAGGAGCACTGTGGCCAAGATCAGAGTACGAAGCTCGGGAGTTTGAATAGGCATGGCGCGATGTTTGGTGACGGGAGGTTGCGGTTTCATTGGCTCGCATCTGGTGCGAGCCTTGCTCGACGCGGGTCACAAAGTCCGGGTGCTCGACAATCTATGCACCGGCAAACGGGAAAACCTTGAGGAGGTCTCGCATCGTATCGAACTGATCGAAGGGGATATCAGCGATCCGATCGCGGTCAAGGAAGCGATCACCGGCGTCGAAAGGGTGTTCCATCAGGCCGCACTGGCTTCCGTGCAGCTATCGCTCGACCGACCGCTCGATACCCACCATGCATGTGTCACGGGGACACTGACGCTGCTGCAAGCGAGCGTTGCCGCGAAGGTCAAGCGATTCGTGTATGCAGCCAGCAGCGCGGCCTACGGCGATCAGCCGACGTCATCCAAACGGGAGTCCGATCTGCCGATGCCACTGTCACCCTACGCGGTCGCAAAACTCGCCGGTGAATACTACTGCCAAGCGTTCTACCATAGCTTTGGCCTGGAGACGGTCGGACTGCGTTACTTCAATGTCTACGGTCCGCGGCAGGATCCCGACAGCCCCTACTCGGCAGTGATACCGTTGTTCGTCAGCCGCATTCTGACCAGCCAACCTCCCAAGATATACGGCGATGGTCTCCAGTCTCGCGACTTCACGTTCGTGGCCAACGTCGTCCATGGCAATCTGCTTGCCAGCGAGCGACCCAATATCGGCGGACGAGTCATCAACGTGGCGGATGGCGGTCAAACAACTCTCCTGCAGTTGCTAGAGATACTATCGAAACTGCTCAAGCGAAGCATTCAACCGGAGTTTCTACCCGCCCGCGTTGGAGATGTCCGCGAAAGCTTGGCCGATATCACTTTGGCCAGACGATTGCTCGGTTATGAACCCCAAGTACGATTGGAAGAAGGTTTGAGACGAACGATTGAGTATTACCAAAGCTTGGTGACTGGATCTATCCGCTAAACGATCGACGCATCCTATGGGGCACCCCATCGATTTAAGTGATATCGAAGCACAAGCCGAGCACTTGGTGGCATCGATCGCCAAGCTCCCCTCCTGTGTTGTCGCCTTCTCCGGAGGTGTCGATAGCTCGGTGGTTGCGGCAGCAGCCTATCGAGCACTCGGAGAACGCGCGATCGCGTGGACCGGTATCGGACCTGCTGTCCCTCAGTCAGATCGAGATGACGCAATTCGAGTTGCCCACGCAATCGGTATTCGTCATGAACAAGTCGAAACCAGTGAGATAACGAATCCCAGTTACGCCAACAACGGACCCGATCGCTGTTACCACTGCAAAACAACGCTCTATCAAACCATCCGAGCGTGGGCGGACAAAAACGGCTTCTCTGCGATCCTGTCCGGGACCAACCACGACGACCTCGGCGATTATCGCCCAGGCTTGAAAGCCGCCGCTCAGTGGCAGGTCATTGCACCCCTTGCAGATCTTGAAATCGGTAAGTCTGGTGTTAGGCAAATCGCAGAGCTATGGGGCTTGAGCGTTGCCGACAAGCCGGCCAGCCCGTGCCTTGCCAGCCGCATCGCATACGGGCAAGTCGTCACACTTGGAAAACTTGCCAGTATCGAAGCGGTCGAACGATGGTTGCACTCGAGGGGCTTTCACGACGTCCGGGCCCGCGTTCACGGCGATGGGCTCTTGCGAATCGAACTCGAACCGTCCGATTGGAATCGAGTTCTCAGCAGCGGGACCCGAGACGAGTTGGTGGCACTGTCCATCGAAAAGGGTTTTCGGTTCGTCACGCTGGACATCATGGGGCGAGTGAGCGGCTCGCTGAACCGCGTCTTAGAAGACACCCCAAATCCCTCAAGAAGTTAGCCGCTTTCGTGTTAGCCGCGGTTTTCAGGGCTGCAACTAGGCCCTAACCAAAAGGGATGGAACCGAAACTCCATCCCCACCCTTGAATTGCTCGTGACGACTCTGAGACTACCAGGTCAGTTCAGCACCAACGGTGAAACCATTGTAGACAATGTCGGACTTGTTGCTAATCGTTGGAACGCGACCATTCCCGAAGAACAATGCCGGGGGAGTCGAGTTGAAGTTGTTCGCTGCCAGTGCCACGTTGTCAATCCAAATCACCTGGTACGATGCTCGAAGAGCGACCGAATAGCTGATGCGATACACGACTTGCGGCGACAACTGAGTCACATAGGCATGCGTGTTGCCGAGCAATGACTCATTGATTTCGGGAATCCCAAGACCTGGCAAGGAGTTGGCGAAGAGGCGCGAGCGTTGCTGAGCGCGATTGTTATAGATACCAGTCTTCAGCTCGCAACCTACCTTGACTCCTGGGATCCAGTTGTACCAAAGGTCGCCCCCTACTTGCCATCCCACGAGCGAGTTGGAAGTGTTCACGGTATAGTCAAAGAAGCGTGGACCGTTGTTTCCTGCACCGTTGTTGTTGAGACCGGCCGCACTGAAGGTGCTGCGTTCGTCCAAATCAAGATAACGAACCCCTGTGAGGAAGCTCCCTTGGAAGAAACCATATGGCTCTGCCCATCGCCGACGGAAGCTCAGTTCCCCGTTATGCAGTTCCGACTGATAGCTCAGCGAATGCTGCAGGGAGCGATCGGAATCATCAAAGCCGCCAGGAGGCACAAGCCCGAAGTTGCTGATGAATGAGTACAAGTCGCCAGGTGCAGGTCGATTGACCGTTGCGGTCTGTTCCCAATCATCCAATCCGAAGTAGAGAACTTCAAGGTTGGAACCTGGGCCTACAGCGATGTTCAACTGTGTTTGAAACCCGGCGTTCATGTCGTCGATCGGAACACTATTGCTACCGAGTACAAAGTTGCCGGTGTTGATTCCTATCGAGGATGTGTTGAAAGTATCCGCCCCGGTGGTTCGTTGGAGTCCAATCACATCGAAAGAGACGTCATACCAACGCTGAGTCGCAATTCCACCCTCACCGTAGGGGCGAAGCGAGAACGGCAAGCTCGAAAAACAACCTTGAACGTGCGATATCAGTCCGAAGGCATTGCGACCGAAAACATCGCAGTGCGACCCTCCGCAACCGGAACATGGACCACCGCATTCCGGACATGGCTGAGGCCCACCCATCATCGACGGATCCATTCCTTCAGGGCCGTATCCGCCCCCGTACGGTGCTGCATAGCCCATGGATGGATCCATACCTAGCGAAGGATCCATCGGGACTCCCGGAACGGGACTCTCATCCATGATGTAACTTACTGGTGATGCATTGACTCTGCTCGAGCCGAGCACTTCGGGTCCCAGCGACCCGGGCTTTTGAGCGAGCAATTGGCCGCTTGTACCCGCAAGGGTCATCCCAGCCATTAAAGTAAGTTTCCAGCCTTTGAGCAGACTCATCGAATTCACTCCAGCGCTTGATGCACCCGGTTCTATCGAACCGACCGCAATGCGAAACGATCGGAATACCTGATACCATCGGCTTTATCGGCAAGCTTGCCAGGAAACGTGTATCGAAAGGGACTTTTTCTCGGCATAGCCCGCAAATTTGGCGTCTTCCCACCTCATTTAAAAGCTAGCACTCCTCAATCCTTGCCGTAACCCTATGGGTGCGCTTTGAAGTTGCGCGTTCCCATGTAATCCCAACCCGAAACGTAAGTGAGGGATGGGCTTACGTCGCTTGCGAGGTATTCCCTTATGCGTCCCTCGCTCACGCGTCGGGTTGCAGTCGTTCCAACATCCATCGCATAAAAAAACAGGGACCTCAAACATCCCGAACTGTGTGTCCACTTCAAAGCAAAAAAGGGGTGGATATTGCTCCACCCCTTTTTCGTTTTTATTGGAACTCGGTGTTCCA
>JBILVV010000452.1:0-3859 GCA_044370255.1 Pirellula sp.
CGCGAGTCTTGCACCGATTGCGCACCGAACTCCAGGGACTCGAAGAACTCGATTAACCGACCATAGCCCCCCCCAAAAAAAGGTGGGGTTCGGATGGCGAGACCACGCAGCGTTCTCGAAAAGGCGCTCGCGTGGTGTTGCGAGAGCGATCCGTTTTGTCGATCTATCGGTGTGTCGATTCTGGCCCAGTTGGGTGAGGACGGCAAAAGTTATCCGGACGAAGCCATCGCCATGATCCGTTCGATGATCCGGACCGAACAGGATCACGAGGTGATTACTTCGTTGATCAGCGCGGTCCACTTTCGCGAAGTGCCCGAAGGGGCGGGACGTCGATCCCGACCTCCTGGACCGAGCCATCGAGGCGTGCTCGTAGGTCCCACCCGCCGTCCCCTTCCTCCCATTCTTGACCTTTCTATGATTTTTTTACATCCGATCCCGAATCCCCAACGAATTGGTTGAGTGTCCAGGCCACTTGATCGCCTTCCATACTATTGGCGCGGGTTGCCGTTGTTCCATGTTCGAAGAAAAACTCAAGGGAGAGAATGATGAAGTTTGGATTGCTTAGGGTATTGGCGTTGGCAGGGGTGGGATTGTTTCCTGCGTTGAGCCAAGCCGAGGATATCGTAGACACAGCCGTCGGAGCGGGTCAGTTCAAGACGCTCGCTGCAGCACTTAAGTCCGCGAATTTGGTCGGAACACTCAAGGGATCGGGCCCCTTCACCGTGTTCGCCCCAACCGACGAGGCGTTTGCCAAGTTGCCCCCCGAGACGATCGCCGAGCTGCTCAAGCCGGAAAATCGTAAGCAACTGACAGACATCCTGACCTACCACGTCGTTGCTGGCAAAGTTCAAGCCAAGGACGTGATCAAACTACGGGGCGCCGTTGCGGTCAACGGCCAGCGTATCGACGTCCAGTTCGGGGACGACGGCGTAAAGGTCGATGGAGCCAAGGTGCTGACCACCGATATCCTTTGTGACAATGGCGTGATCCATGTGATCGATTCGGTGATCCTTCCGAGCAGCAAGACGATTCCGGAAACAGCCAAGTCCGCTGGTACGTTCGAGACCTTGCTCGCCGCCGCGAATGCAGCTGGATTGGCCGAAGTCCTCGGCAGCACCGGCCCGTTTACCGTGTTTGCCCCAACCGACGAGGCGTTTGCCAAGTTGCCGGCCGGGACAGTAGAAACACTCCTCAAGCCTGAGAACAAAGACAAGCTTGCGGACATCCTCAAGTACCACGTCGTCGCTGGCCGCGTCTACTCGGAAAAGGTGCTCGACAGCAAGGCGATCAAGACCTTGCAGGGGGCCCCTGCCGCGATCTCGTTGCGAGATGGTATGCCAAGAATCCAAGACGCGAAGATCCTGAAGACGGATATCGATGCCTCCAACGGGGTCATCCATGTCATCGACAGCGTAATTCTGCCCCCGCCCAACGGTGCTGATGCTCGTCAAAAGCTGGAGGAGGCAGTCGCAAAGGGTGCGCCGCTCTTCAATGCAGGGCACCACTCCGAGTGCGCGTCGCTCTATCGATCCACGATGAACGAACTGATGTCGACATCCCTTCCCGACACAATAAAAACGCACATGTCGAGGGTGATTTCCAAGGCGGATCAAACCCATTGCAATACGGAGAAAGCCTGGGTTCTTCGCCGCGGTATCGATCAGATGTATTCCCAGTTAGTTTCCCAGCAATAGCTGTGCTTTCTGTCGGTTGCTTTCTTGAAACTTGGCGTCTCCTGGGAGGCGTCGGGCTTAGAGGTTGAGTATGATTTCTCTCTCAGTTGCACTACTTATGACTCCAGGTTGTGATCAGCCCTTCGACGCCGAGGACGGCACCGGGCGAACTCCTTTTCGTTTCGAAGGGCCGCCATTGTTGTCCGCTATCGCAGCGGGGGATGCTTCCGCCGTGGACCGTTTCGTGGATCGGTATGGAGGACTAATCTGGTCGATTGCGAGAAAAATGTCGCGGAGTTCGCATGACGCGGAAGATCTGGTGCAAGAGATATTCATGGAAATCTGGAAGAAATCGGCCACCTTTCAACCGGAAAAAGGATCCGAGGTCGCCTTCATCTCGGTGATCGCTCGGAGACGCGTGATCGATCGACTCCGCAAACGCTCGTCGGCGGTCCCCGTGATAAGCTTGGATGATCGGACGGTTCACGAGGTCGTGGGAAGCAACCCCGATTCCTTGGAGATCTCCGATGAGGTTGCCAAAGTCCGACATTGCCTCGAGCAACTGTCGGAAAATACCCGCGCGGTCTTGACCCTCATCCTGCAGGAAGGCATGTCGCATCAAGAAGTATCTTCTTCGATGAGTATACCGATGGGGAGCGTCAAGTCATACGCTCGCCGCGGCTTGATCTTCCTTCGTGACTGCGTGAATCGCCCGCTGACTGGCCCTGTGAAGGAGGCTCGATCATGAACAATCCGAATAACTCGAAATTCGATGAACAGATGGCTGGATATATCTTGGGTGATTTGTCCGGGGAGGAGTATCGGGAATTGTGCGATTTACCCGCTCAGCAGCGGATTGAAAAGTTGAACGAACTGGAGAAAATCGCATCGACGGTTTCACTCGCATCGATCGATCTGAACGAACCCTTACCTGAGAAACTTCGCGATTCAATCACTGAAGCGGGCAGGTCCATGGTTTCGGAGATGAGCATCAAAACCACGCTGAACGCGACTTCCATTCCAACTTTACAGGTAGGTCGGTTGCGAGAAGCTATCGCCTGGTTGGCTTGCCTTGCTGCAACTATCCTGGCGATCGCTTTTTGGCAGAATTCGGGCCAAAAAAATGAACAAGTCACTGCTCCGACCTTGACCAGAGAGTCGCTTATGGCGAACGCGCCGGATTTGATCCGAGTTCCATGGACGGATGGTAAAACTCCTCTGGATCAAGAGGTCCTCGGAGATATCATTTGGAGCAACGAACAGCAGCGAGGTTTCATGCGATTCGTCGGCATGCCCGTCAACGATCCAACGGTTGAGCAGTATCAGTTGTGGATCATCGACCCGACGAGGGACGACGAGCCCATCGATGGCGGCGTGTTCGATATCGCCTCGACTGGGGAAGTGATCGTACCGGTGCAAGCGAAACTGCTGGTCAATCAACCGACAGCATTCGCGGTGACGATCGAAAAACCAGGGGGAGTCGTCGTCTCAACCCAGGAGCGGTTTCCCTTGCTCGCGACCGTGCAAAAGACAAAATGGATTCGTTCTCAGAATGGACCTTCAGAGTCTTTGTTCGCCAGCGACGGAGTCAGGTAGGGGAAAGCGGCAAATGGCTCATCATGGTGTGTTGGTTCCTGTGGATGGGCAGTTGTCTTCGATCGTCCCGTTCTGGATTTGCTCAAGATCGCGCCGCGATCCTGCGTATGAAGATAGAACATGGAAACCATGCTATACTAACGACCTTAGTTCTTCCGCTCGATACCATCCAAGCGGAATACGAAACCACTGGAGAATCAACGCATGGCCCCTGCACCTCCACCAAACAGGGCAACTTGCGCTGCTCCGCTACAAGAAGGATACTCATGCAACATGCTACCCTAAGCCGCCGCGAGGCGCTGCAAATTGGTGCTGTTGGAATCCTTGGATTGGGAAGCAACCATCTGGCAGCCCTGCGGGAAGCTCGCGCCGCGATTGGCACGGCCCCCGTGCGAAAAGCAAAGTCGTGCATCTTCATCTTCCTTTCCGGCGGATTGTCTCAGCACGAGAGCTTTGACATGAAGCCCGATGCACCGGAGGAAATCCGTGGCGAGTTTCGGCCGATCGCGACGCGTACACCCGGTTTGCAGATCTGCGAGCACCTTCCCCTGCTGGCCGAGCGAAGTCATCTCTGGTCGTTGTGCCGTTCC
>JBILVV010000091.1:0-13402 GCA_044370255.1 Pirellula sp.
AGGCATCGGACAAAATCCTCCTTCTTCGCTTGAAGAATCGTTTTCAAATCCGAAGGGCCGCTAAATCGAGAGCCGTCCGCAAACTCGCCCGACGCATCGATATCGAACGAACCATCCTTCGTTCGATATCCCCCAACGGCATTGTAGTTCTCCAATGCGAACCCAATCGGGTCCATCTTGGCATGGCAATTCGCGCACGCAGGATTCTGCCGGTGAACTTCCAAACGTTTTCGAAGGGATGCTGACGACATGTCTTGTTCGTTGCTGGGTAACTCCGGTACGTTCGGTGGCGGTGGCGGTGGTGGTGCCCCAAGGATTTGCTCCAGAATCCAACGCCCTCGTTTGACCGGCGAAGTTCGAGTTGGATTCGAGGTCACGGCTAACACACTCGCTTGTGTGATCAATCCCCCGCGATTGCGATCCTGCAACGAGACTCGTTGAAAGCCATCCCCTTGGATGGGCTTGCCATCGTTCCGCGTCGCTGGTTGGCCGAGCCAGTTCCCCGCGGTATCTGCAATCCCATAATGCTTCGCCAATGGCTCATTGAGAAACGTATAATCCGCATCGATCAACTCCAACACGCTTCGGTTCTCGCGTACGATCGATTCGAAGAACATGACTGTCTCGCGTGTCATCGCACTCTTGAGTTTGTCGTCCACCGTCGGGAATAGCTGTCGGTCCGGCGCAAAAGCATCCAGCCTTTGAATTTGCAACCATTGGGTTGTAAAGCTTTGCACAAACGCGTTGGACCGCGGATCTTCCAACATTCGCTTCACGTGGGCCGGCAACTCTTCTCGCAGTTTTCCTCGCGATGCGGAGTCGAGCAAGGGATCGTCAGGCATCGAACTCCACAGAAAATAAGACAACCGCGAAGCGAGCGCAAACGAATCGATGTCCCGTATCTCCGGCGCATTGGGCTGCTCATCCAATTCGACCCGGAAGAGAAATTTCGGGGAACACAGGATCGCTTGAACGACCAGTTGCATTGCTGATTCCCATTTCTCGCCCCCGGCCACCAGGCGGTCCGCCCACTGTGCTGCCTGTTCCAACTCCTCAGGAGCAACATCTCGCCGATACGCCCTGCGCATGAATCGGGACAGAACCTCCCGAGTCTGCTCAGGCACGTTTGTTCCCGCGGTCACCGCAAGCAATCGCCGATGACTCTCGGGCCGCGTGTCGAGCGGACCCTCGAGCGCCAGGAACTCCACATAAAGTTTCGACGATTGACCTTCCGGCTTCTTCAGTTGCCCGACGTACACCCGCTCGCGATTAGCGCACGCAGGGATGGGAGCTTCGATCAATTGCGCTTGGTCGGCACTCTTGGCTGTGACATCGAAAATTTTCAGGATCCGCGCCGGACGTGGCACATGTCCACTAATTGCGTCGAGTTCCGTATCGCTTGAAGGGTTAGGGAGATCCTTGCCATGCAATATGACAACCCCGCGCACATCTTGTCCATCGGATGCGGTTCCATAGACCTTGGTGCGAAAGACATAGTCCCCAGAGTTTTCCCATTGATACAACGTGTGAATCGGACCGAGCGCGATCGCCTCGACCGATGTGGTATCCATGCGGCGATAATTCCCCTCCATCTGCTTTGCCGCAACTTCAGAAGATGCTGGCTCGGTATACAGACTCGCCAAATGCCGCTTGGGAACTGACGGAGGATCGGGTGTGATCGCTCGCTGCACAATCCCCTCCGCAGCATCCAAATAACGTTCCATCAACACCGGTGGCAAACTTAAGACATCGCCGATGTTGTCAAAACCATATCCGATATCGTCGGACGGAAACTCCGAAGTCGGATCGAAATCCACTCCGATCAAATCTCGAATCGTATTGCGATATTCCAAGCGGTTCAGTCGACGCATCGTCACCCGTCCCGGATCCGGCTTCGCATGTCGATCGGCATGATCAAAGATGGCCTGGATGTGCTCAACAAATTTTTCAGATTCAAGCAGCGTCGGTTGCGGCTCCTCGGAGGGTGGCATCGATCCCGATTGCACTTGCTTGATCACCGCCATCCAGGCCTTGCGATTGCGAATCACGGATTCGGAGTCGCCGAACTGCACGAGGTTTATTTCCGCCTGAGGATCGGTTTCGGAATGACACTTCAAACAGTATTTGTCGACGAAACCCTTCCCGAGCGAGCGATAATCGGGCATTGGATCGTCTGCGAGCGGGGTTGCGTTCGCAGTGCCAACACCGCCACATAGGATGAGAATCCACGCCGCAACGAACCGCCCAACGCATGCAGGAACAGGAGCGACTCGCAATGGAACCGCGAGCAAAACGTTATGTGACCTCGCACAATTCATGGCATCAACCGATCCATGGGATCGGACCGAAAACAGGTAGGCGATGAGGCGGGAGTCGGGGGAGGGAAATGGAGGCGGGTAGCTGCGGAGAGCCCGCGAGGGGAACCCACGGCCCATATTTTATCCGCAAATTGTCCAGCGTATATACAGCCTCGATGAGTTTAGAGTAATCGCGTCAAGGAATCGGTACATCCAGACATTGGGTATCGAACTCCTTTACTTCCTCATCCGTGCACCGAGCGGTACCAAATCATTGAACCGATCGATAGGTTCGCGGCTCGTCCACGCAATCCCGCGCAGGAGTATCGTGCGAAAAATGGGGTCGTCGAATGTCCAACTGTAATGACCCGGTATGCTGACCAACACGCGGCCTTTGCCGGGTTCGGCGGTCCATAGCTGAGGATGGAAACTGCCATCCTCTTCGCTCGATGCCAAGATATCGACCGGCAAATCGCTTTGAACGAGCAACCAGTAGCTTTCGTCAAGCAAATCCAATCGCTCGATATTGCGAAGGATCGGGTGCTTTGAGTTATCAATACGCAGCGACAGAGGACCATGTCGAAATCCGATCCGGCCAGCGCTGGACGCGATCCCGATCCGCTTCGCAAACTCGTTGGCAGAATCGTTTCCATTCACGGCCCAATGAAGGTACAACGCGCCGCCCCCTCGTTGGAAATACGAATCCATTGCCTCCGCTCGTTGGCGATCCCAATCTCCTTTTTGGAAGAAGAGCAAAACATCCGCCTGCGATAATTGCTCGGCGCTGGGAAATTCCCACGCTGTGTCGATAGTGATATTTTCCGCCGCAGTGAGCAGTTGTCCCCACTGGATCAACCATGCGGGATAGTCATGCTCATTAGGTCCGTGATCCTTTGGGCCTGCCACCAAAACGATTCGAAGCGGACGATAGGTTTGCCCCTCGGTGATCGAACCCGCCAATACTTGGGCAACTTCTGCCGCAGTGCGAACGGGGGGCGCATGATTGGGACGCTCTAGCGGCATGCTGGGAGCGGGACGCAACAAATAAGTCAATAAATCGAGACGCTCCTGCTCCGACAACGCATCCATCAACCCGGTGGGCATCGTCGATGTTGCCGACGGACTCATCTCCTCGATCGTTTCCTTCGCAATGGGAATCGTTTTCCCTTCAGAGGTTCCTAACAGTAACGCCCCGCCTTGATCCCGCAGTACTCCCGTCCATACCGTCCCATCGTTGAGTCGCAGCTTCTGGCCAATGTATTCGGGATTGATCGCATAGCTAGGATGGGTGATATCTCGAAGTACTGAGTCGTAGTCACGATGTACCAGATTCGACAAATCGGGCCCGATCAACGTCGCCCCAGAACCAGGCTCGTTGTGGCAAGCCGAACAACGCGATTTGTTTCCCCGAAAAACCATCCGACCCCGTCCCCAGTTGCCCCCCTGTAGCGGATCGGCGATTTGCGACTCCCGACCGGACTTCGGTGCATCGACTTGTTCAAAGCCTGGCAATCGGAAACGATGGAGCGGAATCGCACGTTCCGAAGGGTCTTCGTTGGTGCAAATCGAGATTCTGGGAAGCGAGGTTGGGTTGCCCTCGAGATGGTACTCTGCTTGCAAGATCCCAAGAGGCGGATGCTTGGCATCGATCTCGAACTGCCATTCCGAGGATTGGCGTGTTGCTTTCTGCTCTGATAAAGACATCAGCAATGATGATTTGGGTAGAGGACTCACCGAAGTGACAGGTCCCTTCAAGTTCAGCGTAACAATTTCTTCGGGCCATTCGTAGTCGATGCTAGAACCGACCTGTACCTTGGGGCGAAGGATGTCAACGAGGTCCAACCTGGAGGTCATCTTCAAAGTACCCGGCTCGCCAATAGACGACCATAGTCGTTCATGTTCAGAGCTTCCCTGGGTCAAAGATCGCGCGACAGCCAAATCCCAATGCGGAAGGACTCCATCCCATCTCACATTGGGATCCCGATCGGAAACCCAACTCGCTTGTACACCACGCGGAGCCAGATCGATCTCCATCTCGGAGCGCTGCTCTATGCTGGTACCGTTGGATTGGAAACTGGTTGGCATACGCACCGCATAGGATTCGTCGGTTACTTGAGGTGGGATCCGTACGATGAGCGTGCGATGGTCCGGCGTGATGCCGAGGCTTGAAACATCGATTCGCCGCCGAGCCGCCATGCTCTGCGCTTTCACCACCGCGTATGGAGGCATCAGGTTCTCATACCTGTCCCCTGCACGAACATTTTGACCCGCGTAGACATCCATACCCCTGGGCCAATCCTTCAGTTGGCTCGGATCGAGCGGCGAATCAAAAGCGATCGCGATTTCACCTGGTGACGAGAACCATGCGGCAACTGGTCGAGCCACAGACACATCCACATCTTTGACGGAGGGCGCAATCTTGAACAGTTCGCCGATCCCAGCCGGACCCGTGCCCCAATCGGGAGGTCCGCTATGGCAGGCGACGACCATCCCTCCAGTAGGTGTCGCACACACGTCGATGGTCAACATCTGCAAACAAGCCAACAACTGCGTCTGCGCTATGTAGCCTTGATCGGTTTTTACTAACTGCGTGCGATATAGTTTGCCGCGAGACTCCCCTGCGACGATCGCGTTTCCCGACCAATACTCGGGTCCAACATGCGAGGGACTCGACCCGTCCGCATTGAAGAACATGCCACAGGTCGATTGATGCTGGGGACCGTAATCGAAGACAGATGGCTCATCGATGACGGCTGGGTTGTGTTTCGGATGGCGAGGCGGGAAACCATAATGTTTTCCTTCGCGTATGTGGAGCAATTCATCGAACGGATTGCCGTTCGGCAACCAAGTGGCCCCCTCCTGATCGGTGACGAATAGATATCCCGCGGAATTGAAGGCCATACCGATCGGGAACCGAACGCCGGTGCAGACTGTTTCGCGTTTTGTAAAGTCAGGAGACACGCGCTGTATCGTCCCTCGATCGCTGTCTCTGTCGTACTTCGAGACTCCCTGTTCATCCACCAAGTAGGCATTTGCGTAGTTCGCAGCGCCCAACCCGAAGTAAAGCCATCCGTCGCGATCGATTGCTAAACCGACGGCGTCCACGTTCTGCGGAATCTCTTCCCAACCCTGCGCGACGATCACCTCGTCGTCCGCGTGGTCATCGCCATCGCGATCGACGAAGAAGGAGACTTTTCCTTTGCTGGCAACGAAACAACCCACCCCGCGTGGATCGTCAGGCGCAGTCCAGGCCATGCCGATCGGCCCGCGAAGAGAGCCTGTATTCTTGTAGAAGACAGTCTTGGAGTCTTCGAGTCCATCGCCGTCGGTATCTCGAAGGATATGGATGTCGCCGTTGTAGCCGAGAGTGATTAGGGCCCCGTCATGACGGTAACGGACATTATTTACATTGGTCAGTTCCACCGGAATACGATGGACATCAAAGCCTGGAACAAGCATCTGCACCGGAGGCGGGTTCTCGAATGGCACCAACGGATCCGCCACCAATGGAGACGGCATACTTGCGGGCAGATCTTTGGCGAGCGCAGCATGCTTGGCTTTGAGGCTTTCCAACATGGACTTGGATTCCGCATCGTTCATCAAGGAATCGTAGACGATCACCTCGGCGATATCTCCTTCGAAGGTGCCACGTGCTTGCTGGGCTCCGGGGCCGTTGGTGTAGTATCGAGCCCCAATCGTCCACTCGTCGATTGCGATCGAATCGGCCTGCATCGGTCGGTTTCCAGTCACTTCGCCATCAAGAGAAACAGAGACCCGTTTGGCCTGGGCATCGATGACAACTTGCACAATGTGAAGCGTTGCAAAAGGCACCTGCTTGCTGAACAGATCCTGGGCGCCTCCGAATCCTCGCCCCTCAACGTTGATCGTATCCCATTGGTTGCTTGGTCCTGGCCCGAGATCGATATTCATGCCTGAGATATAATCCCGCTGCCCCGGCGCGTTCGATGCGATGAAACCTCGAAAGTCGCCAGCATTTTGATGCGGCGCAATAACAAGCCAAACGGTCAGCTGTGAGCATTCCTTCCAAGGGGACAGAAATCGTAGTGAGTCATCCTTGCCATCGAAGCGAACCACATACTGCTCGCCGATCCGAACAAGTGTTGGACGTGTAGTTTCCTCCTGAGCTTGAAATAGGACAGCATGATTGGGGCCGGAACTAGGCCATTGAGAAATCGCTCCTTGGGCTTCGACCGGATCAAGCTTCCGTTGCACCCGTTCGGCATTCATTCGCTGTGCATCGAGATGGAAGAGCGGCTCACCGAGTGACGACTGACCCATGGCTGCCTCGGGGAGAAGATTCCCACCGAACCAACACAACAAGACGGAGAAGAGAATCTTGCTCGAAGTAATGCACGAACGCATGCTTGAATCCATTGTGGGGTTGATTCCGCCTGATCGTTCGCATCACCTAACCCTCGCTGCGGCAATGCGAATCATTGTGTTTCAATTCATCTTACTCGGATTCAATCAGGTCGAATACAACGAGTGCTGACGCACCAATCGCCTCGTAAGCGGCCCAACGGTTGATGGATCGGGCCGACGCGGTATCCTTTAAGGGGCAATTACTGTTCGCAAAAACCTGCACAACAAGGAGATATAAATGGTCAAGACCGCCAGTACGATGTTACCGTTGGGAACGACCGCTCCCAATTTTGAGTTGCCCAATATCGATGGGAGGACGATCTCTCTGAGCGACGTCGCGACGGGAAAGGGATTGGTTGTCATGTTCATTTGCAATCACTGTCCCTTCGTTAAGCATGTGGCACCGGAATTGGTGCGATTGGTCAATGACTATGAATCACGTGGGATTCGTTTCGTAGGAATCAGTTCCAACGACGTTGACGCTTATCCGGACGACTCGCCTGAGATGATGAAGCGGGAGGCGGCCGAGCAGGGTTACACGTTCCCATACTTGTTTGATGAGACTCAGTCGGTTGCTCAAGCCTATCGCGCAGCATGCACCCCTGACTTCTTTGTGTTCGACGGACAGAAACGCCTAGTCTATCGAGGTCAGTTGGATGACTCTCGACCCGGCAACAACAAACCGCTCAACGGTTCCGACATGCGCAAAGCGTTGGAGCAGATACTAAGCGGCGCTGAAGTCCCTGTCGATCAGCGACCGAGCATTGGTTGCAACATCAAGTGGAAACGAGGCAAGGAGCCAACATACTTCAATCCATCGGGGGTTCAGTGAGTCAGCGAGTCGGTCTCGGGTTTGATTCCCACCGCATCGCATCCGGAGGACAGTTAATCCTCGGCGGTTGCGTTATCGGCGAAGGGATGCACTTCGTCGGGCATTCCGACGCAGATGTACTGTTGCATGCCATTACGGATGGATTGCTAAGTGCGGCCGGTTTACCCGACATCGGGGAGCTGTTTCCAAACACGTCCGAGGAGAATCGCGGTCGCGACTCCGGCGAAATGCTTTCGATAGCGATGGCGCGTGTGAGGGAGGCTGGCTACGAATTGATCAACCTCGATGCCGTTGTCCAACTGGAGCGACCGAAGCTTGCCGCGATGAAATCGAAAATCCGAACTCGGATCTCCGAGATTCTGGCCGTTGATGTATCGCAAGTGAACATCAAAGGCAAAACTGGCGAAGGCATCGGCGAAATCGGCCGCGGAGAACTGGCCACCGCGATGTGCGTGGTCCTGCTGAAAAAAAGGTGTCAGGTACCGTTTTGATGGACTGAGGGTTGCTAGACTGGTTGTTTTGCAGGGAGGACCGAGATGGGTAGACCGAAGCGATCCGATGAAGCAGGAGTGATTTACCACGCGCTCAATCGCTCCAATCGCCGTGCGACTATCTTTCACAAAGATGAAGACTATGCTGCGTTTGAGAGGATTCTCTCCGAGGCTCTAGAGCGATGCCCAGATCTGGAGCTATTTGCGTATTGCTTGATGCCCAATCATTGGCATCTGGTCTTGCGGCCAACTAAGGATGGTGAAATGAGCCGTTTTGCTCAATGGCTCACACTGACTCATACTCAACGTTACAACGCGCACTTCGGCACGACAGGCGAGGGACACTTGTATCAAGGACGCTACAAGTCATTTCCGATCCAAGACGACGATCACTTCTTGTCCGTTTGTCGTTATGTCGAACGAAATGCCTATACCGCCCAACTTTGCAAGTCACCCGACACTTGGAAATACGGAAGTCTGTATCGGTGGCAACACGGTTCGAGCAAGGAGAAATCTCTGCTTGACGCGTGGCCAATCCCAAGGCGCTCCAATTGGCTTCGTTGGGTTATTGAACCTCTCTCCGCAAAGGAACAGGAGCAACTTCGGTGGAGCATTCGGCGAGGTGCCCCCTTTGGAACGGAAACTTGGGTTGAATCGACCGCTCGAATGATGGACCTGGAATCGACTCTGCGCCCTAGGGGGCGACCCCGCAAACGTCCAACAGACCAAAAAGGTACCTGACACCTTTTTGGCCCGCCCACTTGGCGAACCGGACGATACGCTTCATCTGAGCGTTCACATACTGGCGGGATGAGCCCTTCTTGATCCACCATTGGCGAATGACCTTGAATTGGACAACGCCGAATTCCTGCAGGGGTAAGGCAGGAAATACCTGGACGAGGGGGGCCATGGCGTAATGGACAATTTCCGATTCCTGGCGGGAGTAGTACTCGTGGCAATGCTCCAAGTACTTTACCACTGCTTCGGACACGGTAACCCGGCTTTTCGATGTCCCGAAAGTCGGTGAAACCGCTGCTTCGGCCATTAGCCGATAGTACTTTTCCTTGGACTCGGGAGAACCGTATTTTCCGAGATAATAGTCGCGGCCTTGGATGCGGACGACAGCCTTTCCAGAAGCCTTGTGACGAAGATACCCTGGCATTTTGCTCATAATGCGAAGCCTTCCTTCGGAGCATTTACCGTAATTACGGAAAATGCCTACCTTGAAAACAGCGCACTTGCAACGTTGCTAGGTGACGTTTACCAACGAATCGCTTGATAAAACCGAGTGGTCAGGGCCGGGATCGAACCGGCGACACATGGATTTTCAGTCCATTGCTCTACCTACTGAGCTACCTGACCAATAATGCTGGAAATGTAAGACCCGAGTGACTGTTTGTCAATTCGAACCAGACCACGGGAAACAGATCATGCTGCTGGAGAAATTGCGTTATAATGCGTAGATTAGTTGTGTGGGTGTGGTCGGACCGCAAGCCCACGTGTCGATCAGTAGATTGCCGCAACTTGCTCGTTTAGTAGGCTTCGAGACTTTCCAGCGAACAGAATCATGAGTGGACGCTATTCATCCTACCTTCTCCTTTTGGGCGGGACTTGTCTGTTCCTTCCAGGCTTGGCCATGCAGGCCCGCGGTGAAAAGTACCACCCGGACCACCCGGTGGTACAAGAAATGGTGGGCCGTGCAGTCTCCTATCTGTCCAACTCTAAGGTTCAGTCGCCGTCGGGTGACCAACTCGGGGAATCCATCCTCATCGGATATACGATCTACAAAGTCGATGGGGACCCCGAGCATCCACTAGTCGCCAAGGCGATTCAACAGGCAAGGACCTGTATCGAGCAGAATACCAGTTCCAACCAGCACTCGCACAAGTCTATCTACGAACTCGCCGTGTCATGCATGTTGTTGGCTTCCGTAGACGCGGAAGGCTACAGTCCGCTGTTGGTCCGGACCCGCGATTTGTTTCTCAAAGTCCAAACCTCATCGGGTGGATTCAATTACATCGACGGATCGCACAAAGCCACCGTCTCCGACATATCGCAGACTCAGTACGTGATGCTGGCTTTTTGGACAATGAGCCAAGCGGGAATCGAGATCCCTCAAGACCGCATCGTTCGCATCATTCAATACATCACCAACGCTCAAATCAAGGACCCAAGTGTTCCCGCTTCCCATGGCGGCTGGCCATACCATTGGGACCCAACGGCCGCGGACCAGACGCGCGTTACTAGCCACTCACTCGCCGCGTGCGGACTGTCCAGCATACTGATTGCCGGGGACACTCTCGGAATCTATCGCAATCGACTTGCTCAATCGGACGAGGATGAGGAATTGGTTCCTACCGCCTTCAAACGGGTTTTGGCGGAAACCGAAGGTGGGAAACAACGATCCAATTTCGATCGGACGAAGATCGATGCCGTGGTCAATCTCGGTTTGCTTTACAACAAAAACAACGCCTACAGCCCCAGAGTCTGGCACTACTACTACTTGTACGGCCTCGAGCGCTACGAATCCTTTCTAGAGATCGCGAACGGTAAACAGAACAAGAGCCCAGACTGGTACAACGCCGAGGTTGAGCGAATGCGAAGCTTGCAGGGGGCTGATGGTTCGTGGGGTGGCGTCAAGTCCAAGGACGTTGACACAGTGCTTTCGACAGAGGTCGCAACAAGTTTGGCGGTTCTGTTCTTGATTCGAAGTACTCAGAAGGCGATCGGCGATTTGAAGGAAGGTGTGGTTCGGGGATGGGCGGAACTGCCTGCTGATATCAGCGCGGTCACGATGGTCAACGGCAAGCCAACCAACAAAACGGAAGCGACCAGCATCGATGAAGCTCTCAAAATGCTTGAGGACGACAAGAAGTCCCAAGGAGAGGACAAACTGATCACGGAGAAATTCGTCTTCTCCAAAAACCCCGAGCAGCGAAAAGATCAACAAAACCGTTTCGCCCGCTTGCTTCGCTCGAAGGATTTTCAAGCTAGGCGAGTAGCCGCTAAAGTACTCGGCCGAAGCGATGAGCTAGACATGGTCCCTGAACTCATCTATGCACTCAGTGACCCGGACGCCGTTGTTTGCCGCAACGCGGAAACCTCCTTGCGGCTGCTGTCTCGACAACTCGATCGTTACCACATTCCCAAAGAGGGAAACATTACCGAACAACATCGCGTCGTTGCGAGGCGGGAATGGAGAGCTTGGTTTTCGTCCATGCGTCCAGACTATATTTTCGTCGAATAGAGCAACAGTGGCCTTGCTCATTAATTGATTGAATGATGGAAAGCACGGATAGTCAGAACCCAGAAAATCAGATTCAGGAGACGAGTTGATGGCAGTTGGCTTAGCAACCAAAGCAGCTGAGAATACCGCTAATAAACCTGGAGTTTTCGACATCGACGAGAGCTCCATGAAGACCAATAAGGTCGAACAGGTCTCCAGTTTCCTGATCAGTCTCGTTGTCATGGTCGGTTTGGCGGTGGGCATGCTGTTCCTTCTGTTCCTCCTTCAATTCAGTTGGCAACGCCCTCAAGAGATGATTCTCGAAGTCGAGACAATCGCAGGTCGCGGCGACAATGCCGCCGGCCTTGAAAGAGACTTTGATCCGCCGGGAGCTGACGAAGTTGAACAGCTTCAAGAGCCCGCACTCGAGCAAACCCTGCAGATGATTACCGATGCCATCAGCGCTGTAGCCGCTTCAATGGACACGATCGCAACCGCAGCAGCGGTCAGCGGCGATGGTTCAGGTCAAGGTGACAGCCGACCGCCAGGCCCGGAAGGGGAAGGGGTAGATGGTGTTCATCGCGCAGAGCGTTGGGAACTGAAATTCGGTGCGCGTGATCGCAAAGGATACGCGTCCCAACTCGATGCATTTGGTATCGAACTGGCCGCCATCGGAGGTGGCATCAAGACGATAGATTACGCAAGCAATCTGTCCAAAGGCCCCAAGGCTCGATCGGGGACACGCGATGAAGAGAAACGGCTTGTCTTCACCTACACAGCCAACAACGCCCTGGCACAGTATGACAAACTACTTCTGCAAGCGGCGGGCGTACCACTCAAAGAGAGAACCATACTCAGATTCATTCCCAAACCAACCGAAGACATACTGGCAACGGCTGAGAAGGCCTATTACCTTGAAAAGCGCAGCAAAGACTTTCGCGTTGCAGATATCGCAAAGACGATCTTCGAATGTCGAGCTGCCAAAAATGGCAAGTTCGAATGGGTGGTGCTCGACCAACGATATCGCAACAAGAATCCTTCGGTCAAATAGCGTCAATCGCTAGGCTTGAGTTCCGAATTGCTTGGCTTGTCAGCCGGACTTTCTCGCAGCGCTGATGAGCAACTCAGCTCCATGCAAGCGGAGTTGCTTCATGATCTCTGCGACCAACCGCTCTCCGAGGGAGCGATCCAGTGCGAGCGGTTGAGCAGCCGAGATTCGGTGCTCAGCAACGACTAATTGCTTGTAATCGCTCGAGAAAACACGGCAAGTCATGAATAGTTCTCTGTCCACGCACCGGGCGTGAACTGCGACAGGTGCCAGGCACCCAGCGTTCAGCGCTCGAAGCACTTCCCGTTCGCAGAATACTGCCAAATGCGACGACGGGTGATTGAGCATCTGCACCGCCTCGATGGTCGCCGAATCGTCGGTGCGAGTCTCCAACCCCAAGGCTGCTTGTCCCACCGCTGGAAGCATGACTTCCCAAGAGAGTCTCTGCGTGACCACATGTTCCAACCCCAAACGACGCAGACCTGCCAAAGCCAAGATGATCGCGTCAAACTCGCCGTTCGCGAGCTTCTTTAGGCGCGTATCCACGTTGCCGCGTATGTCCGACAGTTTCAGATCCGGCCGAGCTTGCAGTAATTGCGCTCTTCGACGAGGTGAACCGGTTCCGACAATCGAGCCCGAGGGCAAGGATTCTAAATTGCAATTTCCTCGAGCAATCAAACAATCCGATGGGTCCTCTCGCTCGGGTACCGCGGCCAGACAAAGCCCTTCCACCGGTTCCGTCGGTAGATCCTTGAGACTGTGAACTGCCAGATCGCATCGATGGTCCAAAAGTGCTCGCTGTATCTCTTTGGTGAATAGACCCACTCCGCCCGATTGAGTCAGCGAGCCTGAAAGAACATCTCCCGAAGTGGTGATCGGAACCAATTCCACCGAAAACCCGCGGAATCTTAGAAGACCGGCAACATGTTCTGCCTGCCATGTCGCTAGTGGGCTTTTGCGGGTCCCGATGCGCAGCGTGGTCAGTGATGTGGATGGGATGGATGTCGTCATAGGCGACCTGGGGCAGTTCGCGGTTTCGTGGTAGACTGGGTCCCTTCATCAAGCGACGAAATCGTTTGCCGCTCTGACTTGGGTTGTGGATTGTAACAAGATGCTAGTGTCCAA
>JBILVV010000453.1:0-3831 GCA_044370255.1 Pirellula sp.
GTTCCTGGGTGGGATCAATGTCTATCTGCAACAGAAACTCGGTTGGATGTCGCGGGTCCCACGGGTTGTCGACGCGATCCTCAATAAGCCATGGCTGATTCGTTGGCTAACTAAAGATGCTGGCAAAACGTCGCCCAAGCTGCTCGGTGCTTTAAGTATTTCCATGCTGCAGGGGTTTCAGGGAAAGCAGAGAAAGGAATTCGAACGTCTGCTCGTTTGGCTTGAAACCGATATCCGTCCCGACGTCATCATGCTAACAAATCTGCTGATCGGGGGCGCTATTCCCATTCTCAAGAAGCGTCTCGGCACCCCCGTTTTCGTGACCCTTCAAGGTGACGACATCTTTCTGGATACCCTAGCTCCGCAGGATCGGTTGAGTTGCGAAAAACTGATGCAAGCCCTGGTGCCGGAGGTGGATGGTTTCATCGTTCACTCAGAGGCCTATGGTCAATCGATGGCTCTTCGACTTCACATCCCACAAGAAAAATTGCACGTCGTCCCTCTTGCTATCGCCACCCAGGAATTTCAAGCAGGCGATCCCGATGCGAGGGAATCTGCCATTGCAGTTCAACCGACTACCGTTGGCTATTTAGCTCGCATGGCCCCCGAGAAAGGGCTTCACAATATCGTGCAAGCCTTCGGTGCCCTACTCAACGAACCGGGAACGCGTCCACCGCTTCGATTGCGATTGGCAGGATGGATGGGGCCGCAGCATCAGGAATTCTGGGAGCAACAAAGAGGTATCCTGCAATCGTTATCCCAATCCCATGCGTCATTCCAGTGGGACTATGCCGGTTCGGTAGACCGTGAGGGCAAACTGGAGTTTTTGCGATCCTTGGACCTTTTCTGTGTCCCCACAGTCTATGCAGAGCCCAAGGGAAGATTTCTGCTTGAAGCAGTCAGCATGGGTTTGCCCTACGTGATGCCAAACCACGGCGCGTTTCCTGAATTGCATCATCGCATTCAATCCTACCCAGAACATCCAGCAGGATGGCTCGCTCAGCACGATTCGATTGATGATCTCGTCAAGGTCCTCAAGCAAGCGATTGGCACTCATCCTCGGCGTCGATCGGTCTCACAGGACTTGCTTCACGAATTGGATATCGCAACCCATGCGCGGCGTCTGATGGATTGCATCAACGGCTCGATGCATTCTTGTTGAATGTGCTCGAGAGCCACTCTTGAGCTGATAACTTCAACCGATCTTTCTGCTTTGATAGACCATCATTGATCTTTGCAACGAGCTTGTCGTTGTATTCCACGAGTTTGCGTTCGAGGATCTTGCGGATGCCTTTCCCGAGCCACTCCGCGAGATCGCCATGGATTTGGCTCAGACGATGCATTTCGAATTCGAGCAGTTGTGCTTCAGCCCGCGTGGCCTTGGGAGAAAACTCCACATCCGGCGGAAAGACTAAGGGATTGATCCGTATGCCGACCTCCAAATCGATTTCCAAAGCGACCGTTGCATCGGCTTGCATGGATACACTGATCCATTGGATATCTCGCTGAAATTGGCTGACGCGAGCAAAGAGCTTTAGGGGCGCTACGATACGTAGGCGAGTTGCGAAGCTTCGACCATTCTCATGGGTATCGAGCGACAGAACTCGGATTTCCAGCTTCTTCGCTGGCTCGACGAATTCAATAAAGTATCGAGCCCAAGTGCCATGATCCACCATCTTCCAGCGTCGCTTGGTGTCGAGTCTCAGCCCGTCCCATTGCATGTCTACGCCATCGTAGACCTTTTTCTGTCTGCCCCATTTACGGTTGTCTTCGATGTTGGGGGGGAGATTCCAAAGGGCGAGCCAACGAACCCATCGGCTCAGCTCCTCCAACTCCGATTCGCTAGGCCTCATCGCCGCCGGACTCGATCCTTCGGCAAACTCGATACTACGAGGGGACGGTCGCTCCGAATCGGGAATAGAAACGACGGCATGCGAAGCCATCACTACCTCCGAGGAATCCCTCGACTCGGCGGGCTGAGGTGACCACGGGAACTCCAACTCCTCCAGTCCGTGAAACCAATCATCAAACGAGGGTGATTGCCCAAATGCTGCTGGCGTGAGGCGGGTATCAACCAATCCGATCGCACAGCAAGCAAGCCAGCATCCGAGTACGCAGATCGATCGCCAGACGCGACCGCTACCCTGGTTGCATCGCTGCATTTCTATCGCTCCCTCGAGTCTTGTGTTCGACATCCAGCACTGCTCCCACGTTACAATAGGAGTTCTTCGGTTGTCGATCCCATCCTCTTTGATTCCAACTGCGGTTATGCCATTTACTCCGTCATTCATGCGTGTGGCAAGCGTTTTTTGCCTCAATGCCGCTTTGTTCTGTTCGTACGCTTTCGCTCAAACTGCTAATCCTGAGATTGCAAAGGAATTGGCTGAGCGGGCTGTCGCATCCGGAGATGCCACTCGTGGGCTCCGCCTATTCACCCGCGCCAATCTTGCTTGTTTTTCATGTCATCGCATTGGCGATGCCGGAGGTTTGATCGGACCGGAATTGACCGAGACCAGCCGTGCACGGTCCGCCGTCGAGCTTGCGGAAAGTCTACTGTGGCCCAACCAAACAGTTGCTACCACTTACCAACCTTACAAAATCCAACTCGAGGATGGCACGGTTCTATCCGGATATGTCCGTGGCAGCCTCGACGACAGCCAGCCGAACATCGTGTGGATCGAACCTGCGACTCGCAAGGAACAATCCATCGATAAAACGGATATCGAGCAGATGCAGCCCTCTGCTTCGCTGATGCCTGTCGGTCTCTTCGAAGCCTTGTCACCACCCGAGCAAGCCGACTTGCTACGGTTCCTGATCGATCTGGGAAAGCCGAATTCACTCGACCGTAAAGCCATTGAAGCCGCCGTCCAATCGGCCAGCACGCATTCGCCGATGCGCTTTGATTGGGTGGCTTCCCCGTTGTATCCCGAGTTGCGACCCTTGCATGGCGAAAATATCAATCGCAATCGCTTGTACGACTTCTATTCCAAACAGGCTGCGCACTTCTCCAAACTCACTCCCCGGCCAGCATGGATCGAAGAGTTTCCAGGATTGGATGGTTCCAAATTCGGGCACTGGGGTAACCAGAACGAGGAGTCATGGAAGGGGAAAACTTGGGCAAGTTTGGATATGGGGACGGTCCAATCGAATGTGCTGGTCGGCTTGCAGCGGCCTATCGCACGCGCCGTGGCGGTACGATTCGGTGACTCGCTTCAGTGGTCGGCATGTTTCAACACGGACACGCTAGGCTATGAAGCAGTCTGGCGAAACGGATTCGTATCCTACTCCGATGTTCGACAAGGCTACATCGACGGTTTTCGCATCTCTGGCGAAGTCTTGCCGTTGGGGGACTATGCGAAACCCGCTGGTACTGCAGCCAATCCCACTGCAACCCGTCGTTACCGAGGACTCTACCGACATGGCAAGGAGACCGTATTCGCTTATGAACTCGACGGCGAGTTGCATCTCGATTCCTTGGATGTCCGCGCAGGGGAGATCGTTCGAACCACGTCCCCGGCATCCAAACATCCCAAAGCCTATGCATTGAAGGGTGGACCTGCGCAATGGCCGCAACGCATCGCAACCAAGATCGTTCGCGGCAAGGGAGACGGTTATGTCGTCGATCGAATCGAGTTGCCCACAGACAATCCATGGAAGACACCGCTCGCCTGCGGAGGACACGCGTTTTTCAGCGATGGCCGCGCAGTAGTGGTCACCATGCAAGGGGACGTTTGGCTGGTCGATGGCTTGGATTCGGAACAGGCTCTGTGGCGTCGCATCGCCGCCGGCATGCATCATTTGCTTGGAGTCGTCGTCCAAGACGATGTCATC
>JBILVV010000454.1:0-3828 GCA_044370255.1 Pirellula sp.
CCCTTTCCCTTCGGCCCACTCAAAGGATCCGAATGCTCCCACGAGCAAGATAATTGACACGATCAGGATTCGACCTATCAGGGCACCCGTGAGTATGGGGGTCTTGGGATCGCGCGGTGGACGTTGCATGATATCGGTTTCTTTGGGCTCAAAGGCCAACATCAAACCCAGAAGCACCGCGGTTGTCATGTTGATCCACAAGATTTGCACTGGCAGAATGGGTAGGGTCGTGCCCGCGAAAATCGCCGCGAGAATGACCAGTCCTTCACCCATATTCGTTGGCAGCGTCCACACAATGAATTTGGTCAGGTTGTCAAAGACGCCGCGACCCTCCTCGACAGCCGCTTCAATCGTTGCAAAGTTATCGTCGGTCAAGACCATGTCCGCGGATTCTTTAGCGACCTCCGTACCCGTGATTCCCATGGCTACGCCGATATCGGCTTGCTTCAGGGCCGGTGCATCATTCACACCATCTCCGGTCATCGCAACGATGTGACCGCTTGCTTGGAGTGCACGAACCAGACGAAGCTTTTGTTCAGGAGACACCCGAGCAAATACGGCTATCTGATCGGCGCTTTCAATCAGTTGAGCATCCGATCGTTGCGACATTTCTCCCCCAGTCAGAACAAGTGGACCGTCCTGACCCGCCTGCGTCTGTCCGTCGAGTCCAATCTGTCCGTCGAGTCCAATCTGTCGGGCGATCGCCCGAGCGGTCAACGCATGGTCGCCCGTAATCATCTTGACCCGAATCCCTGCCGATTGACAGGCTCGCACCGCGTTGATCGCTTCAACTCGCGGCGGATCGATCATCCCTTGCAATCCAAGAAAAGTGAGACCCTTGACATCGGAGTGCTGAATCGACTGGGTCTCTCCCGGCAGATCAGCAGAAGCAAACGCTAAGACCCTCAACCCTCGTGCGGCCAGACTCTCCAATTGTTGCTGCAACGAATCCGCGTTGAACGGGACACGATTGCCATGGGCATCTAGCATGTCGATCGACTTGCTGAGCAACACTTCCACGGCCCCTTTGACATACATTTTTCGTTCGGCTACCCCTCCACTCACATGGAGAGTAGCCATGTATTGATGTTGGCTTTCAAACGGAATGGTATCAATTCGGCGCAGCCTGACTTCCCATTGCTTGCGGTCTAAGCCACTTTTCGCCGCTGAGGTTAAAAGCGCGCCTTCCGTGGGATCCCCCTGAACCTCCCATCGCCCAGCCTTTACCGTCAAGGCGGAATCATTGCACAATGTTCCAGCCAGCAAACACTCTCGCGCCGCAGTGTTGTTCGCGAAATCCAAGCCACCCTCGAGTTTCGTGCGGATCTCTCCAATCGGTTCATAACCGCTGCCAGCGATATCGTAGAACGTCCCTCCGGCCAGAAGATCGCTGACGGTCATTTGATTGACCGTGAGAGTCCCTGTCTTGTCGGAACAAACAATCGTGGTGCTGCCCAGCGTCTCGACCGCCGGAAGCTTGCGAACAATGGCGCGTCGACGCGCCATCCTCGCGACACCGATCGACAACGTGATCGTTACCGCCGCAGGTAGCCCCTCGGGGATCGCGCCTACGGCAAGTGCAACAGCGGCCATGAACATCTCGATCGCAGGTTGACCTCGTAACCATCCAACCAAAAAAGTCAGGCCAGCTAACCCCAAAATGACCACCAAGAGCAGGCGACTGAACTTCGCAATCTTGCGCGTCAAAGGTGTATCCAATGCGTCGGCTGAAGTGATGAGTTTCGAGATGTTTCCCACCTCGGTACTCGCCCCCGTCGCAAACACCACTCCTCTCCCCTGACCATAAGTAACCAGAGTCGATGTAAAGGCGAGATTGCTCCGTTCCGCAAGCGATACATCTGCAGCCAACTCTTCAATATGTTTGTGGACGGGAACCGATTCGCCGGTCAACGCCGATTCATCCACTTGAAGGTCGCGGCAGTAATAGAGACGCAGGTCGGCGGGCACCTTGTCCCCAGACTGCAACAAAACAATATCGCCAGGGACAAGTTCCGTGGAGGGAATCCGCTGCATCTGACCGGCCCGGATAACGCTCGCTTCCGTCAAGGTCGTCTGAGCCAACGCCGCGAGCGCTTGGGCGGCGCTGGACTCTTGGATAAAGCCAATGATTGCGTTGACCAAAACCACACCGAAGATGACGCACGAATCGATCCACTCCTTCAAGATGCCAGTGATCAGGGCCGCCGCCAAAAGGATATAAACCAAGGGGGTGTGGAATTGCAACAGAAAGCGAATGAACGGCCCGTTTCCACGCGCGGTGGGAATAAGATTGGGGCCGAATCGTGATTGGCGCTCTCGCAGTTCCAGTTGATCGAGACCCTTTTCCGCATCGGTTCCCAGCAACTGAAGCACCTCGCCAGCTGGAAGTTGATGCAAATTCCTCTTGATCAACAAATCCATGGGGCCTCCAAGCTTAAATAACAGTTATTTAATCATGGGGGTATTGGGTTTGCAAGACGAGTTCCAGCGCATGGCGTTCGCGTGGGCCAGCGGTTTTTTCGATGATGACGCGGTGCTGAGCAACCGCTTCCTCGACTGCGGCCCGACCTAGCATATGCCGCCGAGAGAGCAGCACTGCTAATTCCAGCAAGCTGTTGCGAGCCCGATTCCAACCCCAAAACGGACGCACTTCGATCCAAGAACCTGCGGAACACTCGGCAATCGCCCGCTCCGAGGAGCAGTCCCAGTGTTCCACCTGAAGCGGTAATGCCCGGACCGCTTCCGACAGAACCCATCCGCATTCAGGTTGGAAGATTGCGTTGGGTTGCGAGGTAAGATCATTGGCAAGTCCCAGAACCGCTTGGATCATCAACAGTCCATCATCGACCACGTGAAAAACGCCTCGCCCGGTCGCTTGAAGTCGCGCGAAGGTATGCGAAGTTTGAAAAGGCTTGAGGGTCCACTCCGTGAGATCCGGATTCACATGAGGTCCGATCGGCGCAACATGCATGGAACCGTCTTCATTTTCGGTGGTGATGATCCCTTCGATGACCATAACAAACTCGAATTTTCCCGAGTATTCTCGCTCCCAGCGGGCGCGTTCGCCAGCGAACCGCCATCGTAAGCCTAGTCGTTCTTTACTGTTTTTTCGAGGGGAACTCACGGGTACGACGGACTTCTAGTCCGTCGGCTGAGATCGATTAACGGACTGGGAAGTCCGTTTTACCCTTCGACGATTCCCCTTGTTCCAGGCCCGCCCGGAGCACCTTGTACCCTTTCCCCAAACTTTCCCTCGCTCGCTCCTAGCCGAAACGGTTCGCATGGCCGATAATAGAGTGATCTCAGGGGGCGACTTGGAATCGACCGGATGAGTTGAAGATTTTGGTGGCATGTCGTGGTTGATCGAGAGGCCACGTTAAAACTCGGTCAAAAAAAGTAACTGCAGAGGAAAACCTCGCACTGGCTGCCTAATATAGGCAACCCAGGCACCCGGGGCCCGTCGGAGGCGCTGGAGTGCCTGTCGCAATTCCGAATCGCCATGGCTCGTGTCTCGCACAGTCATGGTTAAAAAAGCTCGAGGCTGGCGCACCGCACCGATGCCAACAACGAACGCGGTGGGCGAGACAAACAACAGTTGGCTAAGCATGTAGAGGCCGGATCGGAAGCATCACGGGACGCGGGTTCAATTCCCGCCGCCTCCATTGGCTGCAAGGCCAAAGAGAGTGGCCAAGAGAAAGTGGAGAGTAGAGTAGGTCATCCCAGAAGTAATTTCCGGGAGGCACAACCAATGCTCTTTTCGTTCACTTTCTCTTGGCTACTCGGTCTAACATCGACGACCAGCTCTCTTTCGGCTGTGAGGTTGGTCGG
>JBILVV010000571.1:0-3819 GCA_044370255.1 Pirellula sp.
TTCCTGCAGTTCCGGGTGCCGCTGATTGGGTGCCGGGAAACGCGGCACCAGCCTCTCCAGCCGCTCATCGGCTCGGAAATGACTGTGGACATCGTTGCGGCAGTGCCATTGACCGGACTATCCTTCGAGTCGCGATCGAGTAGGTGTAGTTGACCGACCCGTAGCCGCTCGTGTTGTCGGGCGAGGGCGCCGCACCCCCCGGCCCCTTCGTCATCGTCAGTGTGTCGGCCGCATTGCCCGGATTACCGATGGTCGCCCAGTCGAACGTGATCTCGCCCCGAGCGATCGGGCCGAACGTCGCCAGGAGCGCCACCGCGATCCACGCCGGCAGCGGCAATCGCCCGGGGACGATGCAAAGCTGCAGACGCATCGTTTTTTCCTTATTTGAAGGCGTGCGAACGGAGGGCGCAGCGTCCGGGGAGCGTCAGGAACGCTTCGCCAATCGCCGGCGTGTGGACGCCCAACATCCTGCCGCCACGCCCAGAACGGCGAGGACGAGCGCGCTGGGCTCAGGCACGGCCGTGATCGTCACGAGATCGAGTCGCATGCTGCCGCCGGAGGCCGGAAGGCGGTTGTAGCCCGTGACCACGTTGGTCGAGTCGAGGCCCGTGAACGACGACACATAGCCCGTCGTGCCCGACACGGCCGACAGCGAGGGGTCGAAGGCCCCGACGATGGCGAATGCAAAGTTGGCGTTGTTTTCGAAGCCCTGGCCGGTTGGCAGCGTGATGCTGATGTTGTCCACGAAGCCCGCGGCAAGCGGAGCCGTCCAAACCGTGCCGGTGGTGGTGACGCTATTATTGATAAAGTTTCCAAGAGTGCCGCTGCCGATCGTGCGGAAGTCGATCAGGCCCGTCGAGTTGACGTTCACCGTGGCCGTGCCACTGATGGCCGTCGCTGGGGTGGTGCCGGTGTAGCCGGTGACGAACTGGCTGATCGACGAGCCAGTGGCCCCGCTGGGAACCGAAAAGCCCGTCGTACCGCCGGTCGTCGAGACGAGCACCTGCCAATAGCGGCTCGAGCGATAGCCGACCGTTTGGCTCCACGAGAGTTTCACCTGCTCGCCGGCCTGCATGCCCGTCGTCGGAGCCGAAAACCACACTCCCGTACTGTTGTTCGTCGTCGAGATCAGCGGCGGATTGACCGAGATGGCGCGGTTAAACGTCGTTCCGGTGATGACGGTGCCGGAATCGACAAGAGTGCCTTGGTAGACGATGGTCGAAAGCGGGGAAGCCGGTGCGCCCTGCCCGTAGCCACCGCTCGTGCCTGTGCCGACAACGGGCGTGAGCGGGCCCGTGAGGGCGTTGAAGTTCCACTGCGTCAGCACCGTCTGGGCCAACGCCGTGGACGGGGGGAATGCGATCATCGCCAGCGCTGCCAGGGAGAGGAGCAACGGTCTCATCGTGAGTACCTTCGGGAAAAATGGATGAGCAACGAACGGCCGCAAAATGGGTTGCTCGCCCAGCAAGCCCATTCGGACCCCAATAGGCAATTGGCATGCCGAAGCCACCTGCTCGCGGGTTTTTGCAAGAGATGGCGGAACGACGTGGGGCCAATTCAGGATCGACCCCATGGTTTTGAAGGGGGGCAACTTGGACGGGAATCAAACTCTCGGGCCCCGAAAATTCCCGGCCCTTGTCGCAGAGCCTTGGATAAATACGCAAAACATGTGAATGGCACTCGCATGTATTGGGATTTCGCGTATGTTGTCGGTGCGTCGGAAATCCTTCAGAGGGAGCGTGCGCGGTGAAGGAGTTGGAACGAGAGCCTGCGCCGGGCCGGGTTTCGGGAGCGCAGTTGCCAAGCGTCGCTCTGCCCCGGCCGGGCCGTTGGACGCGGGTCATCGGCGAATCGGCGTCGATCCGACGGCTGGAGGTGGCGATCGAACGCGTCGCCGACTTCGAATGCACCACCCTCATCACCGGCGAGACGGGCTGTGGCAAGGAAGAGGTCGCCCGAGCCATCCATGCGTCCGGTCCACGGCGCGACAAGCCGTTCATTTCGGTGAATTGCAGCGGCATTCCGGCGACGATCGCCGAAAGCCAGTTGTTCGGCCATGAGAAGGGCGCTTTCACCGGCGCGTTCGGCGTCGCTCGCGGCGCCTTCCGCACGGCGGACGGAGGCGTGATCTTCCTCGACGAGATCGGTGACATGCCCCCGGAGCTGCAGCCCAAGCTCCTTGGCGTGCTCGAGCGTCGCGAGGTGATCCCCGTCGGCTCCGCCCATGGTCAGCCGATCGACGTGATGGTCATCGCGGCCACGAACCGTGATCTCGAGATGGCGGTCACGCAGGGGACTTTCCGCGAGGACTTGCTCTACCGTCTCAACACGGTCCATCTCCACGTGCCCCCGTTGCGCGAGCGGCCCACCGACATCCCGCGGTTCATCGCGCACTTTTCGAGCCACTATGCGGTGCGATACGGTCAGGTCCCTTGGGTGCCGGGGCCAGACGCGCTCTCCCGCCTGGTGGCCTATGAATGGCCCGGCAACGTGCGGCAACTCGCCCAGACGATTCAAAAGCTCTATGTGTTCGCCGACAACAGGGAAGCTGTGCTCGACGAGCTCGTGGGCCGACAGCCGGACCATGGCGATCCACGAAACGACACTGGAGTGATCGCAGATCCGCCGCCGCCGCGGGGCGAGGGAAGAACGTTCAATCTTCGTGAAATCCGCCGGCGCACCGTGCGCGAGGCACTCGAAGCCACGCATGGGCACCTCACGAACGCCGCCAAGCTGTTGGGCGTGTGCCCCAACACGATGACGAAACTCGTGGCCGAAGCCTGTCCGGAACGTTCGGCCGCGAGGCCCTCCCGGGCACGTCGGCCGCGGTAATGCGCCGACCCAGGAATGGCCTCTCCATGAATGACGGACGCGCGTCGGCTGAGTACCGGGATCGCTGTGCCGCCATTCGGGAGATGGTGGGCAACACGCCCTTGCTGGAGATCGCACTTCGCTACCGGGGCCGGCCTCGGAGGCTGTTCGCGAAAGCAGAGTTCCTGAACCTGACCGGCAGCATCAAGGATCGGATGGCGCTTCACATCATGGATCGCGCCTGCGCCGGTGGTCAGTTGCGTCCCGGAGACACGATCGTCGAGGCCACCAGTGGCAACACGGGGATCGCTTTCGCCGCGATCGGTCGGGCCCTCGGCCATCCGGTGATCATTTACATGCCCGATTGGATGAGTCAGGAACGCGTGCAATTGATCCGCTCATTCGGGGCCGTGATCACGCCGGTATCGAAGCAAGAGGGGGGCTTCCTCGGCAGCATCGGCCTCACCGAGCGACTGCGGGCCGAGCAGGGCGACGTCTTTCTGCCCTGCCAGTTCTCCAATGCCGCCAACGCCGAGGCACACCAGCGCGGGACGGGCCCCGAGATTGCCGCGCAACTCGAGGCACGTGGGTTGCGGCCAGACGCCTTCGTGGCGGGGGTGGGCACCGGCGGCACGGTGATGGGTACGGGCCGCTATCTCCGCGCCCGTTTCGGATCCGTGAAGGTGCACCCCATGGAGCCGGCTGAATCTCCCACGCTCTCCACCGGCTGCAAGGTGGGGCAGCACCGCATCCAGGGCGTTTCGGACGAGTTCATTCCGGCCATCGTCCACCTCGAAGAACTCGATGAGATCATCGCCGTTCCGGACGGCGACGCGATCCTCATGGCACAGAAGATCGCCGTTGAACTTGGGCTCGGCGTGGGCATCTCGAGCGGAGCCAACCTTCTGGCAGCGCTGCGGGCTCAGGAAATGCTCGGCCCCGATGCGGTGGTCGTCACGATTTTTTGCGACGATAACAAGAAGTATCTGAGCACCGACCTGCTGCGGA
>JBILVV010000092.1:0-13357 GCA_044370255.1 Pirellula sp.
CCTTGCCGATGAAGCCTTTGCGAGAGTGGCCGATCAAGATCGGGCGACCGAGATCCAAAAATCGGCGAGAACTGCGCACTAACTCGACGTTGTGCTCATGCGTTTTGCCAAAACCGATACCGGGGTCCAGGCAAATGCGATCGGGTTCGATACCGCTAACGAGAAGATGCTGATCCCTCTGGCTCAGGTAGTCGTAAATCTCTTCAACAACATCGAAATACGTTGGATTGTCTTGCATCGTCTGAGGCGTTCCCTGCCGGTGCATCGCACATACTCCCACCCTTCTCGATCGTGCGATCTCGATCATCTCCGGATCAGCCTCGAGCCCCGAAACATCGTTGATGATCTCCGCACCCAGGTCAATTGCGGCTCTCGCAACGGCTGCTTTCGTCGTGTCGATGGATATAGGTATGGATAGTCGCCCTTGCAACTTCTCGATCACGGGGACAATGCGGCGCAGTTCCTCGTCGGTATCGATACTCTGACTGTAAGGACGAGTACTCTCTCCGCCGATATCGAGTATCGCCGCCCCGGCATCCTCGATCCTCAATGCTCGATCGACGGCGGTCTGCAAACTATAAAAATCTCCGCCGTCCGAAAAACTGTCTGGGGTGACGTTTAGAATCCCCATGATCGCCGGAACGTTTCCGAATTCGATCTCTTTCGTCCTCAGTTGCCAACGGGTCGCGCGAGGCAACGCTCTAGTTTCCGATCGAGCCATCGAGTTCCTCGGAATCCCTCTGTCTCATGCAACCAAGGTCACGTTGCAGAAAGTAAAAGTGGGATGGAAGTGGTGTGCCTGAATGTCAAGCAAAGTTAGGAGTTGGCGGCCGGTAGTCTTCCATGCGTATGGTCTGGAACCAATCGATCGTCTTTTCAAGCCCAACTCGCAACTCTGTCGATGGCTCCCATTTTAGCATCTTTCGCGCGAGGGTGATGTCCGGCTGTCTTCGAGTCGGATCGTCGGGTGGTAGCGGACGTCTTTCAATGGTCGATTTGCTACCCGTCAACTCGAGCACTTTGCTGGCCAATTGCGCGATGGTGAACTCGTTTGGGTTGCCAATATTGACGGGGCCAATGAAGTTGTCTTCGCAATTCATCATCCGCACGATCCCTTCGACCAAATCGTCGCGGTAACAAAACGATCGGGTCTGCTCTCCTTCGCCGAAGATGGTGATCGGCTGGCCTGTGAGCGCCTGCCGGATGAAATTCGATACCACGCGACCGTCGAACGGATGCATGCGAGGTCCGTATGTATTGAAGATGCGGACGATCCGGATGTCGACCTTGTTCATGCGGTGATAGTCCATGAACAGCGTTTCCGCGACTCGTTTTCCTTCGTCGTAACAGGATCGAATTCCGATCGGATTGACGTTCCCCCAGTAAGACTCGGGCTGCGGGTGAACGGTCGGATCGCCATAAATTTCGCTGGTGCTGGCGAGCAAGATCCTGGCTCCGCATCGCTTAGCCATGCCGAGCATATTGACCGATCCGAGCACCGACGTTTTGATCGTTTTGATCGGGTTGAATTGGTAATGCCCGGGTGCCGCCGGACATGCCATGTGATAGATCTGATCGACTTCCAAAAAAACAGGAAGGGTAACATCGTGACGGATCAGCTCAAAGTTTGGCCGATCGAGCAAATGCGCAACGTTGAACTTCTGCGATGTAAAGAAGTTGTCGAGGCAAATGACATCGTGCCCCTCTCCCACCAATCGCTCGCACATATGCGAGCCGAGAAAACCCGCTCCGCCGGTGATGAGAATACGCTTCAATCGCTGCTTGGACATAACCTTCAACTCTCTCCGCACCAATATGCGCAATGATTAACAACTGCGACGGCGAGTTCGTTTAGATGAAATCGAATTCATCGGGGAATCGTGAGGTTGAGGTCGACTAGTTCGATTGTTCCGATCTTCGTATGCACAGAACGACCGGAACAGGACGTTGACCGGTCGGGTCGGAGGGGCGATTGGCGGCGGATAGCGACCCGTCCTGATCTCGCAGCAACATAACGGAACTTCCCCCTCCGTCCAAATTCATCGCATCATCGCAACCCGCTTCCAGCATCAATTGAGCCAGTTCGTGTTCGCTGACCCCTTCGCTATATCCCGGTTGACGACCATCGACAACCAGCCATGTCATCGTTGCACCATCGGCCGACAAACCCAAAGCCGTGCGAGGATGTCGTACTTCACTCGCTTCAGGGAGGATCTTTCCATCGGTCAGAATTCCTCGAAACCCGGAAATCGCCCACGCCGCCTGGGTGGGGCGTTCCGCTTCTGGCCTTTCGCCAAGATTGGCGATGGATACTTTCCGGTTCGAATCCATCCAGCAGGTCCAATATCCCCCTTGGATTGGGCTGATCTGCTTGCCACCCTGATAAACCCATCCAAGGATATCGGCTTCGCCACCCACGACATAGCTTTGCTTCTTACCCGTGTTCTTGTCCGGGAACATGCCCCAGGCGCTGGTATTGATCAGAGCGATCGCCGACACCTCCTGGCCAAGCTTTTTCGGCGGGGTAAGCAACGCTTCGATCGGGCCATCACCATCGGGATCCTGTCCGGGCACAACAGCGAACTCCAACGACTCTGACTTGAGATCAATCGCTAGTCGATGGACTCGCAACACGCGAGGTTCACTTTTGACCTCGGACGAGTACTTCACAGCCGAAGGCAAATCCCACTTCGCTTCCTGAGCCCGAGCGTGCATGCCAAAAGCACCCAGAGTATTCAATAGCAGGATCGAATTGAGAATCCATATCGCTCGGAGCGATTGGAGCGATCGCGTTGCGAAACTGCGCATGACCGGTCTCTTTCCAGGCTGAAACGAGGGTGCGAAATTAGCCCCTATCCGAAAACTAAAAAACCGCGGCTAGCGCCAAGGCGGCTAATGTTACTCGGAAAGGCTTTTAGCCAAATCCAAAGGAAATACACACAGCACATTGTAGATACAATCGCCCCGCGTGTCCTTTGGATCGCTTGCCCGCTCGGTTAATTTCCTGAGTACAATGTTTGGTCGTTTAATGGAAATCCTGCACTGACTATCCTCACCCTAGCATCGGGAGCATCGATCGTGACGACACAACGGTCAAAGCGATTTCACTCAGCGAAACGAGTGCATCGTGCAAAACAAATTTTGACGTCTTGTTTAGCCATCGCTTGTTTCGCCTCAGACGCCTTGCAACGCGATTGCATAGCGGTTGATCCAGACAAAAAATCGTCCTACGCCATCAAGGACCTGGACGGTCACTTTCCGTTCGCAGTCCCTGCTACCAAGGAAGCATGGGAAAAGCGAGCCGAAGAGTTGCGCATGCAAATCGAAATTTCCTTGGGCTTGTTCCCAAAGCCTACGCTTGCTCCGATCCGGCCCGTCATTCACTCCACGCAACTCAAGGACGGTTACACGATTGAGAAGGTTTACTTTGAGAGCCTGCCTGGTTTGTTCGTGACCGGCAGCCTCTATCGACCGCTCGAAAAGAAGTCAGCTTCGAAAGATGGATCGAACATCAAGCGACCTGCGGTTCTCTGTCCGCACGGTCACTGGCCCAATGGACGTTTTTACTACACCAGCGATGACGAGGCAAAGCGGGATCTCGCCAGTGGTGCCGAACGCTTTGAGTCGGCTGCCCACAGTCCACTGCAAGCCCGTTGCGTTCAAATGGCACGCATGGGGATCGTCGTGTTCCACTACGATATGCTCGGTTATGCTGATAGCCAACAGATCAGCATGCAGCGAGTTCACGGTTTCGGTTTGCATGGGCCCAATCCGGAAGTCGGTGCAGACCGATGGCTGCTCTACAGCCCCAAAGCCGAGGGGATGCTTCAGAACATCCTGGGGCTCCAAACCATCAACACCCTGCAGTCGCTCGAGTTTCTGCTTCAGATGCCCGATGTCGATCCCGCACGCATCTCGATTACAGGAGCGAGCGGCGGCGGGACGCAAACATTTATCGCCTCGGCGATTGAGCCTCGTTTTGCTGGCGCCTATCCAGTCGTCATGGTGAGCACATCGATGCAGGGTGGTTGCACTTGCGAAAACGCGACCGGATTGCGCGTCGATACCGGAAACGTGGAGATCGCAGCGCTCACCGCTCCCCGCCCGCTCGGGGTCAATGCGGCTAACGATTGGACTCGCGATATGGCGCGCGATGGTTTTCCGGAACTGAAGCGACTCTATGGTCTCTACGGTGCCGAAGACCGAGTCAATCTGCATGTGGCAACCCATTTTCCGCATAACTACAACCACGTAACACGCGTTGTCATGTACGGGTTCATGAACAAGTTGTTCGGACTCGGTTTGCCAGAGCCGATTTTGGAGCAGGAATTCGATGTGCTCAAGGGAGATCAGATGACCGTTTGGGATAAGGACCATCCCGCTCCCCCAGGTGGCATCGATTTTGAAGCGGACCTGCTCAAACGTTGGAGCGACGATGTTGCCAAAAAGATCGCTGCTTCGCCGGATATCCGCAGCCAAGGCTGGAAAGCCATCCTGCAACCCGCCGATCGCATAGCCGCTTCCCTCAAGGTTGTTCGCGAAACCGAAGGAGATGCTCGATGGTCGATCGTCAATGCCGATGGCTCGAAAGTGGGTTCTGTTATCATCAAGCCATCTGCGGGACAGAGCATTCGCTCGGTTCATGTCTTGGCCGGCCGAAAACCTGAATCGGACAGCCCACATGATGCCACCGTGATCTTAGAGGATGCATGGGGAATCGACGTGGGGACTTCGGTGCAGTCACTTGTTAAGAACCCACGCCCCGCCCCGTGCTACACCTATGGATACAATCCGCCCTTGTTTTTGCGAAGGCTTGCCGTCCTCATCGCACTGGCTGATGCTAAACCGGAGGGAAGCGAAAAATGGGTTTGGGCCGCGAATGGTGCGGAGTCCAGTCTGGTGGCTGCAGCCGATGCAATGCGACCGGATCGAATCGGCGCCGTAAAACTTGATCCACAGGGATTCGAATTCGATCGCATCGATTCGATTCGGGATGCATATCTCTTGCCCGGCGCGGTTCGCTTCGGTGGCCTGAAGGGACTGATGGAACCTCATACGACGTCCAAGCAGTAACGCCACGTGTGGGTGCCCGCATAACGAATGTCGCTGACCGGAACGATCGAGACGATTGATTCATGTTCGTCCCAAACGATCCGACCCTCGGCAACGTTCAAGACGAAACGGGCGTCATTGGGGAGCAACCACTCAGCGCGTTGGCTTGTCCATGCGCGAGCGATCCGATTCATAGGTCCAAAGGCTTTGTAACTGCTACCCAACCGTCCTGCGGGGCGATGGATTCGGCAAGCCCAGTCCATTTGGATGCCGGCATCCCCGCCGATTGTTTCGGCCGCCAAGGACCAATGCCCCGAGCCTGACATTCCTACCCCGAGAGCCACGGTTCTCGGGGGGGATCCAATCTGCTCTAAAACCAACTGCTGAATCGGCGGGTCGAGGGGCCAATCCTCGAGGCTGGTGCCGAGGACTCCGCAAAGTCCCACCGCCTCGTCCAGGGATTCCTGACGCTGCATGACGCGGTGGGTGAATCGATCCCCTTCCCGCGAGAAGATGACGAGAGCTCGCAAAGAGTGCAAATTCATGGGTGAACCGTTCATGCTGACGACTTTCTAGGGGAACAGGTTGCCGCGTCTCCTACTGGCTAAAACCAGCGACAAGCCTACACTATGGATTCTCAGTGAAGAACTCAATTCCATCCTCAAGGAGCAATCAATATGGCCTTTACTCTCCCCCCCTTGCCGTACGCATTTAATGCGATGGAACCACACATCGATGCACAGACCATGGAGATCCATCATGGCAAGCATCATCAAGCATACGTGACCAACCTCAACAAGGCACTCGAGGGAACCCCATTCGCGGATAAGTCGATCGAAGAAGTGATCGGCAATTTGGCTGCCATACCAGACGACAAGCGGATGGCGGTTCGCAACAATGGAGGCGGTCATTGGAACCACTCCTTCTTCTGGCAAATCATCGGTTGGAATGCTGGAGGTAAACCATCCGGAGCATTGTTGACCGATATCGAGTCCGCGTTTGGAAGCTTCGATACATTCAAAGAAAAATTCGCTGCTGCCGGTACTGGTCGCTTTGGGTCCGGTTGGGCTTGGCTCGTTCTCAACGGAGGCAAGCTGGAGATCGGCTCTACTCCGAACCAAGATAGTCCGCTGATGGGTAAGGGAGTTGCAGGCATCGAGGGAACACCGATCCTCGGCTTGGACGTATGGGAGCACGCGTACTATTTGAAGTATCAAAACCGCCGCCCCGACTACATCGCTGCATTCTGGAATGTTGTCAATTGGAATGAAGTGGGCAAGCGATACGACGCAGCCAAGAAGGGCTGATCACTTACAAAAGCTGATCGCTGACTAATAGGTAAGCCCGAGTGCGTTATCGGCGATAAATGAGATAACGCACTCAGAAAGCAGTTGGCGTCTTACGCAGTTCGCGTCTCCGTTAGAGAGGTAGATGATGGCTGGAGCGAGTTTTTTCGCGTTGCTGGACGATATCGCTTCCCTTCTCGATGATGTGGCGTCGATGAGCAAAGTCGCATTGCACAAGACTGCAGGAGTGCTTGGCGACGATTTAGCACTCAACGCCAAACAGGTGACAGGCTTCAACGCTGACCGGGAGTTACCGGTCATTTGGCGAATTGCTCTTGGCTCGGCAGTCAACAAATTGATCCTGATTCCCTCTGCTTTGATCCTTAGCGTTGCGCTGCCGTTCCTGATCCTACCGCTCTTGATGTTCGGCGGGATCTATCTCTGCTACGAAGGGGTCGAGAAAATCCTGCACGCCTGGCTCCATCCCGAGGAACACACGCAGGAGGATCGGCGCAAGGCGATTCAAGACCCGGACGTAGACATGGTCAGTTTTGAGAAGACACGTATCAATGCTGCCATCCGAACCGACTTTATTTTGTCTGCGGAAATCATTGTCATCTCGTTGGGAGTCATTCGCGAGGAATCGTTTTTAGTCCGTTTGGGTGTCTTGAGCGCCGTCGGCGTTATTATGACACTAGGCGTGTATGGCTTGGTCGCGGGAATTGTCAAGCTAGATGATCTCGGTCTGCATTGGGCAGGACGAACTGGAACCGGTTTCTTCGATCGAATGTTCCGCTCGTGCGGTTCGGGACTTCTGTTTCTATCACCCTGGCTGCTTCGATTCCTATCGGTAGCGGGGACCGCCGCGATGTTCTTGGTGGGAGGCGGAATTGTTACCCACAACATCGAATGGTTTCACCATCAAAGCGAGCATGTCGCGCATCTCGTCGAGGGGACTCCCTTGATCGGGCCAGCACTCAAAGCAATCAGTCCATTTCTGTACGATGCCATCTTTGGCATCTTGGCCGGTCTCGCCGCTGTGGCACTAGTTATGGCAGCGAAGAAAGTCGTTGGCATGTTCTTCACGGGTGGAGCAACGCCCCATTCATCGGCACATTGAGCCACACTCATCATGAGCGAATACGCACTCGAAATAAGAAACGTCAGCCACTACTTCGGTGACTTTCGTGTTCTAGACAAAATCAATCTCAAGGTTTTGCCCGGCCAAATCGTAGCGGTCGTCGGGCCGAGCGGTTGCGGAAAAAGCACACTCCTCAAAGCCATCCTCGGAACCCACCCTCCGAGCGAAGGGGAAATTCTTGCCGACGGCGTTCCTGTGCGAGGCCCCACTCGAGATGTTGGGATCGTCTATCAACAGTATTCGCTCTACGAGTTTCTTACCGCAGAAAAAAATGTTAGCTTCGGTTTGAAGCTGGACGAAAGCGCTCTTTGGGAACGATTTTTCTTGTTTCCGAAATACTCAAAACTCCGACGAGAACACTTGCGAAAATCGAGAGAGTTCTTGGAGCGAGTCGGCTTGGAAGAAGCATGTGGTAAATATCCAGGCGAAATGTCCGGAGGGATGCGGCAACGGGTCGCCGTGGCGCAAGCATTTATCATGAAGCCGAAGATCGTGTTGCTCGATGAACCATTCGGGGCTCTCGATGAAGCAATGCGCGAGGAACTGCAGATCATGTTGTTGAAGTTCTACCAAGAAAACTTGATCGCGAAGCGAGAGGGTCGCAGGCCTGAATACACGATTCTCATGGTGACTCACGAACTCAATGAAGCGATCTATGTCGCAGACCGAGTCATCGGAATGTCCCGTTTTCACAATGATGGCCACCTCGGTGCGACCATTGTTTACGATCGTCCATGCCCGATCTTTCATCCTGATGACGAACGGGATTACGGCAAGTTCGTAACGCAACGGGAAGAGTTGCGTCGGGCCGTGTTTGACGAAGAATACATCAAGCATCGCGATAAATACGTGACGTTCTGGGGCGAACTCAGCCAACTGGCCGGTTCCGTTGCTAACGCTGGCGCGCACTCGGACCGATCGTGACGCTAGAATCTCGTCCTACCGCCCGAACTGCTGTCTTTTCAGGTAGCGGGATTCCGATGGAAATTATCGGAGTCGAGATACCGCCTCTCAATTCGCATGAGATTCTTGTGCGCAATGAGATGACAACTCTCTGCCGAAGCGATATCGCAACCTATAGTGGCAAACGGATCGAGTCAACACCGACCATCCTCGGCCACGAGGTGGTCGGTCGAGTGTACGAGTTCGGTGCGAATGCATCGAGGACGGATTTGCGAGGAACGCATTTACAAATCGGCGACCGCGTTACCTGGGGAATTTTCGCGAGCGATCCGGCGAGTGAAATGTCCATGCGAGGGATGCCGCAAAAAGGAGCCGACCGATTCAAGTACGGCCATGAGCGACTCTCCGCTGGCAAAACTCTTCATGGCGGGCTCAGCGAGTTCATGATCCTGCGCCCCCATACACCCATCATCAAAATCGCAGAGGAAGTACCGGTTCCCGTTGCTGCGATCACCAACTGCGCCGTGGCAACCGTGGCAGGTGCCCTCCGATTGGCGGGGTCCGTGAAGGATCGCAGGGTGCTGATTTCCGGTGCAGGCATGCTGGGCGTTCTCGCGTGCGCGATGGCGCGTGAAGCGGGCGCTAGACGCGTAGGTGCGATGGACATTGATGCAGGCCGACTCGACATGGCGAAACGCTTTGGAGCCGACCACACAATAAAATTACCGCGAGATTCCCTTCCGCCGATTGAGGTCGAATCCGTACACCCAAATACGATCGATCATCGAAACAGCGTAGATATTGTGATCGAAGCCAGCGGTGTGCCATCGAGTATGGAAAAGACGCTTGAGATGATGGCCATTGGAGGGATTGCGGTCTGGATCGGTGCGGTCAGCCCCTGTAGGCCGGTGAATATGCAGGCGGAGCATATTGTCCGGAACCTGATCTCTATTCGGGGATTGCATAATTACAACACGGAAGATTTTCGCAGCGCCGTGGCATTCATCGAAACGGCTCATGTTGCATTCCCCATTCGGGAATTGATTCACGATCACTTTACGCTCGACCGGATCGACGAAGCATTTCGGTATGCGATCAGCATCAACCCGTTTCGCGTGGGTGTGCGATTGTGATCGCGCTACACGTCCAGGTTTCGGACATCGAGTGCATGCTTCTCGATGAACTCGCGTCTAGGTTCGACCTTGTCACCCATCAGGACTCGGAACATTTCGTCGGCTGCGGCGGCATCGGGAAGTTCGATCTTGACCATGGTCCGGTTGCTCGGGTCGAGGGTTGTTTCACGAAGTTCTTCGGCATTCATTTCGCCGAGTCCCTTGAAGCGGGTAATCGTCAAACCACGGCGACCGATCTCTCGAATAGCTGGCAGCAACTCGCGAAGGTCTTCCAGTCCGATCACGTTTTCCTCGCGATGGAGATAGAACCGTGAGTCGGTAGCGCCGGTTCGCTCTTTAGGGATGAGGTCAGCGATCGAGAAACCGTGTTCCGCGATATCCTTGAGTCCCGAGTTGATGGTTCGGACTTCGAAGATCTCTGTGATGCGAGCGGCCCGTGTCGCGTCTTCTTTCGTATCAGACTTCGCGGGCTCTCCCGCGGGCATACTGTCATCGACGCGAATCTGGCGAGTCGCAAGGAATTCATCGAGTTTGTCGCGGGTGATGAACCAGCGATCCTCGACGCCGAGATCCAGGTGAAAAACCGGGAGACGTTTTGTCTCCGGATCCATCCTCTCAGAGTGAACACGCAGTGAGATGCCGCGGCGTTCTAGGGCGAGGATCGCTTCCTCGAGAGATGCCAGCGACTTGCAAAGGGATCGCATTTTCTCCCCTTCGATCTTCATCCCCTCTTCGCCGACGAAGTAGCTGTCGCCAAGTCCTTTTTCGAGCAACTGCTGCTTCATCTCTTCTTCGGTTTGGACGTAGTAACGTTCTTTTTTTCCTCTCACGACGCGATAGAGGGGAGGCTGTGCGAGGTAGACGTGCCCACCAGCGACCAGTTGGTACATCTGGCGATAGAAGAAGCAAAGCAGGAGAGTTCGGATGTGGGAGCCATCGATGTCCGCGTCGGTCATGATGATAACGCGGTTGTAGCGGCGTTTAGCGATGTCTTGATCGCTCCCTATACCGCAGCCGATCGCCTGGATCATGCTCATGACTTCCACGTTATCGAGGACTTTGTCTTCACGGCTCTTGTAAGCGTTGATGATCTTGCCTCGGAGCGGGAGGATCGCTTGCGTATCTCGGAAGCGTCCACCTTCGGCACTTCCTCCGGCCGAGTCACCTTCGACGAGGTAGAGTTCACATTCCTCCATTTTGTTGCTGATGCAATCGCGCAGTTTGCCTGGCAGTCCTCCACCTCCCAGTGCATCCTTCCGTTTTCGCAGAGCATCTTTGGCTTTGCGGGCGGCTTCGCGAGCCTCGGCTGCGAGCAAACCTTTTCGGACCAGAAGCTTTGCGTTCTTCGGATTTTCCTCGAGGTATTTGGACAATGCATCTCCGACCGCAGAGTTCACCACGCTTTCAACATCGCTGTTACCGAGCTTGGTTTTGGTCTGTCCTTCAAATTGCGGATGGGGCACGCGAACGGAGATCACGCAGGTCAAGCCTTCGCGGAAGTCATCTCCGGTAGGTGTCAGGTCCTTGAAGAGGTTTTCCTTCTTGCCGTAGTTGTTTAGTGTTCGAGTCAGTGCAGATCGGAACCCGGAAACGTGTGTGCCACCCTCGAGGGTATGGATATTGTTCGCATAGGACTGCAGGGTCTCGGTGTATTCCTCGGAGTATTGGAGGGCGATGGTGTAGCCGATATCATCCTTGGTGCCGTCGATCACGATAACGTCCTTGTGAACCACATCGCTTGCTCGGTTCAGGAACTCGACAAACTCCTCGATTCCTCGCTCGTAATGGAATTCATCCCCGTGATTGTTGCGTTCGTCTCGAACTTTGATGCGGACGCCACTGTTGAGGAACGCGAGTTCCTGCAATCGCTTGGCGAGCGTGTCATAGACGAATTTCGTATTCGGGAAGATTTGAGAATCGGGCTTGAATGTCGTCTTGGTCCCACGCTTGGTGGTTACACCGGCCTCCCGTACCTGACCCGTCGCAACACCGCGTTCGTAGGATTGCGTCGAAACCTTGCCGTCGCGATAGACCTCGACCTCGCACCATTGCGAGAGGAAGTTCACCACGGTGACACCCACGCCGTGAAGTCCTCCAGAAGTTTGATAGGCCTTCTTCTCGAATTTGCCACCGAATTTCAAAACGGTCATCACCCCTTCGAGCGTGCTGACGTCTCGTCCCATCTTTTCCGAAAGGTCGGTATGTCGCTCGACCGGAATGCCGCGACCATCGTCCTCCACGGTCACCGAACCATCGGAGTTGATAGAAACGGAAACCGTGCGAGCGAAATCCGCCATGGCCTCGTCGATCGAGTTGTCGACGACTTCGTAGACTAAATGATGCAACCCTTTAAGCGTCGTATCGCCGATGTACATGCCGGGCCGTGCCCGAACATGCTCGAGGTCATTGAGATACTTCAGATCCTCCGCGTTGTAATCGGATCGATCCAAACCGAGGTCCTGTGGTTCGGATTCGGGGGAGTCACTGTCGTTTGCAGATGTCATTGCGTGTCCAATGGGAGGAGTGCATTCAACTCGCCAAGGGTTGGCAAATCTACCAAAACCTGGCTTTTTGGGGCCGCGAAACGGCCATCAAAACAATTCGGAGCACGTTCGCGTACACCGTCGTTTTTGACCGGTAAAGTATACCAAAAATCAGCTCCTTCGCGAACATGCCTCGAGGGTGCAATGACCTGGATATTAAAGCCAAAACAGAAGTTTTTTAGCCGTTGACGAGCATAGCGTAGCGCATATCATCTATTGGCTCTCTCGCATTCCAACTCACTCTCCTGCTTTGATATCGGAAGCTTCGCCTGAGAGAGACCAACCTGGGAACCACAGCCGGGGAATGACTTCGATGACCACCGGAGTCGAACGCAGTCCTTTTCCGCGAAATCGTTGAACGATCGTAATTTGTTTCCAATCTCATTCAATTTAATAGGATCGCAACTTATGCTGGATATCGAACGCGTTGTGACTTTGGATGACTTGGTCGACCGTGTGCCAGAAGCCTTGATTCGCGAAGCGGAACAAAATCGCTTGGCGTCCGAAGAACTCATCGTTGACTCACATCCAAAACATGCAAAGGAACGTCAAATCGTGTCGAAAGATCTAAGCAAAGCCCAACGTATTAGAAAGTATCTCGAAGAGAATCCCGAATCCAGGAATCGAGATATCGTCGAAGCACTTAAACAATACAAAGTTACCGCTGCAGACGTTGCCAACGTCAAGAGTCTAATCAAACGGAGCGAAGGGAAATCATCTGGGCGAAAGGGAGCAGAATCCAAATCGTCTTCAGGTTCGCGAACCGAGTCCACCGCCTTGGTCCCTGCGGGGGCTGGAATGAGTATCGCCGAACTCGAAGCAGGCGTTCAATTCGTCAAGGAAGTAGGGTCCTTAACGCGGGCCAAGCACCTGCTGATCATCCTGGAAAGCATCAAGGACAGCATCAAATAGTCACACTGCAATAAAACACGCTTCAGCAAATCGGCAACAAATACGGGTCTGACGCAAAGCGATTCAAGACCGCCTTGCGTTGGCTGCGAATTCTGCAGCGACTAACGTGTTTTCCAAGAGCATCGCAATCGTCAACGGACCAATCCCGCCAGGAACCGGGGTAATCGCGCTGGCGACCTGCGAAACAGCATCGAAGTCAACGTCTCCGACCAAGCGGTCTCCCTCGCGGTTGATCCCCACATCAATTACGACCGCACCCGTCTTGACCATATCTGCGGTGATCGCACCAGCACGGCCCATCGCGGCGATCAAAACATCGGCTCGACGTGTGACTTCGCCCAGGTTTCGCGTTTGGCTGTGACAGCAAGTAACGGTCGCGTTGGCATT
>JBILVV010000456.1:0-3816 GCA_044370255.1 Pirellula sp.
AATCGATTTGATCATATCCTTCTGCGGACATTGAACCACGGAGGCGAACGGGAACATGTATTCCTTAGCAGCAACACCACAGGACGGCGAATTGGCATGCACAACAACGGGTCTCAAGTAAGCGCAACGCTCTCGTTCGATCAGCCGTGGGCCATAGGATGCCGTCATGTCTTCCACTCCCGATTCGCTTAGATCCTGCTGGATCATCGCCCAGGTGCCGGTAGCCATTTGGGCGTTGGTGAAAGCAGCTAACTGTGCATTCGAATCGGTTGGTGGAAGTGCCTCCATCGGACCGATTCGAGCCGCGAGAGCTTCTGCGATTTCCCGCGTGTGCCTCGAAGCCCAAATGCCAGACGCATTGATGCATCCTCGGCCCGAGTTGCTTGCGACACTTTCGACCATGAGATCGAGGTAGTCTTCCCATTGATCCACGACATCATCGCCGAGCAGGACTTTGGAGAAGCCAGGACCGTGAGCTTGAACCTTCGGGTTACCTGAGTATTGCTGAACCGTCTGTGCGCTGCCGAAGATCATGCTCTTGGCGCATCGCGCCATGATCGTCGATCCGACGTCATGACCACCTGGGTACAAACAGAATGCCTCGCCCGGGATCCCTGCTGCCATGAAGGCGCTGATCATGCGATACGGCGTCCACGGCTCTTGGGAGCCCGGTTTCAGAACCAAACCGACTTGAAGGGGGACTGCTGGCAACCAGAGAGTATGCACGCCGGGCGAATTGTTCGGCAGGACGGCGCCCAGCACAGGAGACTGGCACTGGAAACTAACGGTAACGTTACGGCCCTCTTCGCCGTAGCCGCGGGACAAGATGTCGAGATCCAAACCGCGAGTCAACGCATCGAGGATCTTTCTCATGTTGCTGAGAACGAACGAATTCTTCTTCATGTTGTTTCGACACATATGCTCCGGAAGTCCGGTGCTGGCCGATTGCTGATGGATGAATTCGTCGACCGACTGAGTTCCATCTCCGACCGGCAGAGTTTCGTTCTCGAATAGGTGCGCCGCCTTCTCGCACATGCCGATCAACTCATCGGTCGGTATGGAGCGAAGCGCCTTGCGGGCCTGGTCGCACTTGCGCATATCCATCTGAACCATGCCGCCGTTGACCTGCCCGATTTTGGCAATCGCTTCGCCTGTATCGAAGTGGATCACGTCAAAGGTATCGAGCGACTTGTAAATCTTGCCCCAACGAAGCGGATGAATGGTGATCATGTACTATTCCAAAAGGTTCCTGAACGGGCGAATGAATCAAAAGTGCGAATCGTTGCCGGTAGTCGTCCTAGTAGACGCCTACGGTAGTCGTCGAAGCGAATCCGCGATACGGGCGGACTCCGGAAACGCCATCCCAAGGATACTTTTCGTAGGGCATTTCTCGTTCCCCCTCATCCCGTTCCAAGAATCCGGGTACGAAGAACTCTTTGGTCATCGTGTACAGCTTTACGCGGCCTGTTTCACCGAAGCCAACGATCTTGTTCGAGTCATCAAAGTCGACAATCTCGACGACCGCTCGCGGTTGAGGAGCATAGTAGGCAATCGTGTAATTATCTTCGTCCGTGATAGGCCGCGAACAGGCCAGTCCCATGAGGGTGTTGCCATAGGTGGGGGTCATGTAGACACCGCTTTGTTCGGGAAGTCCACCGAGCAACTCCTCGACGCAGAATCGTGTCCACTGTGGCGTGAACTCGGTTCCGCCCGAGAAGATACCAGTGATTCCGATCTCGGCGATGCTGGTCCCCTTCTCTGCCAGCCCCATTGCGAGCGCTTCGAGCAACTTTGGCGTTGTGAACATGCACTTGATGTTGTGGTTCGCGGTCAGGATCGTGATCGCTTGATCGATGCAGTGCTTCTTGTATTCCTCGAGATGTTCCATCCAACCCTTCTTGATCAGCTTGATCACCCACCGCGGGTCCAAATCGATGCAAAAGCTAATGCCTCCTCGGTATTGGCAAAGGTGTTCGACTGCCAAACGGAGTCGACGCGGTCCGGATGGACCGAGCATCAACCAATTGGAGTTCTTCGGGAAGTAATGATCTGGAAGTGTATGGCTAAAGTTTTCGTAATCGATGCGGAAGTCGTCGATTACGACGCGGCTCTTGGGGATGCCGGTTGTTCCACCCGTTTCGAACACATAGGTCGGCTTGCCTGCCAAGCCTTTCGGGATCCATCGTTCGACCGGACCGCCGCGAAGCCATTCGTCTTCGAATTCCGGGAACTTTCGGATGTCATCGAATCCTTTGACCTCGGTGAGAGGATCGAACTTCAATTCTTTCTTTTTGGCGAGCCAGAAAGGAGAACCGGTCGATTCGTGAAAATGCCACTGCACCATTTCGTAGGCATGCTGATCCAGGGTGGCCTTGGCCTGGGTAACGTGTGCAGAATCCGCCAACCATTTGGGTGTAGTCACAGTCATGAGCAATTCAACGTGAGAGCGGTCAGGAGGGAACTAACAGGAACCGTCGAGTTATTGTATCCGACTTTCAACCCCCGAAAACGTCGAAACCGGGGATCACCGCTGGAGCCAGGCCGCGATTTGCTGCCGCAGCGCGTCGCGGGTGGTACGATAGGAATGGTCAGCGGAATCGATGACTTGCACAACATGTCCCTTCGGCAATTTGCTCTCGAGCATCTGGTCGGCATCTCGAAAATTCGCAGAACCATCACGCACCTCAAGCTGGCCGAAAAGCCAGAGGGTCGGGATAGGGAGTTGATGTCTCCAGGCCAGGTAATCGTATTTGTCTCCGCTCCCGTACTTGTCCGCAAAGGTTCGGGCAGACACCCAGTTGGGTAATGGAAACCGAACTCGCATGATGTGATTATCCTTGCCAGCGTCGCAGTATGATTGGGCCTCCTGCAACTGCTCGCGAAACACATCTCGCTTGGCCGGATCATTCAACAATAGTTCGGTATTGAGCCGCGGGGGCGACAGAGCAATCCAGGATTCAAGACCTGACAAGCCGTGGGCCAGGGCGTACCCAACTTTGACCGCCCCGAGCGAATGAGCCATCGCTCCTGCTCGCGAATAACCTTCGCCGCGGCACCAAGCAAGCCAAGCTTCCAGATCGAACCGGGCATCTTCGATCGTTTCATACATCGATCCCAATCGAGCGGGCATATCCGTCGAGCCGAAGCTCGCCAAGTCATGACCGCGCGTGTTGATCAGAAGCGCGGCATTCCCCTGTTCGTGAGCTGTCGCTGCCAAATGCATCAAGAGCGTCGATGAATAAAAGTTGCCGTTGACTCCATGGACGATGATCCAAATCGCATTGCTCGCTTGAGCGGGGGCGATGTAAAAGCCATGAAGCTGGATTCCATCCGACGTTTTGGTATCTACGATTCTGCCAAGCATGCTGCTTTGATTTCGTATGGCCTTCGTTAGGCTCGTTTCATTGCATACAACTCGGCATAGGCGATCACCCAGTCGTCGACCGCTTTGCGAAACTTTTCCATATCGACTTGCGAAACGAGATGATAGAGCGAGCGGGTCATCAATTCCCGATCCGCGATCGTTCCTTTGGCCTGAAGGTCGAGGACGTTGAACTCGTTGACGGGTCGCACAACGATTTCAAGGCGGCTGTACTTGTTCGCGCGGCTTCCCCGTTCGATCACCAAATCATCGCGGACACAGGCGCTTCCCCAACCTGCATTGCCGAACACTCCTTGAAAACGAAAGCCAGGAAACATATCGATCAGTTTTTTGATCGCATGTTCGATGTGATCGGTAAGTTCGAGTCGATACTTGGTATGCAGTCGTTTGAGTTCTTCGGCCTCTTGCCGTTTGCGTTCCTCAGCGGACTGCAG
>JBILVV010000457.1:0-3800 GCA_044370255.1 Pirellula sp.
CACGACCTCACCCTGGGGATTGAACAGTTCATAGACTTTCGGATATTGACTCGCGTTGTTATCGAGCAGCGCGACCGAGTCGATCGTGTAATTGACCGGATGCTTGTTGTGTGTTGCCAGGTATCTTGCAGTCCCCACGAACATCGCAAAGCCGGGCCACGCGTCAGCGCTCGTCGTGAACATCTCGCTCCATGGTTCGCTCTGCGCAGTGGCCTCGGGTTCCGGATAGGGGAACGTCATGACCAGGATGCGGCCTTGTCCTTCGATGCGTTCGACCATTCCTGGCTTTTCGCTACCGGTTAACTTCGCAATCTCGGAAGCTGTCGGTGGCAGATTCTCAAGATCCCAGTGACGAAACACCGGATAGTTGACCCATGGTATTTCGCGAATCGGTCGCTCAAAGATCGACCATATCGGATGATTGTCCAAGATCGGATTCAAAAAGATCGAACGATCATCCATCGCACGTCGCGTTTGTCGCTTGACTTCCCCAGGTATCAGGAGCGACAAGCCATTGTCTGCCTTGTTTTGCGGATCCTGCAAAGAAGGCCCGAGAACCACCAACAGTCCGCCACCACCACGAACCCATTCCAATAACCGCTCGGCATCATCCGTCGAGATCGACCGTGGGTTGTAGAGCACGGTCGTAGAAACTCGCCCCAAATCAAACGCTCCCAGTCTCGCATACGGATCGACGGACGGTCCAGGTGCTACGACACGAGATTCACTATCTTCTTTTTTGTTGCGGTTCGCTTCGCCAGACGCTTGATTGGAACCCAAGTTCGTTTGCTCGGATGCATCAGGTGGCGAAGAGAGGGAAGGATCTAGAAGAAGAGACACCAACTGACCATCGCGTTGATCATCTGAAAAGACCGCAGTAGCCCCCTGGGTCCTGGCCTCGATGGTGATATACAGAATGTTGTCGAGTTCCAAAGGATCGGGCCGGGATAATCGCAAGATCGCATGGTTGGTCCCCTCTGCCAAGTCCTGCATCGTCATCTGAACAGGAACACTCCCACCGTCAGGCACCTGAACTAGTTGCCGGTTCAGCACCCTCCCCTCAGGCACGATAACTTTTCCATCTCGAACCATCGGCAATCGACGATCGATCGGTTCGACAACCAATTCGCACATCAGTTGGTCATCCTGGATACCCCGCGTTCCTCGCACTTCCGCAGAAATCGTCACCCGCCCACCCGGTACAGAAGATTCCTGACTCAGTTTGGCGTTGGTCAACGTCCAATTCTTCAGTTCCTCATCGGGTGCGCTGACGTCGATCAATTGCAACAGTATCTTTGGACGGGGCATGCCATCGGAGTCTTTACCAGACAACAGAGCTGGCAATTCGGAGTTCACACTATTTCGCCATGCTCCATCGCGCAGGTCGGTTAGAACATAAATCTCGCGCCGCTCCAGTTCGCTTTTGCGGACCAGATCGACAGCAGTACGGATTCGATCGACCAAATCCGTTGCCTTGCCATCGACTGCGACTCGTTCGAGTTGTCGCTCGGTCGACAAACGGTCGGGATTGAGTCGAGCTCCGGATTCGTTGCCGAGGATGGCGATTTGGCTAGGGACCGGCAAACGATCGATCAGCCAAGATGCCATTTCTTTGGCTTTTTCCAAGCGAGTTGCGTTGTGGTACTTGTATGCCATGGTCGGAGACGTATCCACGATGATCGCCGCACAGACCGGTCCATCGGAATTGCCGATCGGTATCGAATCGCTGTTGCGTATCGCGGACACAGCAAAGACACCCGCGAGGGCCCAAAGAGCCAGTGCGATCACCGCTGGAACACCGATCATCCAGGGAGCCTTGCGCCCGCCCCATGCGGTGAACGCGATCGCAGTGGCGAGGGCTGCAAAGACACCAAACAAACCGCACGCCAAATAATTGGCGTATTGTCCGCTCGGCACGCGCGGCGATGCGAGAGCCAACGCAAGAATCAGAACCAAAAACATCCGTAGCGCGAGAAGCAACCATCGCTTGATGCTCCAACCGCGCTGCGCCGTCACCGCAGTTTGTCGCACAAACCGAATGGCGGGAAATGCGATCGGTTTGGGTTGACGCCGTCCGAGCAAATGCAACAAGATCGGAGCGGCAACCGCGATCGAACCGAGCAAGAGGGATATGTGCAAAAAAGTCATCGTCCTTGCCGTTTCTGCAACTTAGAATCGATGACGCCGACTCAACAGGTATTCTGTCAACGCCGTATCGTAGGGCATGCTGGTATCCAAGGCCACGTAATCGATCCGAGTTTGGCTACAACCACGCTTTAAGGATTCGCGATAGTTGCGAATGTTTTCGCGGTACTCGTGACCGATGTCGTCGGCATTGACGTTCACCGATTGCCGAGACTCCGGATCATTGAGTTGCACCAATCCCGAAAAAGGGAAAGTGACCTCGGCTTCATCAAGAACATGGAATACGATCACATCGTGACCCGCGTGCTTGAGCATCCGAATCGAATCGAGCGTGGCATCGACATCGGACAACAAGTCGCTCATGAGCATAATCAGCGAACGATGACGAAGCATCGCCAGCAACTGTCGCATCGGTCCCTGCAGTTCGGTTTCACCACCCGGCTTGAGCTTCGTCAACTGGCTCAAAATCGCTGCGAATTGACTGCGCCGAGATCGAGGGAAGAGACTGGCCCGGATCTTGCGATCGAAAGTGACCAGCCCGATCGGATCCTGCTGCATGAGCATCAGATACGTCAGTGCCGCTGCCAGACAAATACAGTATTCGAGCTTGGTCAGTTGCTGGCGGTAGGTGTAGGCCATCGATTGACTGGTGTCCAAAACCAAATAGCCCGTGATATTGGTCTCTGCTTCGAACTTCTTGATGTAGTAGCGATCGGTCTTTGCGTACGCGAGCCAGTCAATGTCTTTGGGATCATCCCCGTGCGAATAGCGCCGATGCTCGCTGAACTCGACCGAGAACCCTTGGTAGGGACTGGCGTGGATCCCTTGCAGGAATCCTTTCACGATCATCTGGGCACGCAAATCCAACCGCTTGATCTGCGATGCGAGCTCGGGTTTCAGATACTGTTCAACAGCGACCATACCGACAGGGTTCCTTTCCTGCCGATATTGTACAACAAGAATGGTTCGAGTCGCACTCCTGATTTATCCCGAGCGGGGTTGCTTACTCGATGCCAATCGGCATACGGTTTCCGCCTCCTGCTCCGCCGCGTGAGGGATTGAGAATGAATTCAGCGTCCAGCGACTTTTCGATTCGATCGCGTACGTAATTGAGATGCGCGGTCGTGTAAGGGTCCAGACCCTTGGCCGCGGTCCCCTGCAATGCCTCGATCCTTTTGTCGAGCTGCCGAAGTTGCTCGATAGCGAGGGTAGAAATCGTTTTGCCCGCCGCCCCTTGAGCGTTTCCTGGCAAAGTCAGATCGATCAAGCGTTCGAGATGCTCTCGCTGCAGATTTCGACGCAGGCTGGAAATCATCGGCTTGCGGGCGGTGTAGTCGCCATCCGCTTTACCCTCGAGTTCCGTCCAGACTCCCTGTGTTACGTTGTTGATCATCTCTGGCAACGTCAGCGAATCCTGGTCCGCAGGAACTCGAAACTCGTTGTCGTAGACCCGCTTGAGGGTGGTTGGGTTCAGAAGACTCGTCAGCGCCGAGGCTTGGATCCCCATGATTCGGTCGTGGATCGGCCACGTCGATTCCTCCATCATGGAACCTTGGTCGTCGCTCCACTTGTCCAGTCCCATGGCGGTCACCAATTCAGGGTTCAGGCCAAAAGCTTCATCGCGGAAAGCGTTTGCAACCACAAAGGCAAGCGCC
>JBILVV010000458.1:0-3792 GCA_044370255.1 Pirellula sp.
TTTCCCTGCCGATAACTTCATTCTTTTTTCCAGACGAGGTTTTCAATGATTCTTCGACAAAGACGAGGCTTTACGCTCGTTGAACTTTTGGTGGTGATCGCCATCATAGGCGTGCTGGTTGGATTGTTGCTGCCCGCGGTTCAGGCGGCTCGTGAAGCGGCCCGCCGTATGTCGTGCGGTAACAACATCCGTCAAATCGGTTTAGCGATACTCAATTATGAGTCTGCTTACAGGAGGCTGCCCGCTGGAGCCGAAGGGCCATGCTCCTACAATCCATGGAGTGTTCATGACGCGGATATGAACGTCGGGCGAATGCCGATCAACCGCTATTCGTTGTTTGTATCGATTCTGCCGATGATGGAACAGCAGCAGCTCTATACTCAGATTCAGAATCAGCGACCGTTCTTCCGATCGACTTGGGACATGCAAGGGAACTTCACCCCATGGCGGACCCAGATCGCTACGCTTCGATGTCCCTCAGACCCGGGCAGAATGAACCCTGACGCGAATTGGGATTACGACGGTAGCGGACGAGTCAACTACGCAGCCTGTTACGGTGACACCGTTGTGAATGTCAATCAAGCTTGGCATCCAGCCGCAAACCGCGGTGCATTTCAAGGCCGTTACGCTCGGAGATTGGCTGAGATCACTGATGGCACAGCGTACACGATCCTGCTCGGAGAGATCGCTACGACCCCATCTCTAAACCTGGCCACTGGCCAAGGCAAGCTTCGGATTCAAGGGGCACGCTGGCAGGCTGCAGGCGCCGCGGCCGTCCAAACGCCGACGGGTTGCAAAAGAGCCAAACTGGGAGATCGCTACGACCCAGCGGTCGTCAACCAAGGCGACCTTTGGCATTCTCAAGGAATGCGTTGGCACGATGGTGATTACAATCACGCATCTATCCAAACCATCCTGGGCCCGAACTCTCCGTCTTGCAATAATCAACTTTGGGACTGGGGAATATCATCTGCTTCGAGCTATCACAGCGCCGGTGCGCACGTTGTCTTTGCTGACAACGGAACGAAATTCATCACCAATGCGATCGATGCTGGTGACGCAGGCCGTGCGGCACCCGAGGGAATTGACGGAACGGGCTCTAACCTGCCCAGTCCCTATGGTGCATGGGGAGCGATGGGAACCAAGGACGCAGGAGATATTTGGGACGCGGATAGTATCCAGTAAGGATCCGGAGTACCAAAGAACTCTTGGATTTTCTGAAAGACGGCTGCTCCGCAGCCGTCTTTTTTTGTCATCATCCAACCTGGCGAAACCTTATGATTCCACGGAAAGAGATGGTTCTGATGATGAGTCACCGTCGAAATGGCCGGGTGTGTGCGGGAAGCAGTACTGTCCGATGTAGTAGCCGACGAAGCTCATGACGAGTCCTTGGATGTCCGCAGGAATGACGGAATACCAATAGCCCACATGAGCGAGAATCCCCCCATCGCTTCCGCCTAACTTGTCGAAAACAAACTCTGGATACCTCGCATAGGATAGATCTTCGGGGGGTACGAGCCAGAAAAATTCATAGGCATATCTCAATCCCCAAACGGCACCTCCGACGAGCATGGCTAGCAAGCCGCATATCTCGTTGCGAGGTCGACTAAAAACGCCCATCAACAGCGGTACGAACAGAGCGACCATCGCAATCGATAGCTGGATATCGAGCAGACCCATGATCGATTCACCGCTAAATGCGAGGATCACGCTACCTATAGTAACCAAGACCACGCACACGCGATCCAAGAGCAGATGATGTCCTTTAAACATTTTGACTCCCCCCAACACATTGCTGGCTAGGATTGTGGCTTCCGAAATAGTCGCACTGCAAGCAACAGAGACGATGATGGAAATCACCGCCAACACGAAAACAATGACCAGTCCTTCGTGTAGGAATTGAGCGGCCAGCATCGGCAAAAGCATGTGGCCATCCGTATCGTGCTCCGGCATCTGGATCCCGAGAGAGAATGCAGCTAGCCCCAACATGACCGGAATCATTCCGAAAGGGAAATAGACTGCGGCGGAGAGAATGCATGCGAGACTGGCGGTGCGGGGATTCTTGGCAGTGAACACTCGTTGCTGAAGGTCTTGACCAGGAACATTCCCGAGCAAGCCGGTGAGGAATGTTCCGATGGCTGCCATGAGTCCGAAGGCTGTCCAATCCGGAACAAACATCAGGCGTTCTGGCGTTTGTTTAGCAAGGACATTTTGTACGCCGGCGAAAACGTTACCCTCGCCGATATGAGCCATCACCGCGTAACCGAGGATGACCAATCCGATGAGAGCCACGACAATTTGAATAGCGTCGGTAAGGGTCACCGACCACATACCACCGATCAGAGTGTAGATCGTCACAACGATCGCCGAACCGATGATTGCGACGATAGGATTCATTCCGAAGTAAGCTTGCAGGACGGAACCAAGAGCGATGTATTGGCTAGCAATCCAGCAAAAGAAAGTAGACAACTGGATCAAACAAGCTAGGTATTCTGCACGGTGCCCGAATTTCTTTCTGTAGAAGTCCGCGATCGTGAAGAGATTGGAACGCCATAACGTGGATGCGAATACCAAGCCTGTGAACAGAAGGGTCGCCGAACAAGCAAAAGGGTCGAGGATGACCCCGCTCAAACCGGACTCCCATGCTGCCTTCGACGCGCCGATAATCGCCGAGGATCCAAACCATGTCGCCATCAGTGCCCCCCAGGATAGGTGCAGTGGCAGGCGTCGGCCAGCGACTAAAAAGTCTTGTTCGTCTTTGACCTGCGTCGACGCGTAGATGCTGACAGCCAAAAGCGCCAACATGTACAATACGAGAGCGACAGCTAGCCCAATCAGTCCCCAGCGAGACAATTGGATAGACATCCCTCCATCGGCGAGAAAAAAGGATAGTTCAATCACGGTTTGCTCGTATCTCCATGGGCTTGGGATGCCAGAGTTCCATGCGCGGCAACTCAGTGGTTCGGTAGGAACGGTAGAGTAATCAATCCCCCATCTTTATCTCTGCAATCGAGTTCGAGTTGTTCCGGGAATTGGGATTCGCTACCGAGGATTTGGATCGAAACGCCGGTGCTTTCTTCGAGCGAGATGATTTCACGCCGTTTTCGATTATTGAGATAGGATGCGACGCTCTCATGGACGCGTACGACCACCTTGCTGGCGTTTTGTTGTTGGCAAGCGAGCATCAGCAAGCGGGAGACTTCAATCGACATGCTTTCGGCGGTCTTGACCAAGCCTCGTCCTCGGCAACACGGGCAATCCTCGTAGACGCTCCGTTTGAAACTGGGCCGAATCCGTTGCCGAGTCATCTCGATCAATCCGAAAGGACTCGTTCGAAGAATCTTGGTTCGAGCGCGGTCCCGCTTCATCGCGTCGCGCAGGGATTTCTCGACCTTGCGACGGTGGGATTCCTTGCGCATGTCGATGAAATCATTAACGATCACTCCTCCCAGGTCACGCAGGCGCAATTGCCTCGCTATCTCTTTAGCGGCAGAGAGATTGAGGTGAAAGGCGTTTTCCTCGGCGCTCTCTTCGTTGCCCCGGAAGTTGCCGCTGTTGACATCGATCGCGACCAGTGCTTCTGTCGAATCGATCACGATGGAGCCCCCACCTTTGAGGGGAACGATGCGCTGATGGATCTTGGCGATTTCCGCTTCCAATTTGTACCGATGGAAAAGGGGTTCGCGGTTGTCGTAGAGTTGAATTCGATTGGCATAGCGGGGCATCACCAGTTCCATGAATTCCTTGGCGCGATGAAATGCATCCGGGTGATCGACTACGATGGAATCGATG
>JBILVV010000093.1:0-13286 GCA_044370255.1 Pirellula sp.
CATACTTGGGAAACCGTTCTTCGAGGAAGTAATAACGTTCGGATTCGGGAATATCTTTAGGAGCTCGTGTGTCGTTCGGCTTGCGAGGCACCCACACCCGGCCCCCTTCACCGCGAGCCGACTCGCTCATCAAACGAAGTTTGTCCGCCCCAGGGATCGCAGTGGGGTGGACTTGGATGAACTCGCCGTTGGCGTAGTTCGCACCTGCTTGGAAACAACGGCTCGCCGCGCTTCCCGTGCAGAAGACCGACATCGTTGATCGACCATACAGAAGACCGCACCCCCCGGTCGCGACGACCACAGCATCTGCGGGGAATGATCGAATCTCCATACTGACCATGTCTTGGGCAACCGCACCGACACATCGGCCGCTGTCATCCAATACAGGGCCTAGGAAATCCCAAAACTCATACTTCTTCACCAAACCTGCCGCTTCGTGCCGTCGGACTTGTTCGTCGAGTGCGTAAAGAAGTTGTTGGCCGGTTGTGGCCCCTGCGAATGCCGTCCGTTTGTAGAGCGTTCCCCCGAAACGACGACGATCGATGAATCCTTCGGGCGTCCGGTTGAATGTTACTCCTAGACGGTCCATCAAGTCGATGACTTTGGGTGCCCAATAAGCCATTTCCTTCACAGGCGGTTGGTTTTGGAGGAAGTCACCTCCGTAAATCGTGTCGTCGAAGTGTTTCCATTCGTTGTCACCCTGTTGGCGAGTTAGTTCGTTGACACTGTTGATCCCGCCCTGGGCGCACACGCTGTGCGATCGCTTGACCGGAGTCAAGCTGACCAAATCAACGGGAATTCCCAATTCCGCCAGCTTCATCGTCGCCGACAGACCTGCGAGTCCACCACCGACGACCAAAACGCGATTCTTTGCCATGACTTGTTCCGTAGTTGTGACGTTAATCTCGTGAGTAACTTGATACGGGCTACTGCCCGCCGTTGACCGACGAATGTGTAATCGGCTCGGGACCTGCTTGATGATGACTGCGCCGACCGTCGGTCCGCTTGTGCTCGTCGGGCTTAATCATGCGACCTTCTTCACGAACCTTGTACATCTTATCTTCGGTCACTTTTGCCGACACTGCATCGGTGCGGTTGACAGCGCCCAAAGCTGTCAGCCCAGCCAATCCGATGAATACTCCAAACCCCAGGCACCCATAGCTGGCACGCAGTTGTGCTTTGGGGGTTAACCAGAGTCCCCATGTGATGCCTGCCGTCCAAATGCCGTTTGCGAGATGGTAGGTGCACGCGAGCACACCCACTGCATAGAAAACGGGCCAGACGATTCCCAGACTCTTCATCGCGTTGGCCAGCGAACTACCAGCGTTGTACGGGTCGAATTGAGCCATCCCAAGCGGTTCGGCCACGGTCTGCAACCACCAGTCGGCATGGAACCACCCATGCAGGTGGAATACGTGCATGAAAATGAACACGATCGCGATGTAACCGCTGATTCGTTGCCACGTGTAGCGTCGGTTTCCTGCCAATCGATAGGCGCTCAGATTAGAGTGCCCAGACTGGGTGATCCAAACCCCGGCCACTGCGTGAAAAATAATGGGTAGGAAGATGAAAACCCATTCGATAACCGGAAGGAACGGCAGCGAATGAATCGCGTAGACAGCGTTTTGGAACACATCAACGCCGCTCGCGAGACTGGCGTTCGTAAGAAGATGGACGCACATGTAGGCGCCCACGGGAACCAAGCCACTCAACGAGTGAAGTCTTCGGATAAGGAATTCATTCCGCTGGAGAAAGGTACCGCCGGGTGCCGCGTTGCTCGTAGAGTTCATCGTTTGGGGGGTTGGCGTCGAGTCGTCGATCGGATCACACAGGGCCTGGCAGCCCTGAAGAAGCTCAGGAATCGGCTTCTATGAATTACTGTAGAGGATAGTGCACATTTAACCAACCTCCAACCCACAGGCGGGCATCACAACCGACCCGACCCCGCCAAAGCGAACTTTGGGGCGGTCGGGGGCTGGCGGGAACCGATCAAACAAACTTGCTTAGGGTGAAATTTTCCGATTTCGTTGACATTGCAGATCTGCCCTAACTATACTCGAAATTCGGCGTTTTGCTTGCGTTCAGGCTGTCGATAGCCCATTTTCCGCACCTCCTCGATCCACTCCTTCGGTTGACTCATGACACTGCTAGGCAAGATTTTCACATTGTTGTTGCTGATTTTGAGCGTGGGATTTTTCTTTTTCTCGCTCGCCGTCAACGCAGCCCACAAGAATTTACGGGAACGAGTCGGAACACTACAGAAAGAGGTTTCCGATCGTGACAAAACGATCGATGAGCTCAAGCGGGCCGCGGAAACCAACAGGAACCAACTCAATCAGGAGCAGGTTGCGCGGCGCGTATCATTGGCTGCTTTGCAGACCCAACTCGACACTGAACGTGAAAAGAACCAGCAAGCCAACACGCAACTCAATGACTTGAATTCGAAAAACACTCAGGCAACTCAGAGTTTGGCTCAAACACTTTCGGAACTGAAACGCATCACCGGCGAAAACGAACTGCTCAAAACCGAGATCGACAAGATCATCACCGACCGCAACTCCCAACGCCGAACCGTGATTCGCTTGACGGACGAACTCAACAGTCTGGCGAGCAAGCGAACGGACCTGCAAATCGAAATTGATAACCTTCGAGATCAGTCCACTCGCTACCAAGCGATGGCTGAAGTGCGCGGTGCAGCTCTTGCAGCCGCTGGGATCACCGATCCAGAAGATGTGCCTCCGAGCGACTTGAAGGGAACCGTTCTCGCCGTGGGTGACGATCAGTCCGTCGAAGTATCCGTCGGACGCGATGACGGTCTTCGCGAGGGTCATACTCTGGATATCTACCGAAACGGCAGCTATCTCGGACGCATTCAACTTCGCACCGTTGAAAATGACAAGTCGGTCGGCAAGATCATCCCTGGCTTCCGCAAAGGCTACATCCAAGCCGGAGACAAGGTTGCCGCACGGGTTTACTAACGCCCAATCCACCCACCGAAACCACCTGGGCCAACAACGCGTCCATTGACCACCCGCACCACCGTCACCCGCACCACAGCCATGACCAAGCAACCGATTTCGATCTACACGATGATGCTCATCCTGGCCAATATCTTTATGCTTTTGGCCTGCATTCTGCTCGCAATCGAGTACTGGGGGCGGTGGGGTGGACCGTCTTCTCCGAAGGCTCCTAATGTACAATGGCAAGCCGTGGAATCACCCAGTCGCTTGGCTTAGTCGAAGTTGACGAGTTGCTCAATTAGCATCCTCGCCATGCGGCAGTCATCTACTCAACTGGACTGCCAATCACCATAATCTGGGAAAACTTCTACCTAAAGGTTTTCCTATGACTGGCTTGGCTCGCATTCAAAGTGCTCATGGCGTTGAAACAGTTCGCGTCACCAATTCGCGCGTCGAAGTGCTCGATCTGCCAAGGGTTGGGCTGCACTCGCTGAGTCAGCTTCTATCCCATCCGGATCTTCCTGCCTTGGCGGTATCCATTCCTACGAAGGGGAGCCCGATCGCGAACGTTGAAGCATGTTGGCTCCCCCCAATCGACGACCAGGAGGTTTGGGCAGCGGGAGTCACCTACAAACGATCGCAAACAGCCCGCATGGAGGAGAGCGAAGCGGCGGCCAGTTGCTACGACCGCGTTTATACAGCCGCACGTCCTGAAATATTTTTTAAAGCGACCCCCAATCGATGCAGCGGCCACTTGGGTCCCCTTCGAATCCGCAAGGATGCCACTTGGAATGTGCCTGAACCGGAACTAGCACTTGTAATCTCTGCATCGGGTCGGATCGTCGGGTACACCATAGGCAACGATATGAGTAGCCGCGATATCGAAGGGGACAATCCGCTCTACCTGCCGCAAGCGAAGCTTTACAACCAATGCTGTGGACTTGGTCCTTGGATCACGCTCGCCGCCGACATGCCGACTCGCCAGTCGATTGAAATCGGTCTCGCGATTTCCCGAGGCGGCTCCGTAGTTTTCGAAGGTAAAACTTCGGTCGCTCAAATGGCTCGCGAATTCGAAGACCTCGTGCAATGGCTGCTGCGAGACAACACGATGCCCAACGGCGCATTCCTGCTCACGGGAACGGGCGTCGTCCCAGAGAGCGACTTCACTCTTCATCCGGCAGATCGAGTCGACATTACCATCTCCGGCATCGGCACCCTCACCAACACCATCGTTCAAGGATAAATCCCCTCTATGCAAACTTCGAACCGCGAAGCCCAACCCGTCCTGGTTGACGGCGTTTGGAACACGGCCAACTTCGGTGCAACCTTTTGTTCAAGAAATCCCAATACGGGCAAGGATATCGATGGTGTCTTTCCCGTAAGCGATTGGACCATCTGCGATCGAGCGCTCGCATCGGCGCATCGCGCGTTTTTGGAAAGCCGTCGCATGTCCGGCAGCAGGCTCGCGGAATTTTTGGAGGCTTATGCTGCAGCGATCGAGCAAGATCGAGAAGGATTGGTCGAAACCGCGCACGCAGAAACTGGGCTTCCGAGATCTCCGCGGCTCGCCGATGCGGAACTGCCGCGAACCGTGAATCAACTGCGTCAGGCCGCTCAAGCGGCTCGCAACGATTCGTGGCGTATGGCGACCATCGATACCAAGGCAAACATTCGATCTTGCTATCAAGCCCTCGGGCCCATCGCTGTTTTCGGCCCGAATAATTTTCCATTCGCGTTCAACAGCATCGCGGGAGGGGATTTTGCTGCTGCGATCGCGGCAGGCAATCCAGTTATTGCGAAGGCCAATTCCTCTCACCCAGCGACTACACTGCGATTCGCCAAAATCGCATGGAGCGCCATGCAACAAACCGATATGCCTCAAGGCATGGTTCAATTGATCTATCGAACCACTCACGAAGATGGCGAGCGACTCGTCGCGGATCCTCGTTTGGGAGCGATAGGGTACACCGGCTCTCGCTCTGCTGGCCTCAAACTCAAGGCTGTCGCGGATCGAGTCGGCAAACCGTTCTACGCCGAACTATCAAGTGTCAATCCCGTCGTGTTCCTACCAGGGGCACTGCAGGAACGAGGCAGCAAACTCGTCGATGAATTCGTCGGAAGCGGACTGATGGGGGCGGGACAATTCTGTACCAATCCGGGCCTGTTGTTGCTGATGCAATCCCCTGAAACCGAAGCGTTCATTCAAGGTGTCGTCGGTCAGTACACGGCTGCAACTCCCGGTACGTTGTTATCGGAAAGCGTCGAGCGGTCGCTCGTTCAGAGTGTCTCCATTCTTGAAAAGGCGGGCGCATCGAATCTGACAGGAGGTAGTAAATTGCCTGGCTCACGATGCGCCGTTGCGAATACCGTGCTCCGTGTTTCAGGCTCACAAATGCTGGCAGACACGCATACGTTTCAAACCGAAGCGTTCGGCAACGCAGTCTTGATCGCTGTCTGTGCAGATCTCGATGAATTGATCTCGATCATCGAAGCACTGGAAGGAAACCTGACCGGTTCAATCTACAGCGATATCAGCGGTCGCGATGATTCGTCTTATGTTCGTGTCGCGGATGCTCTCGCACAACGCGTGGGACGGATTCTCAACGACAAGATGCCGACAGGAGTTGCGGTTAGTCCTGCCATGAATCACGGCGGCCCCTATCCAGCTACCAGTCATCCGGGCTTCACGGCCGTGGGTATACCAGCCAGCATGCTTCGTTTTGCAAAGCTGACTTGCTTTGATGCAGTCCGTGAAAATCGACTTCCGGACACCCTTCGCAACGCGAATCCTACAGGATCGACTTGGCGAAGCATCGATGGCGAGTGGAACACGCGATCTATTTAGTCAGTCTTGTTAGTTGGTCTTGCGGTACAATTCCAATTCGTAGGGACCGCGAAAGACGAGAAGCAAGGCACCGGGGGCGGCATACTCGCGAAAGACATCCTTAAGGAACCCATCTTCACCGGGCCATGGATAGGCGAATACGAATGCGAAATCGTCTAGCTGCATGTCATGCTGCGAATACGCCGATGGGACCTGATGGAACAAGGACGCGTGATGTGATTGATGCCGAGCCAGTCGCTCGCTGCCACTTGGCAAAAAGTTCCCCTGCCAGATTTCAGCCTGAATCCCTTCCGCCGCGAGGAACGTTCGAGCCTCGGAAACCAGAAAGGGCTCGGCTTCGATCCCGATCGCTCCCCATCCCATTTGGCTCGCCATCGCGGTGACGATACCGAACCCGCACCCCCATTCCAGGAACAAATTACCCTGAGCGAGTTGCAGTTCGCGAACCGTTGCCAGGGCCCGCCAAACGTCTCGGAAATCGCAAGCCACATACTGCTCAATCGGCTTTCGATGCCAAGCATCCCAATAGGCTTGGAGCAGGCTGTCGGCTCGACGGAGCAGTACCTCAGTATCCAGGGGAACCGGTCTCTCGAGATCCCATGCAATGTCGATGGGTGTGAGTTGTTTATCGCTTCGGGATGGCGAATCTCTGCGGCCTGGCATTCGGTGTCTATCTTTGCCGTATCGAACTTTTGCTTGCCGGATAGCAGATCGGGAAATACAATCGTCGTCTATCGCTGGCAACGGAATTTTTCTGGCGTTGCAGTTATTTTCTCACCGCATCCTCAATCCTTCCATCCCCCCAAAGTCTATGCGACCAACCATTGATCGAAGAAACTTCCTCGCCACCACTTCTGCCGCTGCTCTGACTGTTGCTTGCGCGTCGCGAGCGACCTGGGCACAAACGGAACCTACACCGCGTTTCAAGATTTCGCTGGCTCAGTGGTCACTCCATAAGCCACTTTTCGCAAAGAAAATGGACAACTTGGACTTCGCTAAAGTTGCCAAGGAGCAGTTCAATATCGACGGGATCGAGTACGTCAACCAGTTCTTCAAAGACAAGGCTAAAGACGAAACGTATCTCGCTGAGATGAAAAAGCGGACGACGGATCTTGGCGTCACCAACGTGCTGATCATGATCGATGGCGAAGGGGGACTAGGTCACAGCGACAGTGCCAAACGTGCAAAGGCAATCGAGAATCATTACAAGTGGGTCGATGCGGCTAAGTTTCTGGGATGCCATTCCATTCGAGTCAATGCGGAGACCGATAAGCCTTATGAGGAAGGAGTCAAACTGGCCGCCGATGGCCTTCGCCGTTTGTCCGAATACGCAAAGCCCTTGGGTATCAACGTCATCGTCGAAAACCATGGTGGTCTTAGTTCGAACGGGAAGTGGCTTGCCGAAACCATTCGAGCCACAGGGTTGGATAACTGCGGCACCCTTCCCGATTTCGGTAATTTCTACGAGTACGACCGTTATCAAGGAGTAACCGACTTGATGCCGCTCGCCAAGGCAGTCTCAGCAAAGAGTTATGACTTCGATGCGGATGGGAATGAAACCAAGATCGACTTTCCACGCATGATGAAGATTGTTCTCGATGCTGGCTATCGCGGATGGGTTGGCATCGAGTACGAAGGCTCGCGAATGAGCCCTGAAGAAGGGATCGCCGCCACGAAGAAGCTACTCGAAAAAATTCGCGATAGCGTCTAAGTTCTGCGACATGTCGCGTGGTGACGGCGGAAAGCGGTCGTGCTCAGATCGGTCTTTCGTGCTCAATCGGTAGAGTCGGTTCGAAAAGTGGATTAAACCTGTAATCCTGCGCAGGCCTAAGGGTTTTACAGTCAACGGCGAGCTATTCTACTCTGTCCACTTTTGAATTCGTGACACCTCCGATGAATGTCGTGGGTTCCTCAAGTCCGCACGCGTTCGGATATAGTCATGGCAGATGTTTTCGCGGAGCAACGGCAACGCATACGACCAAGATCCGTTTTCGGGATCATTGTCTGCTGCATCCCGGTCGGATTGATCCTTACGTTACTGATCGCGTTTCTTCAATGGACGCAGACCGATCAGGCGCGATGGTTATACCTTGGTCTCGATGGGATGCAGTGGTATCCATTCTATGCGCTGGGGTTGCTCGTTTTCCTTTTTGCAGCATTCTTGGTCTTCAAACCCAAGCTCCGAACAACTGCGATCTTAGGCTCGGGACTGCTCCTGCTTTTGTTTGGCATGTCCTGGTTTATTCGAATTGAATCTTTTCGAGGGGATCGCACTCCTCGCTTTGCGTGGAAATGGACTCCATCTGCAGAAGACCAGGTCAAGCAATACCTCATTTCCAATCGTTCGCGAGCAGTATCTGCACCGAGTATTCCCTACGAGCGATTCGCCCCAACAGCGAGCGATTATCCGGGCTTCATGGGGCCCGATCGGAACGGGAAGTTGGTTGGACGAAACCTATCGAAACGATGGCAGGATCATCCTCCGAGTTTGCTTTGGCGACATCCTGTCGGCTTGGGCTGGTCGAGCTTTGCGATCCAGGGAAGTGTCGCAGTCACGCTCGAACAACGCGAAGAGAATGAGTGCGTTGTCTGCTACGATTTGTACAGCGGGACGGAGTTGTGGGTGTATGAAGAGCCCATTCGATTTCGAAACGAACACGGGGACGGCCCTCGCACCACGCCAAGTATACTTGCCGATCGCGTGTACACATGTGGTGGTACCGGTGTTATCTGCTGCATCGATTTGACTACCGGTACACTGTTGTGGAAACGAAACCTCATCGCGGATGCGAGCGGATCGCCCCCTTTCTTCGGTTGGTCTTGTTCCCCGCTCATTTCAGGTTCCGAATTGATTGTCACCCCTGGTATAAATCCTAATGGAACAATCGTCGCACTCGATTTGGAAACAGGTATCGAACGTTGGCGAGGGGGTGACGATAGCACTTCCTATGCTTCACCTACCGTTGCCAGCCTGTGCGGTGAACTGCAGTATCTGACTTTCAACGGAGAAGGGCTCAGAGCCTTTGCACATGGTGGTAGGTCCCTCTGGTTTGCTCCCTGGTTAACGCAGGGGGACTCCAAAGTCAATGTTGCGCAACCGATCATCGTAGACCGCGGCGGATCATCCGCGAACGAGCCGGCCCGAGTGTTGATATCTTCCGGCTACGATATGGGGACAACCCTTTTGGAAGTTCGTCGTATCAAGGGTGAATGGAAGGTCGATACAGTGTGGAAGAGCAAGCACTTGAAGTCGAAGTTCTCCAATTGCATGATTCATAACGACCATATTTACGGACTGGACAATGGATTGCTTACCTGTATCCGCCTTACCGATGGCGAACGCACATGGAAGAAAGGTCGCTATGGCCACGGACAGTTGCTCATGGTCGACGGCCGATTGCTGATACAATGCGAATCTGGGGAGGTTGCCCTTGTGGAAGCCAACCCGGATAACCATGTTGAAGTAGCTCGTTTTCAAGCATTGGATGACAAGACTTGGAATCACCCTGCCCTGGCTGGCAACATCCTTGTCGTCCGCAACGATCATGAAGCTGCCGCGTATCAGCTGCAACCAGTATTGCAGATACACTGAGCAACGACTTAGGGTGTCGGCTGCTGTGGCGCGGTTGGTTCAGCGGCCCCTTCTCTCTCTTTCTTCTCGGACTCTACCCATAATTCCTGCGTCTCAGGGTGATAGCGGTAGACCTTACCCTCTGGAAGTTTTGGTAACTTGATCTGCGTTCCGATGATCTCTCGCATGTACTCTTCGTGGCTCTTGGGGTGACGGCCATTGAGAGCAACGAAAGCGTTGAGCGTATGAGGAATCTGAATCTCGAAGACGATCTTTTCTTTGGTTCGGAAGTATGCCGCAGCAGGTCCGGATACGAACGTAGCAGGATTGTATTCCGAGCCACCCTCGAGCGAGCGGCCTTGAGCACCGACACCAACTCCTGCTTTCTGATCAGGGATCTCCGGTTTCTCTTCCGCCGCCGCTTTGGCGGCAGCTTGGGCAGCAAGTTGCTGATTCACTTCCTCCTCAGGCTTGCAACCGGCGAATACCGCGAGCGACATACCAACTGTGCAAGCCAACCACACGCGAAACAATTCCACCGAAACATGGCACCGTTGTACAGACGTCCATCTCATCGTTTTTTGCTCCCCTCGTCACTAGCCAAATTCGCTTCTTGCCCACGCAATCCCTAAACATCATAACGGTGCGATGTTTACGTTGGGAGCACGTATCTGCCGGGAATAAGGGCGTACGTTAGGGAAATAGTCCCTCAATTCGAATGACGATTCCCTGTTCATTCACTTGTTCCACCCTTCCGATGATGAGCCAATAAGCCTGCTCTGGCCGTTCGCCCATCTCACGAATCCGGCTTGCGACCGCTTCGTCCGAGATCTTCCACTGAGCAACGCGCGATCCGAGACTCAGGAGCGGATCCACCACGCAAATCCCTTCGGAATCAATATTTGCTTCAACCACAATAGCTTCAGTCGAAATTGAACGGACAGGCCAAACGACAAGCTCGAAAACTTCCGGTGGATAGAGTTCAGCAAAGCGTCCCGACGCAGCCTCCTGAAGCGACTCGCGATACCAATCCGTTTCCAGGAGCATCCTAAAGGAGTCCGGGATGTACACCGATGTATCCGAGGTGGCGATTGAATCTAGCCAGATTTCGGCGAGACGAAGGGTCTCTTGATAAACGTCCCACTCCCGCTCATTCCAAGCTTGGCTTGGCTCCGACTCCCATGTGTCTCGTATCGATCGAATGGATTCAACGATCGCATCGGTGCGTTGCAAAATATCAGCATCCGAAGATGGTTCTTTCAGGATCGAATCAAGCAGCGAAAGATCCAGCGGCTTGGCGTCCGAGGGCTCCATGTCTGCGGGCACTTCGACGTCTGCTGGCACTTCGACGGCAACCTCAGTTCTGTTCGATGCCGGTTTGTCCGACATCTCCTCGGTTGGCCCCATGCCACCCATCCCCATCCTGCCCAATGAGCTTCGGCCCAAACTCTCCTCTTCTGCACTCTCAATGGATTCATCCGTTTGGTGCTCGGAAGGGTCTCCCGCAATCATCGATTCGTCTGGCGTCTGCTCGGTGGAAGATGGCTTATCCTCGGAAGATGGCTCATCGTCCACAGCATTCCCTGTTCGGGAATCATCTAGTCTCGTTTGGGGTTTGGAACGACTAAGATTCGGAAAGTCCTTGGATCTTCCACCCAAGACTCCGAAATCGCGATTCCCTCGCATGCTTGGGTCGGTGTCTTGATAGGTCTTGAATTTGCGTTGCTGTGGCCCTCGTAAGGCTTCCGGAACAATCCAAGGAACATACTGAGCAACCGTTGGACCTGCATTCCCAAGATCGCGCCCCAACCCGTACCATAGAATCGCGATGGAGATCGGGACCGCACTCAAGCCACCGAGAATCGGCGGCACGATCTTGCTTAGTAGTGAAGCTTCCTGGCGTTTGGGCCTCGGTTTCAACGCGATTCGTTGCCAATCAAGCGTAGTCTCATCGACCTCGCTCTCTTCAGATTCAGCGCTTACTTCAGCTTGATTTTCCTCGGTAGCGTTCGCGTCGATGTTGTCGGACTCGGTCAATTCAGTTTCGTTGGACTCAGCTTTGTTTTCCGCGAGATGATCGGAAGCCACTATGTCAGGAGTTGCCTCACCCGGATCCACAGTACATTCCTCACCGCAGTGCGCGCAGATTGTCGTGGGCGATTCGGCCTCATCGATCTCGAATGAATGGGAGCAACGCGGGCAAATAACTTGAGAAGACATGAATGAACGCAGAGCCAGATCGGCAAGGGGCTTGAAAAGTTTCGAGATACTCCATTCTCGCATAAGTTGAGAATGTTTACAGTAAAGAATAACTGGTTCCTGCAGACTTTACTCGATGGATAGGTGGCGGTTGGCTGTCTTCTCTTGGGGGCCTTTTTCAGGCAATTTTATGGTTCGCGATACGCTGGATTCTTGGCCTAGTTCGATAGATATTCCCATGCCATTGTCTCCAGTGACCAGCACCTCCCGGGACATCTTGGTAGAAAAAGTACTCGTCGAGGTGCCGTCGTCTTCCGGGACAGTGATCGAGGCATTGATGTGGTTGCGATTAGGCCGGCTCGATCCGGCTCATGGAATCGTCCAAGATGCTACCCACGGACTGGCCGCCTACGTTCATGGGATGTTGCATCGGTTAGAAGGTGATTTTTGGAATGCGAACTATTGGTTTCGCCGTGTGCGCGACCAGGGGTTGGAGAACCGAATTCGAGGCGTTTTTCTAGAGCGGGGATGCTCATGTCCCTGGGACGGTGACTCCGAGAACCATAGTTTCGATCCCGTAAAATTCACGGAGGCATGCGAGGGTTGGTGCAGTGATCGGAGTACACAAAAAAGCGATCGCGAAGCGGAATTGCAGGGGATTGCTCTGGTCGAGTGGGAAGCCGTCTGGGAGAACGCTTTGAATTCGTTATCCTGATGCAAATATGTCTAAAGAATCTCGCCAATCAGTACCTCGCAGTTTGCAGTGCCCAACGTGCCGTCGCATGTTCGAACCGGACATGACGGCGTCCTGGATGCCTTTTTGCTCGTTGCGCTGCAAGATGGCGGACTTGAATCGCTGGTTCGACGAAGATATCGGTCTGCCGGTCCACGCGTCGACCGACGATGAACAGGACGATGGCGAACCACCACCGCCCACTCGCCGAGAGTGGAGTTTTGACTGAGCCCCTTATCAGGATTGATTGGGAAGAGAAAACATCATGACGGACAAAGTTCCCCAAGACGCTGCGGTCCCGCGCATGACCGTAGATTGGTACCGATCGACCCCTTGGTGGCGGCTGGTCAGTCACGCGATCGCAATCTCTTGGCGAGCATCACATCTCCTCCTTTGTGCGGCGGGATTACTCGCTACTTGGTTCTTGACTTCAATCGCTTTTTGGTTGTTTCAGCCCGAACAAGTCGATGCGCCGGAGCGATGGGTGGAACCCGCTCGCAACATTCCCGCCTTGGCACCCTTTGATCGCGAGCTTTCGGAAGTCGTACAAGCGATGACCGGAGCCGAAGATAACCAGTCGTCCGCGTCATGGTATGGACGATCGCCGGACTCGTTCCTGCAAGTCTGGCGGCGATACCTCCAGTACCCGTATCAGGCGCTCGAATCGCTCACCCTTCGAAGAGCCGCGTACCTTCTTTTCTGTTCCCTTTCTGTGATCGGGGTTTGGTCGTTTGTCGGTGGCTGCATCGCCCGCCGTTCGATCCAAGAGTTCGGTACTCGGATCACCGCTCCCTGGTCGGATACTGTGAGACTAGTGACTAGCCGTTGGGTTTCTCTTGCTTGGTCGTCAGCTATGCCCGTCGCGCTGATCTTGATGTGTTGCTTGATCCCGCTGTTGCTAGGGTGGTTTTCCAACATTCCGTACGTTGGCCCCTGGATCGCGGGCTTGCTGATGATCCCGCTCGTTTTCCTGACGCT
>JBILVV010000459.1:0-3780 GCA_044370255.1 Pirellula sp.
CGACAATTCGATCGCTGTGATCAACTCCAAGTAATCTTCGAGCAACTCGGTAGGAGGCATAAATATGTAGATGCGTCCTTCGCGAGGTTCAACGCAAAGAGCGGTTCTGACCATACCATCCGCAGAATTGTGGGAATCCACGAGTTGTTCTTCGTTGACGATCTCCATCTTCACCGAACGCGATGACTCGGAAGACCTCATGGATTTCGTAGAACGCGAGCCGAATTGCTGACGAATGGAAGCGTTCGTTGGTAGAGGAGGTCGTGACGCGAATGGATCCAATGGAGTGATCGTACCGGCGTTAGGGACATTGGTCCACGGTAGGGTATCCAGGGGCAGTCGCAGTCCGATCGAAGAATCGCCAGGCAATAGGAAAAGTCGCTCGGGGCGTACGGGCCATGGGCCACTCTGCCATGTGCGGGTTCCCTGCCACCATTGACGACGGATCGGGAGAACTACTCCGACCGGCTGATTCAACCCGCGTTGAAACACGCGAGCCAGTCTCGCTCGTTCCTCCGGATCCTCAAGTTTGGGATCCCAAGGAGTGATGTTGACTGGCAATCGCTGTTCTCGCCAAATGTAGTAGTAGATGTCTTCGTAGGCTGGCATCATCCATCGAGGATCCACACCAAGATGCGAAGCCAGCTTGTCGGTGACAGCGCGAGCCTGCACGAACGTAAAACCGTAGTCCCTCGATTCATCCGCAATCCATTGGTCGTCGAGCCAGATCGGCTCGCCGTCGAGTCGCCACAGGCAAGTCAACGCCCAACGAGGAAGAGATTCTCCCGGATACCACTTTCCTTGTCCGTAGTGCAACAGTCCGCCGGGTGCAAAGCGTTGACGCAGCCGTTTGATCAATGCCCCGGAGATCTTGCGCTTGGTGGGACCGACAGCCGCCTGATTCCATTCTTCTCCCTGCATGTCGTCCATCGATACGAACGTCGGTTCACCACCGAATGTCAGACGCGCGTCGTCGGCTTGCAACTGTTGATCCACGTTGCGGCCCAGGCCATCGATACGATGCCATTGGTCATCGGTGTATGGCTTGGTAGAGCGAGGGTCTTCATGAATTCGCTTGATTGACATCGAGAAGCTGAATTCGCACTCGGCTTGGTCGACCGATCCAGTGATTGGCGCTGCACTCGATGGTTCCGGAGTGCAGGCCAGTGGCAGATGTCCTTCGCCGCATAGCAGACCGCTCGTCGGGTCGAGCCCTACCCATCCCGCGCCCGGCAAATAGATCTCGGCCCACGCGTGCAAGTCGGTAAAGTCTTCCTCGGGACCACTTGGACCGTCGATGGATCGAACATCGGGAGCGAGTTGCATCAAATAACCGGATGCGAAGCGAGCAGCGACACCAAGATGGCGAAAGATTTGTACCAACAGCCACGCCGAGTCGCGGCATGAACCGCTTCCTCGCTGCAAGGTTTCTTCCGGGGTTTGAACTCCCGGCTCCATGCGAATCTCATACTTGATTTCTTCATGAAGTCTGCGATTTAAATCGGTGATCGCATGGATGGTGGGTTTTGGCGATCGATCGATCGAAGAAACCCAAGACTGCAGTTTCCCGCTCGTATGGATCGTATGCAGAAAGGGAGCGAGTTCTTTTAGCAACCAGTCCTCGTAGCGGAATGGGAACGACTCCGCGTATGGCTCAAGAAAAAAATCGAACGGATTGATCGCTGTCATATCCGCGACCAAATCGACTTCGATTGAGAAGTTGCGAGTCTGTTTCGGGAATACAAGTCGAGCGAGGTAATTACCCTGAGGATCTTGCTGCCAATTGCAAAAATGCTGTTCGGGGGTTACTTGCATGGAGTAACTGAGGATACTCGTTCGGCAGTGGGGCGCCGGTCGCAACCGAACGATCTGTGGGCCGAGTGTTACCAGCCGGTCGTAGCGATAAACCGTTTCGTGATGCAATGCAACGCGGATACTCATAGCGGACCATCCGAAAAGACCAAAACTCATCCTGAGATCACGGTTCTGAAGAGGTTGAACCCAATCGATTTGCCAATCATAACGTAAAGAGCGATGCCGAGTAGAACGGGCGTCCGCCTTCCGAGACAAGCGACAATTTTTCTAGATGTCCAATTCTTTCCGACCGCATTGTCGGAAGACCTCATACATCGCGACGCCAGCAGCGACAGACAAATTCAGGCTTCGAACCGGCCCTGTCATTGGCAAACGAGCACATTGGGACGCATACGCAGTGCGAATACTCTCCGGGAGACCGCTGGTTTCGGTGCCGAAGATGAGCCAGTCGCCGGGTTGGAATGCAATGTCGGTGTAATGACGCTTCGCAAACTTGGTAAAGAACCACGCACGCTCAGGGTCGAGTATTTGACTCATGCAATCCCAGGAATCCACAACCTCCCAGTCGAGATGTTGCCAGTAATCCAGTCCTGCCCGCTCCAAGGAGCGATCATCGAGTCGAAATCCGGTAGGACGAACGATCCAGAGTTTCGCCTCCAACGCAACGCACGTTCTGCCGATGTTGCCGGTATTCTGTGGGATTTCGGGCTGAAACAAGACAACGTTTAGCCAAGATTTCTTTTCCATCGATCGATTCTCTCCTATTGGGCCAATACTTTCCTGTTGGCCGGGTCCCTCGTTAACCTGGAGAATTCTAATTTGATTACAATGAGAAAGTCTCTTCGAAACCACCCATTTTGTTTCGGATCGCCATGCCAATCCCAGTTACATGCCCTGGTTGCCTCGCACGATTCTCCGTCAGCGACAAATTCGCTGGCAAACAGGGGCCGTGCCCCAAATGTAAACAGGTGATCACGGTCCCTGACAAGTCTCAGGAAGTGATTATTCACGCGCCAGAGACATCAGGCCCTAAGGATTCGACAGGGCGGCCCGTTCTCAAGCCGCTCCGACGAATCGAGTTCGATCCTTCGACTTGGCAAATCGCTTTAGCATCTTCTGTCGCAGTCGTCTGCTTGATCGGTGCGATTACCCTGAGGGTGATGGCGCAGTCTCCTCCAACTTGGATCCTCGTAATCGCTGCGATTGCGTTGGCTTATCCATTGGCCTCGATCGGTTACACGTTCTTCAAGGATGATGAGTTGGGCGGGTACATTGGGAACGAGCGATGGATTCGATTAGGGGTCTGCGCTGCGGCGTTTGCCGGTACTTGGGGGCTTTACACATTGCTGGCCTACTATTTTGGCAATAAAACGTTAGCGGACGTCGAAACGTTGCAAATGGCCATCTTTTTAGCCCTCATGTTTGGGCTTGGCATTGCGGTGTCGGTTGGTGCTTGCGAATTGGAGGTGGGTCAGTCGTTCCTGCACTACTCAATCTACTTTGTTGCTACGTTGCTTCTGGCTTTGATTGCTGGCGTCGAGCTTGCACAGCCTCTATCCAGCCAATCTCGAACGGATGCTTATGGGATTCCAACCAAGGGCGGCCCAATGCAGATTCCATCAGTGAAGCAATCTCGGGGGGAGCAACCATCCTCACCGCAAACTGCGAAATAATTAAGGCATGGCGACAATCAAGGCAATCATCCCCGAACCTACTGTTGCGGAGCGAGCACGTGCACTGGGATCGGTATTCCCTTGAGTTGGCCATCGACAACGATTCTGCCCCCCACTACTCCTTGGAAGCGACAGACCAGGAGGTGGGGCTTTCGGAGCTTCAGTAGCTCGCACATGACAACCAATCGATCGCCGGGCACGACAGGTTCTCGAAAGCGTACCTCCTCGAGACCTCCGAATCCAACGATGTGATCACCCAGCAGTTTGTATTTGTGTGAGCAGTAGCAACAGA
>JBILVV010000460.1:0-3775 GCA_044370255.1 Pirellula sp.
AACGACGCCTTGCAATTGCTCGGTGGCTTCTCGTTCCGGGCACCGGTTCCAGCGTATAAACACAACGCGGCGATGGCGCTCGCGTTGCGCGGGATCATTGCTTGCGATGCGATGCATCCCGATGCCCCCAGTCGTCCGCCGTCGGATCGCGACTTCATCGCAATAATCATTGAGCGAATTGAAGGTTTGATGCGTGATGCGGTTTGAGCATATACGTCACAAGCCACCCACGCCACTGGAACGCGATCGGGAGATCATCTTGGTGTTGGCTCCTATGCGGAGCAATGTCAATCTCAGCCGAATCGTAAGGCTGTGCGGATGTGCCGGGATCAAGCAAGTGATTCAGTGTGGCGCGGGCAAGGTAGATCGGGAGATCGCTCGCGACGCAGCGGATTATGTGCACGTGCAGATTCGCCGAAGTCTGACGCCGGTGGTTGCGCAACTAGGCAAAGAAGGCTACGTCTTGGTTGGCTTGGAGCAAACCACGAATTCCAAGCCACTGTACGATTTCATTTTTCCACGTAGGACCGCATTGATCGTGGGAGCGGAGCGAGAGGGGCTTGAGGACGAAGTATTGACCCTATTAAACCATGTAATCGAGATTCCCGTCTATGGCCTACCGGCCAGCTACAACGTCGCAACTGCGACCACGATGGCCGTCTACGAATACTGCCGCCAGTATCCAAACGGGTAATCTCCCGCAACGCCTCTATTTACGTGCTATAGCTTCTATTTACGTGCCACCCACCTAAATTACTTTTTGTGTCACCCAACTAACGGGGATTCGATCCACCTGCCTTTACGATATCCAAAAACTCTCCGAACGCTGATGTTGCGCGCATCTCAACCTTCTCGACAGATGCTGGTGATACGAATGCGCATTTCAACCAGCATCAGATTCGCTCTCATCGAAAACAACGTCAATCAATGACGGTACAGCACAGCTCGCTTTCGCCGGCGAATAGAAGCAACTGTCTAGCCGAATGTCAAAACGATGCGATCTGAATCGGTGCGTTGAAGCAATGTCTAGCCCATCGCAAAGACTCTGCGTACTGCTCGCTGGCCTCTTCGCCAGCGATGTTGATGATCCGATGCGTGGCGTGCCATGGTGTCTGGCAAGCCCGCGACACACCCCTGGTAGTACTTCTTGAACTTCCAAACCAAATCGATCCACATCGATCCATCGACACCGAACCGATTCAGGATTGACTCAACCTCCGGTGTGGACTTTGGCTTCCCTAGACTTGGTCGATTGCTACCCGTCCAAGCAAGCAAAGCCAGATAGTCTTTTAGCGACATTGACAAAAACCCCTTGTCACTGGCGCGTACATTGGTCGAACTTACTTGCGGACCTGGCTGTCCACGTTCATCAAGGGTCAATGGTGCTAGCCATGCATCCCGCAATATGTTTTTCCCTCCTCGTCTGTGCTTGGATTTCGCACGCCGCTCCCGCAGTTGATCCGGCGTCGAAGTCCGCCGGAGCTTACCCGCTTCTTCCGTGGAAAGCACCACTGTGTCGGCAGCAATCGAGGGGATTGTCTTGCCCTGCATCCCCTCGACGCGATCGTACGCTGAAGTGTGAAGCGATTCATCAAGCGTCATCGCTATGGCCGCACGAATGGGATTCAAATCGACATACATGCTACAAGCCAACAGACCCGCCTCATCCCGAATCGCCTGTGCCTTGAATCGTCCCTCCCAGAAACGCCCCGTACATTCATCTTCTCTATTTGCCAAACGTGCTATCGGTTCTGCGAGCGCTCGCATAAACCACGAGGGGTTGCTGAGTCGTTCACGGATCTCCGCGATCCGGCCAGGTTCTCGAACCATGGCGTCAACTTGGCTTTGGGTGGGTTGCCCCAGAAACTCATCGACCCGCTGACCGGGAAACAGACTCAGCCACCGCTTGGCTATTTCATGGTCAGACCATTGGGAAACCACATCTGGGCGAGTGCGCAAGATGACATGCATGTGGTTGGAGAGAATGGCATAGGTCAACACATCCAAACCGAAGACGGAAGCAAGGCACTCAAGTCGTTCGCGGATCCATTCCCTTCTCGATTCGTAGTTCTTTCCTGTCACCGGGTCTTGCCCCGCAAGAAAGGCACGACGAACGCATCTTTGAATGCAGTGTACGATTCCAACTTCCTTAGGATCAAACAGTTCGGCACGCAGCGGTCTCGGCATCTCAGCATCTCCTCGCGAAGAAATATACAAGAACCAAGATGGAATGTCAAATAGGTGGGTGGCACGTATCAGGCATTTGCCAGTCGTCGCATCGGCTGGGGCGCAGGGAAACCGCAGCAACGGGCAAGGCGGCTAATGGTCTTCGGATCAGCTCTTTGTTTTAGCGGAGATCGCGAGAACGGCGGGATGCTTGATCCTGCGCTCCACCGACAACGCGTAAAAACGCTCAACGATAGGTAGCTCTCCCAATCGACGGACGCCATACATTCGCTCCACCTCCTCGACGATGATCGTCGGAGCCACGAACACCCCCAACCCCTCCTTGCCTGCGATCTTCAGCATCGCTGCGTCCTCGAACTCGCAGCGAATGTCAGGATCGATTTCGTTCTGATCAAACCATAAATCGAGCGATCGTCGCAGTACCGTATCCGATGTTGGCAATAAGAATGGAGCGCGATGAAGATTCTTCGGGAACGTGTCGCTCGCTCGCAATTGCGTGGCCAGTTTCGGAGCCGCCAAAACACTGATCGACGATTCGCCGAGCAAGTGCGAATACGCTTTCACGCTGTAACGCGGGTCCATCGGGGTGTCCGATAAAACGACATCGAGCCGATGAATACTCAGCTCGCTGATCAAGTCCTCCAGCGCCCCTTCGTGACAGACCAAACGCATCGGTGTCTCAAGCTTCAATGCGGGTTCGAGTAGCCGATAGGCGACCATCTTGGGCATAACATCCTTCACTCCCACACGAAACAGCATCGGTGTACCGAGCGGGTTCCCTCGCAATGCGTTGAGCATCTCCTCTCCGGTCGAAAAAATATCCGATGCATACTGCAGCACCGATTCGCCCGTCTCCGTCAACGCCAAGCCCCGCCCCGATTTTCGCAGAAGCTGCCGGCCGAGGAATTTCTCCAACTCCTTGATCTGAATGCTGAGAGTCGCGGGGGTCACGTGCAATTTAGCCGCTGCCCGAGTCATCGATCCCTCGCGCGCTGTGACCCAAAAATACATCAAATGATGGTAATTCAACGACTCCATAGTCATTCGCTCCTTCGAACTGTCGCGTCTTCAACCTTTTGATTTTATTTAACAATTGTTGTACCAGAATCAGGCGACTTCCGGGACGGAATCGCCGTATTATTCCTGTGTGGACTGACTTGTTTGACTCGCAACATGGAGAATTCAATCGTGCTGGTTTCTATTCACGCAAAGGGTGAAATTCTGCCTCAAGGTCTTCGCGGCTGGATCGAAGATCGGCTTATGTCGGCTGTATCGAGATTAGCGGATCGCGGACGCCAAGTCGATGTGTACCTAACCGACGAGAACGGGCCCTTGCGTGCAGGTTGGGATAAGTCCTGCCGCGTGGTTGTCAGCATCGCTCGCGAACCTCAACTGGTTGTCGCGGATCGCGATTCGAACATCGCTCGTATGATCGACCGAGTCGCGGATCGAGTCGATCGATGTATCAACAAACGATGCGCCAAACAACGTCGCCACCGCGGTGCCCCCGCCCGCGAGATCGTCGAAGGGGAGGTCTAACGAAAGTCCTGCTACAGTTTGAACGCCATCTCGCTTGTTTCCGAGATTG